>DATAOL010000267.1:0-1975 GCA_036265755.1 Gaiellaceae bacterium | reverse complement strand
TTGCAGATCACGCCGTCGAGCCCGGCCGCCTCGAGGCCGTGGAGCCACGTCTCGGCTTCGCCCCGATCCGCCGAGACCGGCGAAAGCTGAAACCCGTCTCCCCGCGCCTCGAGCTCCGAGCGCCGCTCCTCGAGAGGCCGGCGCCAGACCTCGTCGCCGTCCCAGAGCAACAGGTCGAACGCGACGAACTGCGCGGGGATCTCGCCGGCGAGGCGGCGCACGCGGCTCTCGGCCGGGTGGAGGCGCATCTGCATCGCGTCGAAGTCGAGGACGCCGCCGCGCTCGATCACGATCTCGCCGTCGAGCGCCGAGTGGGGTGGCATCGACTCCCCGAGCGGTCGAAGCTCCGGGAAGTAGCGGAGCAGCGGGCGGCCGTTCCGGCTCCAGAGCGCCAGCTCGCCGCCGTCGTTCTCGAGGACGCCGCGGAAGCCGTCCCACTTCGGCTCGTACTGCCAGCCGTCGGCGGCCGGCAGCTCGGCGACGAGCTCCGCCTCCATGGGTGGGAAGGGCACGTTTGGGCCGGGCATGTCGCGGAAGGCTACTCCCGTGACGCAACTCGACGGGGTCTGGAAGGTCGAGCGGGAGAGCGGGGCGCTGCCGCCGCTCTCCGGCGTCACCAAGCGCATCCACGGAACGCACGGGCAGACGAGGTTCCCGGGCCTTCCGCCGATGCGTTTCGAGGTGCGCGGGCTCTCGCTGCACTACCACCCGCCGTTCGACTCGTTCGTCGACATGCTCGAGCCGGACAGCCCCGACGTCCTTCGCGGCCGGGCCACGATCCGCGGTCGCACCTTCGGACACTTCACGATGAGGAGGCAGGCAATGGGAACCGAGCTCGAAGCTCAGCTGGTCAAGCACATCGACGAGGCCGTGGCGATGGAGCAGAACGTGCTCCGGATGCTCGACGGGATGATCTCGACCACCGAGGACGACGAGATCCGCGGCGCCCTGCGCCAGCACAAGCTCGAGACGGAGACGCACCTCGAGCGCATGCAGAAGCGGCTCGAGGCGCACGGCGGGTCGCAGTCCTTCGTGCGGGAGGCGGGCGGCATCGTCGGCGCGCTGATGAAGAGCGTCCTCGACATGACGCGGCCGGAGAAGGCGGGCCGAAACGCCCGCGACGGCTATGCGACGGAGCACATGGAGATCGCGAGCTACGAGCTGCTGGCGCGGGTCGCCGAGCGCGCGGGAGACGAGGAGACCGCGACGGCCGCGCGCAAGATCATCGCCGACGAGCAGAGGATGGCCGACCTGATCGCGCAGAACTGGGATCGCTTCGCCGAGCTCTCGCTGAAGGAGGCCGGCGTTACGGCCTAGTCCATGCGCGAGGCCGCTGGCCGCGCGACGTCAGTTGAGCCAAGGCGCAAGGAACTCCTCGATGTCGCGGCACCCGCGCGGGCGCTCGAGCCGACCGCGGACACGCTTGCCCTCGACGACGACCAACGTCGGGAGCTGGTCGACGGCGAACCGCTCGACGAGGTCGGGGCGCTCCTCCTGCGCGACCCGGTAGAGCCTGAAGGTCCCGTGGTTCCGGCGGCGCTGGAGGACCTGAGCTAGGTACCCCTCGACGCGCCGGCAGCTCCCCGAGACCGCCGAGTGGAAGAAGACCAGCCCCGGCTTCGAAGACGTCGTCCGGGTTTCGGTGCCTGCCAGGGCGCTGGTGGCCATTCTCATCACCTCCGTCGCGAGAGACGGGGCGAGGACCTGGCCCCCTTTGCTTCTTCACCCTTCTTGCCAAAAGGGGCAATTCTCAAGCCTGAAAGGTGCAATTCCCGAGCCTCTAAGCTGCAGTCGTGCGGCGCGTCGTAGTCACGGGCCTCGGGGCGGTCACTCCGCTCGGGCTAGACGCGCGCTCGACGTGGCGCGCGGCCGTCGCGGGCGAGAGCGGCGTCGACTTCATCGACGCGTTCGACGCGAGCGAGTTCCCGGTGCGGATCGCGGCCGAGGTCAAGGGCTTCGACCCCACCGCCGTCGC
>DATAOL010000266.1:0-7427 GCA_036265755.1 Gaiellaceae bacterium | reverse complement strand
TCTTCGACCTCGATGGCCGAGGCGGCGATCCGCGGAGCGATGGCGGCCGGCGCCCAGGTCAAGGACCTCGGCCTCATCGGCACGGAGATGCTCTATTTCGGAGTGGGCGAGCTCGACCTCGACGGGGGCGTCATGGTGACCGCCTCGCACAACCCGAAGGAGTACACGGGCATGAAGATCGTCCGGCGCGGCGCCCTGCCCGTGGGCGGCGACTCGGGCCTGCTCGACATACGCGACCGGGCCCTGTCCTTTTCCACCGAGCAGAGCGAGGGCCCGGGCGAGGCGGAGGACGTGGACATCTACCCCGCCTTCGTCGACCGCGTCCTCTCCTTCGTCGACGTCGACGAGATCGAGCCGCTTCGCGTCGTCGTCGATGCCGGGAACGGCATGGCCGGAGCGATGCTCCCGCCCATCCTTGAGCGCTTGCCCGTCGAGGCCGTCCGCTGCTTCTTCGAGCCGGACGGCAGCTTCCCCAACCACGAGCCAAATCCGCTCCTGGAGGAAAACCGCGAGTTCATCATCGGCAAGGTCAAGGACGAGCAAGCCGACCTGGGCATCGCCTTCGACGGCGACGCGGACCGCTGCTTCTTCGTCGACGACTGCGGCGAGTTCGTCCCCGGCGACTTCGTCACGGCTCTCCTCGCGGAGTCGATGCTGGAGAAGGAGCCGGGCGCGAAGATCATCTACGACGTGCGGGCGAGCTGGGCGGTGCCGGACACCGTCGAGCGGCTAGGCGGCGTCCCGCTCGTCAATCGGGTCGGCCACGCGTTCATCAAGGAGCGGATGCGGAAGGAGCGCGCGCTCTTCGGTGGCGAGGTCTCCGGTCACTACTACTTCCGGGACTTCAACCAGGCCGACTCGGGGACGATCCCCGCACTCCTCATGCTCGAGCTCGTGTCGAAGCGCGGCAAGCCGCTGTCGGAGATCCTGCAGCCGTTCCGCGAGCGCTACTTCATCACGGGCGAGCTGAACACCCCGGTTCCCGACGTGGCCCTCAAGCTCCAGGAGCTCAAGGAGCACTTCGCCGCGGAGGGCGAGGTCTCGCACCTCGACGGCATCTCGGTGACCGCGAAGGACTGGCACATGAACGTCCGGCCTTCCAACACCGAGCCGCTGCTCCGTTTGAACCTCGAGGCTCTCGACCGCGACCTGATGGAGCGCAAGCGGGACGAGGCCCTCGCCGTCATCCACGACTGAGCCAGAAAGGTGAGGGCGGGGCCGGAGCCCCGCCCTCACGTCTCTTTCAGGGTCTTCGCAGGTAGCCGATTACGATGGCGCTGTGAACCTCGGCCAGCCGACCGACCGCAAGCCGCCCTTCAAGTACTCGGCATTCACCCGGGTCGGCTTCTCGGACACCGATGCGCAGGGGATCGTCTACTACGGCCGCTATCTGCCCTACTTCGACGATGCGCGCGTCGAGTATCTGCGCCACCTCGGGCTCCTCGGAGTCGACCTGGCGGCGTGCGAGTTCGTCATGCGCGCGTGCGACGTTCTCTACGAGGCGCCCGCCCGCTTCGACGACCTGATCGAAGTCTTCGTGCGAACGAAGCGCATCGGCCGGTCGAGCGTGACAGGCGAGTACGCCGCCTATCGCGTCGAGGACGACGCGCTCATGTGCACTGCCACGCAGACGCTTGTGCTCGTCGATCTCGCCGAGCGCCGGCCCCATCCCGTCCCGGACGACTACCGGCAGACGGTCGCGCAGTTCGAGGGCGCCGACCTGGAGCTCGCAGTCCCGTCGTGAGCGACTACGGTGCAGCGCTCGAGACGGTCGAAGGGGTCGTGCACGAGCAGACCGAGGCCGACGAAGTCCTCCGCCAGGCCGTCGACATCCTCTACGAGCAGTTCGACCACTACTCCTGGGTCGGGATCTACTTCGTCGAAGAAGGCGATCTGGTCCTGGGCCCGTGGCGGGGGCCGCAGGCGACCGAGCACGTACGGATCCCGATCGGCCAGGGCGTGTGCGGCGCAGCGGCGGCGAGCGGACGGACGGAGCTGGTCTACGACGTCAATGCCGACGAGCGTTACCTCGCCTGCTTCCCCTCGACGCGCAGCGAGATCGTAGTCCCGATCGTCTACGAGGGACAGGTCGTCGGAGAGATCGACATCGACTCCGACACGCCTGCGGCCTTCGGCGACGAGGATCGAACCTTTCTCGAGCGGGTCGCCACCCTGATCTCGCCCCACAGCCTCGTCGGCTGGGATACCGGCGGCGTGCCGTGGCAGGCCTGAACCGGCTCGCCTTCTCCGCCACCGCTCACTGTCTGGCCGGCTGCGCGACCGGGGAGGTGCTCGGTCTGGTGCTCGCAACGGCGTTCGCGTGGGGAAACACGGCCTCCATCGCAGCCGCGACCGTGCTCGCATTCCTCTTCGGATACGCGTTCACGCTCGTCCCGCTGCTCGACGGCGGCCTGGCGTTCGGCACCGCGGCCGGACTCGCCCTCGCCTCCGACACGCTTTCGATCGTCGTCATGGAGATCGTCGACAACGCGATCATCCTCATCTGGCCCGGCGCCCTCGACGCCGGCCTGGGAGACCTGCTGTTCTGGGGGAGCCTGGCCGTCGCCCTCGCGATCGCGTTCCTGGCGGCGTTTCCCGTCAACCGGGCGCTCATCGCGCGCGGGCGGGGGCATGCCGTCGTGCACGCCCACCACCGGCACTGAACCGGGGCTAGCTCGGAAACGCGAGGCGCGCGCCCATCGAGCCGAGCCCTTTGCGCACGGCAGTGTCGGCCTCGACGGGCTTGCCGGCCAACACGAGGATCAGCGCGGTGACGCAGCGCGCGTCGAAGCTCGTCTCCGACTCAGTCTGGAGGTGGGCGAGCGCCTTCTCCATGGGCCAGGCATCGCGATAGACGCGAGGCGACACGAGCGCGTCGTAGACGTCGCAGACCGCGAGGATCCGAGTGGCGAGATCGAGGTCGTCCGCCTTCAGCCCACGCGGATACCCGCGGCCGTCGAGGCGCTCGTGGTGGTCGAGGACGAGCCGCGTGACGCTCTCGTCGAAGCCGCCGAGCTCCTCCAGCAGTTCCTTGCCCCGCTCCGGATGCTCCTTGATGACCGAGAACTCGTCGTCGTCGAGCGCGCCCGGCTTCTGCAGGATCGCGTCTGGGATCGAGAGCTTGCCGATGTCGTGCAGTAGACCGCCGATCGCCAGGCTGCGGAGACGCGTCCGCGAAAGGTTCATCTGCTCACCGATCTCAACGGCCAGCGTCGCAACGCGGCGCGTGTGTTCCTCGGTCGAGGCGTCCTTCGCTGCGAGGCGCACCACGAGCGCCCGGACGCGAGCACCGAGAAAGGCCTCCTCGGAGGTGACGATCTCGCGCGCGCGGAGATCGCCGACCAGCGGGCGAGAACGGCGGCCCCGGTGGAGGTCGTACGCGAGCGATGCGCCCACCAGCCCGATCCCGAGCACTTCGAAGATGTGGCCCAACCACCAGCCCAGGTCCATGAAGGTGAGAACGAGTGCGCCATAGACGGCCGCGGCGAGGAGGACGAGTCCGAGGACGACTGCGAGGTCGGCGAAGCGCCTCGTCAGGAGGTACGTGTTCGCGGCGCGAACGGCCAGCCACCCGTACACGGCCAGTGTTCCGACCAGGAGAATGAGTGCCGGCGCGGAGCGCGGCTCCGGAACCGCCGGCAGGACGTCCGGCACGAGCGCGCCGAAGACGCTGACGCCCACGATTAGGACCGCGAGCGCGACCTGGATCCCGATGACGCGCGGGATGGCGCCCGGGTTGGCGAACGGTGGGAACGTCGAGAGGAGGAGCATCGCCCCGCCGAGCGAGAGCGTCGCGGCGCCGGTGACTGCGATGAGCCCGTTCGGGCCGACGATCACACCCGGCGTCATGAGCCCGTGCACGGCCAGGAGCGCGGCCATGAGGGCAAACCCGCCCGCCACGGCCACGGTTCGCGCGTCCCTTTGGCGGGCGCCGACGATCATGAGGGTGGCCGCCGTGGCCATGGCGACGAGGGCGGTCACGCCAACACCGTAGAAGTGCACCCAGAGCGGCGGCATGATCATCCGCTTGCCGAAGAGGGCCAGAAGCGCGACGGGGATCGCCGCGCAGCCCCCCAGCACGGCAAGGGTCGCAGGGAACGAGCGCCGGAGCATCACAGATGTATCGGTTGACACGGACCGAGGCTGAAGCCCGTCACCGCGAGGCGTCCAGGAGGACGCGCTCAGCCTCGTCCACGGGATCGCCCTCGGGCGGGACGGCGACGGAGTTTCGACCGCTGAACTTGGCACGGTAGGCGGCGCGGTCGGCCAGCGCGATGAGCGCCTCCGGGGTAGTTCCGCCGCCCCGGTGGGCGGCCACTCCGACGGAGACCGTGACCTTGGGGTCGGTCTCGGACCGCTCCACGTGGATCCGGATGCGCTCCGCCACGACCAGCGCGCCCTCGAGCTCCGTCTCCGGGAGAACGACGCAGAACTCGTCCCCGCCGAAACGCGCTGCGACGTCGTACTCCCGAGTCGCCGACTGGAGCGATCCCGCAACGGCCTTCAATGCGCGATCGCCGGCGAGATGGCCGCGGGTCGTGTTGATCTCGCGGAGGTGGTCGACGTCGATCATGAGCACTGCGAACGGCCGGTTGAATCGCCCCGCCCGCTGGAGCTCCTGCGAGAGCACGCTCTGGAGATGGCGCATGTTGTAGAGGCCGGTCTTCGGCTCGATCCTCGTCGCCTCCACGAGTCCCGGGATGGCGAGCGAGCGGTAGGCGAGAGCCAGAGGCAGAAGGGTGAGTGCGACGAGCCCCTGGTTCATCTCCCACAGAGCTGCGGTGACAGCGCCGAGCGACACGAGCCCGGCATCGATGAGCACGCAATCCAAGCGCACCGTGTCGAAAAAGCGCACCCCGCGAGCGAGCCGGAGCATCGCTGCGAGCACCGCGTACTGGACGATGATGAACGCCGCCACGCCGGCGAGCGCACCGAGTGCCCAGCCCGCATCGGTCGAGGTGCCGACCGCGTCGTAACACGCGCGGGCGAGGAGCGCAGGCGCAACGAAGTTCGCAACGTTGAAAACGGCGATGTACCAGCGCGGCCGCGCGCGCACTGTCTCGGGGACGAAGGCGATCAGGATCGCGAGCGCGGTGAGAGCGGGCGGGAGGAGCAGAGTCGCCGCGAAGATCGGAGCAAGCGAGAGATGAGAACCCTGATGCTTCTGCCGCTCCGCGCCAACCAGATGCACCGCGGCGATGATCGGCACGAGGATGGCGAAGGTGCGCCAGTCGCTCCGCTCGATCTCGGCCGGGACGGCGAGGAGCGCGAATCCGGCCAGGGTGAGCCAGACGACGGCGAACTCGAAGGCTGCCGCAGCCGGGTTGAGCCCAGCAAGGATCGGATCGGGTCGAGCGGGCCGCATGACGCTCAACACGGATCGTGCGTGACGATGAATGGCCCGGAATCCCCCGGTCGGGTGACGAAATTGCCGAACTTGATCCCTCGAACGAGGGAATCGTCCCTCGAACGAGGGATCCGCCGCTACTCGAGAGCGCTCTCGACGCGCCGCTTGACGACGGCGACGCCGACTGCCCCAAGGGGCTCGGCGATTGCGGCCGAGCCCAGCTCGTTCGCCTGCCGGATCACCGCTTCCCGCTCCGCTGAGACCTGGCCCCGCGCGACGAAGAGCGCCGCCCGGGCACCCTCGGCCCATTCGAGAAGCCCGTCGAGGCCGGGTGCCGGCTCCACCCCTGCGCCCTCCGCGACTCTCGGGCGGCTCCGCAGCGATGCGGCCAGGGACCTTCCATCCGCAAGCAGCTTCACCGTGAGTGCGTCCAGCAGGCGGCCATGGCACTCGACGGCTTCGACCCTCGCCTCCGCCTCGGCGAGACGGCGCTTCGCGACGGACAACCGGTCGCGCGCGCGGATCTCGAAGAGCTCGGCGTTTCGCTCCCCGGCCTTCCCCCCGGAGCGAACGCCTTCCTCCGCCTCGGCGAGCGCGGCCTGTGCAGCGCGTGCCTCTTCTCCAGCGCGCTGCAGGGCCTCCTGGGCGCGCCTCCGATTCGCCGGAAGCTCCGCCTGCGTGACCTGGGCACCGAATGCCGTTCCCTGGACCGTCCTGACACGTTCGAGGAGCGTGTGGAGCTCTTCCAGGAGCGCGCCCTTGCGGGCGTCCTCCTCCTCGAGCTCGCGCAGCTGTGCGAGAACGCGCTCGCGGTCGGCCACGCTACGACGGCGTGACGCGGTAGGCGTCGAAGACCGAGTCGACGTTGCGGAGCGCGTTGAGCAGGCCCCGGAGCGCCTTGATGTCCCCCACCTCGGCGACGTACCAATTCTTCGCCATCTGGTCCTCGACGTGGCCGCCGTACTCGACGATGTTCGCGCCGTGTTCGGCGAAGGTGCGGGCGACATCCTCCAGGAGGCGCGGGCGGTCCCAGGAGACAACCGCGATCTGGACGCGGAAGCTCTGCGACGCGCCGCCGTCCCAGGCGACCTCGGTGAAGCGCTCCGGATTCCGCATGAGGGCTTTCACGTTCGGGCAGTCCCGTCGGTGGATCGTGATGCCCTTGCCCAGCGAGATGTAACCCGAGATCTCGTCGCCCGGAACGGGTGTGCAGCACTTCGCGAGGCGGACGAGAACATCCTCCACTCCTGGCACCGTGATGCCGAAGTTCTGCGATGCGACCGCCTCGCGCGCCTTCGGCTTGACGGGGAGCGGCTGCTCCTCGACGACCTCTTCGGTCTTGAGGCGACTCAGAACCTTGTTGACGACCTGGGAGACCTGGAGCTTTCCGGACCCCAGCGCCAGATAGAAGTCCTCGGCCTTCTTGAAGCCCATCTCCCGGATGATCTGGGCGAGGAGCGGCGAGCCGGCCAACTTCCGGTAGGGAAGGTTGTGCTGCTTGAGCGCGTTCTCGAGGCTCTCCCGACCGCGCTGCTCGGTTCCCTCGCGCGTCTCGCGGCTGAACCACTGGCGGATCTTGTTTCGTGCGCGCGAGGAAGTTGCGAGCGAAAGCCAGTCCCGTGACGGGCCGCGCCCTGCGGCCTTCGAGGTGAGGATCTCGACGAAGTCGCCGCTCTGTAGGCGGTAATGGAGGGGAACGATGCGCCCGTTCACCTTCGCGCCGACCGTCCGGTGGCCGACGTCCGTGTGCACCGCGTACGCGAAGTCGATCGGGGTGGCGCCCGCGGGCAGGTTTTTGACCTCGCCCTTGGGCGTGAACACGTAGACCTCGTCGGAGGCGAGCTCCGGGAATGCGCGGCGGAACTCCCGCGGGTCGGATTCCTCCGCCTGCCAGTCGGCGAGCTGCTGCATCCAGGCGAGCTGCTCCGCCTCGGCCTTTTTCCCCTTCTTGCCCTTGTAGAGCCAGTGCGCGGCGATGCCGTACTCGGCGGTGCGGTGCATCTCCCGCGTCCGCACCTGGATCTCGAGCGGCTTGCCCTCCGGCCCGATCACCGTCGTGTGCAGCGACCGGTACATGTTG
>DATAOL010000265.1:0-5152 GCA_036265755.1 Gaiellaceae bacterium | reverse complement strand
TTGTCGGACCACACCGATGGAGGCGGCGGTGTCTCGATCGCCGCCCGCCCGCTATTCGCGAGCGCCAGGGCGGCCATCAACAGCCCGGCGAACAGCAGCAGGGCGGCAATCCGCCGCCAGTTTGTCGTCGGCTTGTCGTTCCTCGCCGCAGGTGTCAACGCCCCAACTCCTCTCCCCTAGCCGCCCGTCGGCGACTTGGATCCACTTACCACGCTTGACCGTAGGAAGTTCGCGCGCTGAGGGGACCGACCGATAGTCGAGGAACCGGTCGCCTCGAGTTGAGGCAACCCCTGAACCGCCGCGCGCAGCCGACTTCCCCCCATTTCTCTCCCTGTCCCGTGTTTCAGCGGAGGCGACTGTGCCGCAGGCGCTCCGCCGAGCACAAAGCATGATCGAAAAGACGCCCGTGATCTATGGGCCGTGTGGCCTATTGAAGAATCGATCTTTCTTCCTCACAATTCGCCTTCCCCCGGAATTCATCCGGGGCTGTGGAGAGGGTTCGGGAGAGATATGGCGGCGACGGGAAGGCGTCGGGAAACGCTCGGCTCGGCCGGTGGGATCCGTCCTGCCTGCGCGCGCCTGGGGCTGTCGACGCGGGAGGCGCACCGGATCGTGGAGCTCACGCAGATCGTGCCGCGCGACGACGTCGCGCTCGTCACAGCGCTGGGCGATGCACTGGTCGACAAGTCGCTCGAACACGGGTGGTCGTTGCGCGCCGTGCGCTGTGTTCTCGAAGAGGTCGCCGAAGCCGCTGGATGGGACGCGGAGAGCCTGTCGCTGCAGGTGCATCTCCACGCCGCGCGCAACCCTTCGTTGCTCGCGCTCTCGCCGCCGCTTGCCCTTGAAATGCAAGTTCGCATGCTCGCGGCGCTCTGCCCGGTGGAAGACGTCTCTGTTTGGGCCGGCGGAACGGAAGGCCCGACTTGCCTCTGCTCGACGAGCGGGGACGGTCCGGGGAGGCGCACGCGACTCGCGGCACGCGACGTGCTCGAGGGGAGGCCGCCCGGCGCTGGGCCCGTGCGCGCCGTGCCCGTCGAGCGCTGGCAGCGTGTCCAGGCAGCGCTCGTCTTCTCCACATCGGCGGAGGACGAGGTCAGCGCCCTCGCCGCCGCACGCGACACGGCTGCGGTGCTCGCGCCGATTCTCGAGCGCGAAGCGCTCCTGGAGAGGAACGCGTCGCGCGAACGTGCGCTCGTGGCCAGCGGAGAGCGGCTCCTGACGCGCATCGGGTTCGACCTGCACGACGGGCCGATCCAGGACGTGGCGGCGCTTGCAGGCGACATCCGCATGCTCAGCCAGCGCGTCGAAGAGCACTCCGAGCCGATCCCGGACGGCGTCCTCTGCGGGTTCCTCGAGGATCTCCAGGCGCGCATCGGCGCGATCGACAAGGGGCTTCGCGATGTCGTCCATTCGCTCGAATCACCTCTGGTGGCCCGCGCGCCGCTCGCCGACGCCCTCACGCGGGAGGTCGAGTCCGCTCGGCTCCAGAGCGACAGCGCCATCGAGCTCTCGCTGAAAGGATCCTTCGACCTTCTCACGGACTCTCAACGGATCGCGCTCGTCCGCATCGTCCAAGAGTCACTCTCGAACGCCCGGGATCACAGCGGGGCACGTTCAGTGTCCGTTTCGGTCGAGGCGCGGCCCGACGGCACCTCGCTCGAGATCACGGACGACGGCCGCGGCTTCGATGTCCCGCGCACGCTCGTGCGGGCTGCAAGGCGCGGCCGCTTCGGGCTGCTCGGGATGAGCGAGCGAGTGCGCCTCCTCGGCGGTCGATTCGATGTGCAGAGCCGCCCGGGCGGCCCGACGGCCATCTCCGTGCACCTGCCCGTCTGGCGAACGATCGCCGACCCGACGGCGGCCGCCTTGGCGGACGGGGCAGCGACACCCGTCGTCTGACGAGGCTCGGGGCGGCGCCCTTGAGCGCCGCCGCCGCAGCCAACCGGGCGATGGTGAGTGCCGTCATCCCCGCCCAGGAGGAGCGTGTGATGATCCTCGCGCTCTCTATCGGCAGGTTTCGTTGCCCCTTGAGTGGCGGCTGTGGTAGACCCTGAAGCCCGACCGAAGGAGTCCAATGGCGACGATCCCCGAGCCCTACGCGCTCGACCACCGCGATGCCGAGGAGTACGAGCCCGACATCGTCGACGGCGTCCAGGTCGGTGAGTTTCGCCAGGTTCGGACCGCGGCGCAAAACGCCATGGAGGCCGGGCTGTGGCGGAGCGGCCCGTCTGTCGAGGACTACTTCTTCGAGGTCGACGAGGTCTTCCTCGTCCTCGAAGGCTCCGTGGAGATCGAGCTACCCGATCACGACGAGACGATCTCCATGTCCGCGGGGGACATCGGCTACTTCGATGCCGGCACTCGCTCGGTATGGCGCTTCACCGAGCCGTTCAAGAAGTTCGTCGTGCTCGCCAAGCCGTAGAGCCTTGCCCTCGGCCCCGCTTCCATCTGGGCTCCTCGCCTTCCTGGCCGGCCCCCGGACGGCCGTCGTGGGGACGGTGCGCGACGACGGCGCGCCGGTGACGACCGCCTGCTGGTACGGGCTTCAGGAGGACGGGCGCATTCTCCTGACGATGGACCGCGACAGCCATCGTCTGCGCCACCTCCGCGCGAACCCACGGGTTGCGCTGACGGTGCTCGGCGACGACTGGTACAACCAGCTCTCGCTGCTCGGGCAGGCCGTCGAGTTCCGGGTCGACGACGGCCTGGTGGACATCGACGGCCTCTCGCATCACTACCTGGGCGAGCCCTACGAAAACCGCTCCTACAAGGGCGTCAGCGTGCTCTTCGAGATCGAGCGCTGGCACACGTGGGGCGACCCGGGTGGAGAGACCGCATGAGCGACGAGCTCGACTGGCGCCTGGAGATCGGCGAGCGCCCCTGGATGCACGGCGCGAAGCTTCGCTGGACGCGCTTCGAGGCGCTCACGGACGACTGGGACCACGAGCACTGCGCTCTCTGCGGCTCGAAGTTCATGACCGGAGATGGCGAGACCCTGCAGGAGGGCTACCTCTTCCGCGAAAAGCCGCACGGGTCGTTGAAGCCCGTCGAAGAGCGCACTCGTTTCCACGGCCACTACCGGCTCGTTCACTCACCCTCAGAAGACGAGTGGATCTGCGAGGCCTGCTTCGTCGACTTCGAGGGCTACTTCAAATGGACCGGCGAGCGGAGCTGACCGCACCTAGTCGTCCCCGCCGTGGCGATCCGTGACGCCGGGGAGATCGACCCATTCGTGCCGCCGGTGCTCCCAGACGGAGACGGTCGGAGGGGGGAATGCCGGGTCGGCGAACGCGCCGAGCGTGACGGCGACGAGATCCGGCGCCTCCTCCGTCTTGTAGAAGACGGTGCCCCCGCACTCGGGGCAGAAGGAGAAAACGCGCTCCTCGCCCCCGTCCGAGATCCGCGTGTGGTCGGTGTGACGGCCCTGGACGGTCACGTGGGCGACGGGAAACCGGGCTTGCGCGCCGAAGGCGCTCCCCGTCCGTCGTTGGCACGAGAGGCAGTGGCAGACCGAGATCCGGACGGGCTCCCCCTCTGTCGTGACGCGCAGCTGCCCACAGCTGCATGAGGCTTGTCGGCTCGTCACTACGGTGGAATCCAGTACGCGTCGACCGGTTCCTGCTTGCCTTTGAGCGTGAGTCGCTTCTGTGCCGCATCCGGATAGGCGCGCATGACGTCCGCATAGGTCTCGGCGTCGACGACGATTTGTCCGTCGGCCGCAGCGGACGTCAGGCGAGACGCAGTGTTCGTGACGTCGCCGACCGCGGCGAAATCCTTGTAGCCGCCCCCCGCGACGTTACCGACGAATTCCCGGCCGCTTGCGATTCCGATCCCGACCTCGAGCGTTCCTCCCGGAGAGTCGCTGTAGCGGACCGCTCGCACGAGCGTCCGCGCCGCTTCCACTGCCTTCTGTCGGTAGTGCGCTCCCGCGAGCCCAGGGACGAAGAGACCTTCGACCTCGTCCCCTGCAATCTGGCCGAGCAGGCCCTCTTGGGCGAGAAGAGCCGACGAAGCGGTTTGGTAGAAGCGGTTCACGAACGCGCTTACCTCCCCCGGCGTCATCTGTTCGCAAAGTGCCGTGTACCCGCGCACGTCCGCGAAGAGGACCGTCACGGGCACGATGGCGCCTCCTTCCGGCGCATACTCGATGCAGCGCGCGCAGATCCGGGGGTTCTTGCTGGAAGGCGCGTATCCGATCCGTTTCATCGGTCCCGCGTAGGGTCCACGGAACGGCGCATTGCAAAACTTGCATCGCCAAGGGCTCGGCATCAGGCCGAACAGACGCCGTCCGGCTCTCTGCGGAAAGGCAAGGATGCTCTCCCCGCTCAGGATGCCGACCCAACGGTCGCTCATCGGCGCGAGATCGGGCGGCGGCTCGGCCACGAAGTCTGTGTCTGAGTGGTTTCGCACGCGCTCGAGCGGCTTTCGCCTAGGGGGTCGTCATGGGCGCGTTGTCGGGCTCCATCCGGTTCATGCCTCCGCCGGAATCGTCGGTCATGACGATCGGGGCCATGATTGCTGCGACCAAGCCCGCGAGCACGACCGCCGCAGCGATGAGCCTGAGCGTGCGACGCCGCGTCACGAAGAACACAGCGACCGCGATCGCCACGATGGCGAGATCGATCAGGGTGCTGACCCACCAGGGCCACCACCAGTCGTCTCGCATCATCACCAGAGTCACCCGACTGATTGTTCCTCCAGTCTCTTGTCCAGGATAACTCGGAAAGAAGCCGCCCCGAACTCCGTCTAGAACACGGAATGCAGTCGCGCAAGAATGGCCTCGGGGTGAAGGTGAAAATCACACTTCTCCTAGCGGTCCTCGGCTCCCTCGCTCTGACGGCGTGCGACGGCAGCGACAACCCCGGCGCGACAGGGGCGATGGCCCCAAGCTCGACCATGGCCGCATCGGCGACAGGCCCGGCAGCCTCTACGAGCGCGCAAGGAGCGTCCTGCGGGAGCGGCCTCATGACGGTCTCGGCGCAGGCGAATATCTTCGGCGCCGGCTCTGATTTTGCCCCCGGCCCCGGCGGAGGCGGTGGAGGAGTCGTGCCGCCGAGCCTGGACCTACAGGAGGGCGCGAGCGTCGTCACGTTTCCGACCGTCACCGGAAAGGTCACGGCGCGGATGGGCGCCCTCGCCTACAACGGGGCGA
>DATAOL010000264.1:0-4582 GCA_036265755.1 Gaiellaceae bacterium | reverse complement strand
CTGCTCTCGCGGCTGCCGGCGTTCGCCGGGGTGCCGGTGCGCGAGATCGTCGGCTACGTGTGCGACGCGATCCACGCCCAGCTCGATTTCGTCAGAGAAGCCGACAACCTGACTCGACTACGTACCAACCTCGCGGCGGTTCCGCGCGTGTGGGTCCCATCGGTCGAACGGGACGCGACGCGGGACACCTCGATCGTGATGCAGTTCATCCCGCATCTCGACGTGAACGTCGCGGCAACTGCGACGGAGGTGATGCGCAAGCGGTATGCAGCGACGGCTCTCGGTGCCGTCTACCAGATGCTGTTCATCGACGGATTGGTGCATTGCGACCTCCATCGAGGCAATCTGTACTTCACCCGCAAGGGTCAGGTGGTCGTGCTCGACGCCGGCTTCACCGTCCAGCTCTCCGACCGGATCCGCCGCCTCTTCGCCGAGTTCTTCTTCAATATGACCGTCGGGAACGGCGAGCGGTGCGGCGAGATCGTGGTCGAGAGCGCCGACGGCGCGCGCGCGGACGCCGACCTCGACGGGTTCAAACACGGGATCGCCGAGCTCGTGTCGCGAAGCTCCCGCGCGGCGGCGAAGGAGTTCAGCCTCATCGCGTTCGCCCGCGAGCTGTTCTCGCTCCAGCGAACGTACGGCCTGCATCCGGCGAGCGAGATCGTGTTCCCGCTCCTGTCGCTGCTCGTCATCGAGGGAACGATCCGCGACCTGGATCCCGACATCGACTTCCAGCAGGAGGCGCACCCCGTGCTCCTCAAGGCGGTCTTCGACGCGCCGCAGGAGTCGTCCATCACTGCAACCGGCCACCCAACAGGAGGAGGGCGTAATGGCCCTTGAGAAGAACATCGTGCTGGACGCGTCCCGCCACGAGGTCTGGGACAAGGTCGCGACCGGGCCGGGACTCTCGTCCTGGTTCGTGCCTCACGAGCTCGAGCCGCGCGAGGGCGGCACCGGTCGCGCCGACTTCGGCGGCACCACCCTGGCCGAAGGCGTGGTCGAGGTCTACGACCAGGGCAACCGCGTCGTCTACCGCGGCAAGGCCCAAGCGGACGAGGCCGGCGAGACGGAGCCGAAGCTCGAGTTCCGCCTCGCCGACGACGGAGGGGGCCGAACGACCTTGACGCTTCGGCAGGAGGGATTCCCCGAAGCGGACCAGGCGGTGTACGAAGCCGGCTGGGACGTCTACCTCCACACGCTGCAGGCGTCCTTCGAGCACTTCGGCGGCGAGCACGCTGCGACGACGGCCTCGTTCGTCGATTCGTCGCTGAGAGAGAATGCGGCCTTCGAGAAGGTGCGCCAGGCCCTCGGAGCGGAGGGCGACGCCTCGGAGGGACAGCAGGTGCAGCTCCAGGCCCTCGAGGCGACCGAGGGGGTCGTAGAGCTGCGCAAGAGCGAGGCGCCGCTCGACGCGATCACCATCCGCACCGCGGACGGCTTCGTCCGTGCCATCGCGGCGAGCTACACCGCGAGCGGCGACGACGAGGGGTGCGCCGTCTCGGTGACCCGCTTCAAGTACGCCCGCGGTGAGGGGCTCGCCGCGGCCGTCGAGCGCGAAGAGGTCGACGCCGCCGGCCTCCAGCTCTGGCTCGAGGAGGCGCTCGGATGACCAGTACGACGGAGACGTGTCCGTCACCAATAGATAGGAGGAACTGATGGCGCTGTTCAGGAAGCTGGTGCTTCATGCGACACCAGCCCAGGTGTGGGACGCGGTCGCGACCGGGCCGGGCTGGACGTCCTGGTACCACCCGTCCGAGCTCGAGCCGAGCAGGGGCGGCATCGCGCGGACGGATTTCGGCGGCGGCACGTTCGTCGAGGGCGAGGTCCGCGTGTACGAGCCCGGGAAGCGGATCGTGTTGAGCACGTTGCGCGTCGCGCACGACATCGGGGCCGAGCCGGAGGAAGACGAGGCCACGATGGAGTTCTGGCTCGCCGAGCCCGAGGACGACCTGCACGCGGTTCCGATCGAACCGGGCGGCAGCCTCAGCGTCCTGCGGAGTCGCCTGGGCGAGCCGCAGCCGATGGCCCGCGGTGTCGGCGAGACCCTCGGTACGCGGAGGTCACGGGGGAAGCAGACGATCCTGTACTTCCGCCAGCGGGGGTTCCCGGAGGTCGATCAGGCCGTGTACGAAGCCGGGTGGGACGTGTACTTCCACACGCTGAGCGAGTACCTGATCCACTTCGCTGGGAAGCCGCCGCTCACGCACTCGTCGATCGCCGCTCCCGCTATCGAGAAGCAGCAGCAGTTCGCTAGGCTCACCGGCGCCCTCGGCATCGACCGGGACGTCAAGGTGGGCGACGAGATCGAGACCCAGCCGAAGGGTCGCGACGATACGATCAAGGGAATCGTCGACCTGAAGATGAGCGACCCGAACCTGGAGGCCGTCGGGGTTCGCCTTCCCGACGGGTTCATGCGCGCGATGTCCGACGAGACGTGCGGATCGGCCCTGCTCTTCTATCAGTACGTCGTCGACCCGCCGCCGGACTTCGCGGCCGTGCGGGAGAGCCTGATCGCGAAGACTAAAGAGACCGCCGCGTCCTGGCAGGGATGGCTGCAGGAGCAGATGGCGGCGTGAATGGAGGGAGCGTGAACGAGACTGCGAGTTCGATCGCCGACACCGACCGCGACGTGGAGCGCCGGCCCATCCTGGGCCAAGAAGAAGGTCATGCCGCGGTCCTTCGACGGACGTACGACGTCCCGATCGAGAGGTTGTGGGAGGTCCTAACGTCGCCTGCGGAGCTCGAGACCTGGTTCCTGCCCGTCTCCGGAGACCTCCGGGCCGGCGGCACGTTCCAGTTCGAGGGCAACGCCGGCGGCGACATCCTCGAATGCGAAGAACCGCGTCTCGTTCGCGCGACCTGGGTGTACGGCGACAACCCGGCGAACGAGATCGTGCTGCGCCTGTCGCCCGAAGGAGACAACCGGACCGCCCTCGAGCTCGAACACGCTGCGCCCGTCGACGAGGACGGAGCCCCGGAGTTCGTGCTCGGGGTCGGCGCCGGTTGGGACCCGGCCCTCGTGGGCCTCGACATGTACCTCCGCGGCGAGCTTCCGGAGGACAAGGAAGCCTTCGCCATGTCACCGGAGGTCATGGACATGGTCCGGAGCTCGGTCGGGGCGTGGACGGAGGTGTTGAAGGAGCGCGGCGTCGGCAGTCCCGACGTCGTCGACAAGAAGGCGGAGGAGTCGCTGGCCTTCTACACCGGCGAGTCCCCGGGGGGCTGACGCGAGAGGAGAAGAAGCCGAGACTATAGAAGTTTGGAGTCGCTCCCCTTAGATACGCGCGAGTTCGCCGTCCGGGAAGCGAGTTACAATCGATTTTCGGATCGAATCGGCTACACTCGTAGATGATGGCGACTAGCTCGAGACGCACCTACAAGCAGTACTGCGGCCTGGCGGCCGCGCTCGACGTGCTCGGGGAGCGCTGGACGCTTCTGATCGTGCGCGAGCTCCTGATCCAGCCGAGGCGGTACCGCGACCTGCTCGCCGACCTGCCCGGGATCGGGACGAACCTCCTGGCCGAGCGTTTGAAGTTCCTCATCGACGAAGGGCTCGTGCGTCAGCGGAACGTGGGCGGCGGCAAGCGGCAGAGCTACGAGCTGACCGAGACGGGCGAGGCGCTTCGGCCCGTCGTGCTCGGCCTGGCGAGGTGGGGGATGGACTTCGTCGGCGACCTTTCGAGCGAGTTCACCGTGCGTCCGGCTTGGGCGTTTCTCGCGGTCGAGGCGATGCTCGACCCCGAGCAGGTGCCGGCCGAGGACGAGCAGTACGAGTTCCGCGTCGACGGCGAGGTGTTCCACATCGACGTCCGCGACGGCGTCGCGGTCGCAGGTGCAGGGCCGGCCGAGGATCCCGTGATGACGGCGACGACCGATGCTGCGACCTTCGTCGAGATCGGCGGCGGGCGGCTCACGCCACTCGCTGCGATGGTCAGCGGCAAGCTCGACCTCGACGGCGAGATCGAGGCCGTGCTTCGCTGCTGTGCGCTACTCGGGCTCGAGGCGGGGCCAGTCCGCGCCGCCGAAGCGCAAGCCGTCTGACCGACGGCCGCCCGGCCACCGCAGGTACGCCGGCGCCGACCGTCCGGGGAGGAGCCTGAGCGCGGCGCCGTCGAGCCCGAGAGTCTCTCGGAGCGCCACGTTCTCGCCCGGCCACTTCGGGTGGTCGATCTCGTCGAACGCGAGGACGCTCCCCTGGGTCAGGTACGGCTGGATCAGCTCGAGCGCTACGCGGGTCGGGTCGTAGATGTCGAGATCGAAGTACGCGAGCGCGACGACCGTCTGCGGGTTCTCCTCGAGATAGCGCGGAAGCGTCTCGCGGACGTCGCCCTCGACGAGCACCGCGCGCTCGGTGACGTGGCTGAAGTACTCGCCCACCTGCTGCGCGTCGAGCACGTCGCGGAGGTAGTCCGGGTAGTCCGGAGGGACTGCGAATCTCCCCGGCACCGCGCTCGGGCTCACGGCATCGACCTCGGCCACGTCGGGGAAGCCCGTGAACGTGTCGAAGCCGACGACGCGCCGGAACGGGTTGTAGGGCTCGTAGAGCGACCGCAGCGCGACGAACGTTCCGACGTGCCGGCCG
>DATAOL010000263.1:0-4860 GCA_036265755.1 Gaiellaceae bacterium | reverse complement strand
CGGGTGGACCAGCCGGGTACGTGGGCGGCGGACGGGCAGGCCCTCGAAGCGGAACTCCGGGACCGCATCGGCGAGACGATCCTCGTCGGCCACTCCGCCGGCGGGCGCTGGGCGGCGTTGGTCGCCGCGAGAAGCAGGCCCAAGCTCGTGATCTACATCGCGCCGAGCAACCCGGTCGCAGATTCCCCGGATGGGATGCCCGAGCGGATGAAGCCCGAGATGGACGAGGTGGTCAAGTACGACCACCAGGGTCGCGACTACATGGAGCTCGAGGATGCGGTCAAGTGGTTCTATGGGCGACTCGACGAGGAGACCGCCCGGTGGGCGGCGGCCCGCCTCCTGCACGACACGGACCGCGGCGACTTCCTCCTCGAGGCGCCTCCCGACGTGCCCGGTGCGTACATCTACGGCACCGAGGACGAGGTCTTCACGAACGAGGGCATGGAGTGGTCGGCTCGCAACATCTTCGGAGTCGAGCCGATCGCCATCCAGACCGGTCACACGCCGCAGCTGGAAGCACCGGAGCTCCTGGCGAACCTGCTCTGCGAGCTCGCCGAGGCCTAGTTCGCGCTGCCGCGATGGGAGAGCGCGACGGCCTCCAGCCGCGACCTCGCCCCCATCGCTCTGAGGACCTCGCGCACGTGATTGCGCACGGTCTCCTTGCTGACGTTCAGCTCGGAGGCCATCTGCTCGGTGGAAAGGCCGCGCCGGAGGAGGCGCAGGACCTCGGTCTGGCGCGGAGTGAGATCCGGATGCGGCTGAGCCGGCGGTTCGTGCGTGACCTGGGGGAGCTGGCCGAACACGCCGATGACATGCCCGCCGCGCTTCAGCGGCACGGAGCTGATCTCCACGTGGATCCGCTCGCCGGACTCGTCCAGGAGCGTTCCCTCCGAGTCGGTCACCTCCACCGTGTCGAAGATCTTCTGCGTGAAGAGCTCCCGCGCCCTGCGCACGTCCTCTGCCGCGACGACGGAGGTGTAATGCCGACCGCGAACGTCACCGACGAGACGCACCGCGGCGGGGTTCAGCCAGCGGATGACGCCCGACGCGTCGGTGACATAGCTCGGGACGCTGATCGCTTCCAGCGCCCCCTCAACGTCGCCTGCGATCTCCTCGAGGCTCGGCACCCCATCAGTGTCCGCCTCGGCCGAGCAGGGGTCAATTCGGAACGGAACCGGGGCCCGGGGTCGTGGCCACGAGCACGAACATCTGCTCACCCACGTGGAAGTTCACGAAGCGAAGCCCGACCTCGCCCGCCCATTCGGAGACCGTCTGCGTGAGCATCTCCATGCTCACGTCCTCAGGATCGATCTCGACGGCAACGAAGCGCGCCTCGCTCCGTCCAACCAGCCAGGTCCGCCAATTCCCCTGTAATCGGCGGTAGAGCTGCAGGCAGAGCGAGAAGTCGGCGACCTCGAAGAGGACCGTCCGCAGCCCACCGGAGCCTTCGCGCTTTTCGGCCATCCATCCAGCTTGGCGGTCGATAAGACCGGCGAAGCTGACTCAGATGCGTCATCTTTCGCCCCGACGGTAGGTAACCAAGGCTGAAGCCCGCGAAGGAGGCTACGTGCTGGACACATACGACTACGAGCAGCTGAGAGAACTGGGCGGTCACGAGGTGCTCGCCGAGGACGGCGAGAAGCTGGGCTTCGTGGATCTGGTCTTCCGCGACGACGAGACCGGAGCGCCCGAGTGGCTGGGGATCTGGGATGGCTTGCCCGACTCCAAGCCGCGCGTGCTCGTCCCAGTCGGCGACGTGAGGGTGGAGGGGGACGCCGTGCGCCTGCCCTGGCCGGCCGACACCGTTCGCAACGCGCCGTCATACGAGGCGCCGCACAACGTGACGGTCGGGCAGCACAACGTTGTCGACGTCGACTCGGAGACCGAGCGCCGGGCGTACGAGCACTACGGCGTCGAGCCGATGAGCGCGCGAGCAGACGACGTCGAAGTCGTTCGGTTCACCGTCTGGCGGATTCAGACCTTCTAGGCGCTACGGCTGGACGATTTTGAACTTCGGCGAGGAGGCCACGGAGCGATAGCCGTCGTCCACGAGGAGCCTGACCTCGTAGTTGCCGGTTCCGAGCGGCCAGCTCGTATAGCCGACCTGCGAGGCCGGGCCGAAGGTGACCGAGCCCTCGATCGCCGTGTTCGTGTACTCGTAGATCAGGTAGTGGCCGTTGCCGCAGAGGCCGGCCGTGCAGGTCGAGTTGTTCGGGTTGTCGGCGCCTGAGCCGGCGGTGTAGACGCCCAGCCAGTCGAACTTCATCCCGGGCGCCTTCGTCCAGGAGACGGTGATGCGCTCGCCGACCCTATACGTCGTCTTGTTCGTCGAGACCGTCGCGACGGAGCCGGGCGCGTAGAGCCAGAAGGGGGAGCGGGAGAGCACTTGCCCTGACGCGTTGCGCAGGACGGCCTGGTAGGCGCCCGGCGCGAGGTTCGCCGTCGCGAAGGAGAGCGTCCCGTCCGCAGCTCCTCCGGTCGACTTCGAGGCCACGGTCGTCGAGCCGCGGACGAGAGCCACGCTGGCACCGCCGTGGAAGCGAACTCGCAGGGTCTGTCCCTGCTCGAGGCTGCGCTGTTGGACCGCCACGAGGATGGGCATCGTCGCCGGCGTCACGTTGAAGGTCGAGACGATCCCGCGGTGATCCGAGGGCCACGGATCGACGGCGATGTCCGTGTTCGGGTTCCCGCCCTCGCCGACGACCTTGCTCGCGGTCGCGGTCGCGCCCATCGAGAGCACCCAGTCGATCCGGTCGTGCACCTCCACCTTCTCGCCCTCGGGGGAGCCGGGCGTCCACGTGAAGCCGGGCTTGGCCAGCGGGTCCGGGTGGACGACGCGGAAGGAGTCCTTGAAGCCCGCGTTCGCGAGCGCCTTCGAGACCGGCCACTGGACGGGGAAGGGCACGTCGGCGCGCACGTCGGCAACCGCCTGCGTCCAGTCCAGGTGCGAGGGCGTGTTGAAGTCGCCGGTGAGGAAGACAGGGATTCCGCGCGCGGCGAGCGGTGGGAGCCCGTGCACCGCGTCCTGAATCGCGGGCACGCGCAGATCGTTCTCGAGGTGGAGAACCTCGGCGAGCGTCGCGCCGTCGCGGATCTCGTAGGGCCCGTAAGGATCAGCGGGGAGGTGCACGTCCGAGACGGCCACGACTCGCCCCGGGGTCGGCTCGACGAAGACGTAGAGCCCGTTCGCGCCGGGCGGGTCGATGATCGGGTAGCGCGAGATGATCTGCGTCCGCGCGCTGCAGTGCCAGCCGAGTTTCTGCGCGAGCGGGCACGTATTCATCGTGGCCTCCTCGAGGCCGACGACGTCGGCGCCGGACGCGCGGATCGCGACCGCCACCTGGTCGAGCGTCTCCGGACACCCGGCGGGATCCTTGCAGAACTGCCGTGTCTGCAGGTTGAGTTCGTCGCCGCCGTAGAAGATGTTGAAGCTCATCACCTTGAGAGTGATGGAGCTTGTCGGGGCGCTCTTGCCGGCCGGTGTGGCCGCAGAGAGCGACGCGGCCAATGCAACAACGGCCAGCACGGCCCCTACCCGTGTCCGCAGCATCAGCGAAGTGAATCAGGCGAGGCCCCGAAAGGAAAGCGCGCCGGGTGAGCTAGGCTGACTGGCCGAGACCGTGCGTGCCGTCCGCACACTCCTGTCCCGCCTCGCGGTCCTCTTCCGCTCGCTCTTCGGCCGCACGCCTGACGCGCCGACCGGCTTCGTCGAGATCGAGATGGACGACTCCGTGGCCGCCCTCGACCAGATCGAGCACATCGTCGTGCTCATGCTCGAGAACCGCTCCTTCGACCACATGCTCGGCTATCTCTCGCTGGAGCCGGGCGGCCTCGACGTCGACGGGCTCCGCGAGGACATGAAGAACACCCACGAGGGGCGCGCATATCCGATCTTCCGGCTGGACAAGACCGCGTTCACGAAAGCGCAGGACCCGTGCCATTCGGGCGTGTGCGTCGACCGGCAGGTCGCAGACGGAAACGGGGGCTTCGCGGCCGACTACATCGAGACCAGGGCGGATCCCGCCGCGGCCGAGCCGGTCGTCGTCATGGGCTACTACGACGGCGCGCAGCTCCCGGTGTACGACTACCTCGCGCGGCATTTCTGCGTCTGCGACCGCTGGTTCTGCTCGATCAAGGGCGCGACGTTCCCCAACCGCCTCTACGCGGTCGCCGGCCGCGCCGCAGGCAGCCGCGACAACGCGAGCCCGCCCGTCTACCACCTGCCGTCGTTCGTCCGCCGCCTCGACGCGGCCGGAGTGAGCTGGCGCTGGTACACGCACGAGCTCTTCGCGACGATCTGGGCGGTCGACCGCAGTTACCTGCCGAAATCCCTCGACAACGTCAGGCCCTTCTCGTCGCCCTACTCCCCGAAGGACTTCTTCTCGGCCGCCAAGTCGGGCGCGCTCCCCGCCCTCTCCTGGATCGACCCGAACTTCGTGGACGTCGGCGGTGCGGCAGGCTCGAACGACGACCATCCCCCTTCGGACGTGCGCGCCGGGCAGGAGCTCGTGCTCCGTGTCTTCAACGCGCTCGTCCACAGCCCTGCCTGGGAGCGAACGCTGCTCCTCGTCACGTACGACGAGCACGGAGGCTTCTTCGACCACGTCGAGCCCCCGGCCGCCGAGGACGACGACCCCCGGCCCGAGTTCCATTCGTACGGCCCGCGGGTACCCGCGATCGTCGTCTCCCCACGCGTGCGCGCCGGCGTCTCGCACGAGATCTTCGACCA
Organism: Gaiellaceae bacterium; assembly: GCA_036265755.1. Lineage (GTDB taxonomy): Bacteria > Actinomycetota > Thermoleophilia > Gaiellales > Gaiellaceae > DATEOR01. The sequence goes on along the minus strand of DATAOL010000263.1, from coordinate 131 downwards.
CACGTCCATCATCAAGACATGCCTCGTCCGCTTCTGCCGGCAGGCAGGCGGCGTGATCCCGGACATGGGCGCGCGCGTGAACGCGGCCGGCCACCTCGGCGTCCTCCTCGAGAAGGACGTGCAGGTCGCCC
>DATAOL010000262.1:0-3196 GCA_036265755.1 Gaiellaceae bacterium | reverse complement strand
CCACCGTCTCAACCTGTTTCTCGACGCGGGAGCGGCACCGTGTGCCGCGCTCGTGCTGGCGGCACAGGTCGAGGTCCCTGAGGAAGCGGCGGTCGAGCTGCTCGAGCAGGGGTTTTCGGTGGACCTGACCCTGCGGCTCCTCTACTCCGCCGAGTAGCTCGGACAGCGTCGGTAAGGGATCGGGCGGCGCGTTTTCGTCAGCGCCTTGATGGGAACGCGCTGTCGTGAGGTTTCGTGTCGTTCCGTCCAAGGGGGCTGATGTTGATGTTTGAGCGAACTCGAACTGGTCTACGGGAGATGCCGTCGAACGCCGCCTGGCTCCTTTCCCAGGCCCTAAGGCCGGCGGATGCGATCGAAGGCGCTGCGGCGGGCGCTCGCGACAAGGGGCGGAAGATGACCGCAGCCGTGGCCGACGCTGCTCCCCTCGGCGACTCCGTCGAGATCCGGGCGAGGCGTGCGCGCGACGCAGCTGAGCGTGCTCGGGAGGCTGAAGAGCGGGCCGTAGCCGCTGCCCGCGAATCCAAGGCGTTCGCGGACCAGGCCCGCGCCGTCAGCGACCGTGGTCGCTCCCGTCTCGAGGAGGTCGACCGCGAAACCAGTCGCGAGGTCGAAGTGCGAGTGGCGGAAGCTCAAAAGGCGGCCGAGGAGTTCGTGAGGCGCGAACGCCAAGCCGCCGAGGAGGACGCCGAAGAGCAGCGCGCGGAGGTCGAGGAAGAGGTCGAGGACGAGATCGCGGAAGCAGAGAGCGATGCCGAGGCATCCCAGCGGCGGGCCGAGGACCTTCTCGAGGATGCGACCCAGATGCTCGCGGAAGCGAGGCGCCTAGCCGACGAGGCCGCAGAAGCTGCGCGCTCGGCTGCCGAGGAGGCCAGCCGGCAGGCGAAGCAGCTCGAGCACCAAGCGGAGCAGCAAGCAACTGACGCAGAGGCGCGTATCGACGCGGCCGAGGAACTGCGAGAACGGGCGGCCGCGACCGCGAAAAACACGGCACGCGAGCTTGATCAGGTGGGGAAGAACGGTCTCGACGCGTACAAGAAGCCGGACTTGGTCCACCTTGCAGCAAGCATCGGCATCGAGGGACGAAGCGACATGACCAAGGATGAGCTGGTCGCCGCCATCACGAACGCCACTCGCCGGCAGGCGAGGAAAGGAGCGAGGTCATGAGGATCCGAAAGCCTGAATCGGAGGCCTCTCTCGGGACTGTCGGCGAGGCGCTCGCTGCGGTGCGAAGCGGCGCTCATAGGGGCACGCTTCTGAAGACAGCCCTGATCGCCGGCGGCGTGGCTGCGCTAACGGCGGGGAGTGCCGCAATCTCGTCGTTCCGGCGCCGGACGCAACCGGATTCGTGAAGCGGCGCCGCTCCGTATCTGTGGCCGCGTCGGCTCCGGTTGCACTGGCGGCGGCGGTCGACCCCTCGAGGCGCTTATCCGAGGGAGGGCTCGTTCAGGCGTCGGTCCGCGCCCGTCTCCTGGGCATCCCGCTCTTGCGCCTCGACGCGACGATCGCGCTGATGCCGGCCGCGCTCACTCCTTCCTCGTCTGCAATTGCCAGCGGAAACGGCCTGGCGGACGCGGTCCGCAGCATCAACGAGGGAGCAGAAATCCTCGCGCAGGTACGGCGCAACGGCGCCGCTGAGCTCGCTGACCGCACGCGGCGGCGAAGACCACGGTCGCGCCCAGGCCCTCACCCGCATGCCGCATAGTAATGCGGGAAATGGGGTGGTTTTAGCGGCGGGGGTGGGATTCGAACCCACGAGCGCCGGTTAGGGCGCCAGCGGTTTTCAAGACCGCCCCGTTCGACCGCTCCGGCACCCCGCCGTACTTCATTGTCGCCGCCTTGGGCGGGCTTCGCCCGGCTAAGGCGCACCGCGTCCCGCCGTGGCTTGAGGACTAGCCTTCGATCCGGGCGGGGGCGCCGAAGTCCCGCAACACCTCGGGCACCTCGCCCTGGAAGTTCTCCAGGATTGCGAGAGCCCAGCGGTCCGTGACCGCGGTTCCGTTCAGCGTGTGGACGTACTCGGTGCCGCCGTTTGCGCGGTAGCGGATCCCGAGCCGCCGCGACTGGTAGTCGGTCGTGTTCGACGCCGAGGTGAGCTCGCGGTAGCGCTGCTGCGACGGAAACCACGCCTCGATGTCGTAGCGCTTCGCGGCAGCAGCGCTCAGCTCGGCGGCCTCGATGTTCACCACCCGGTACGGGAGCTCGAGCTCCTGCGCGAGCGACTCCTCGATCGCGAGCAGCCGCTCGTGCTCGTCCCAGGACTCCTCGGGGAGGACGTACGAGAACATCTCGACCTTGTTGAACTGGTGGACGCGGAACATGCCGCGGGTGTCACGGCCCGCGGCGCCGGCCTCGCGGCGGAAGTTCGTCGAGAACGCCGTGTAGCGCAGAGGTAGCTCTTCGCGGTCGAGGATCTCGCCCATGTGCAGCCCGGCGAGCGCGACCTCCGAGGTGCCTGTCAGGTAGAGCCCTTCGTCGGCGACCTCGTATATCTCGAACCGCTCGGCGGGGAAGAAGCCGGTCCCGTACATCGCCTCCTCGCGAACGAGCACGGGCGGGATTACCGCCGTGTAGCCCTGTGCGATGACGCGGTCGAGCGCCCACCGGTAGAGCGCGAGCCCGAGGCGGGCCGTGTCGCCGACCATGTAGCCGAAACGCGAGCCGGAGAGGCGCGCGCCGCGCTCCATCTCGAAGCGGCCCAGCTCCAGGTGCTCCTTTGCCTCCTCGAGCTGCGGCAGCTCGCCGACTTCGCGGACGACCTCGCCCTCCGCGTCGCCTGACGCCTCGTCGGGGACCGACTCGTGGGCGGGATTCGGGACCTTCTGCAGCAGCTCGTCACGCTGCGACTCCGCGGCCGCGAGCGCCTCCTCGATGCCGCGCAGTTCCTCCTTCACGCCTTTCAGCTCCTCGACCTGCTCTGGGGTCGGCTTGCCCTTGAGCTTTTGGCGGCTGCGCAGCTCGTCGACCCGCGGGACGAGCTCGCGCCAGCGGGCGTCTGCCTCGAGCAGCTCGTCGAACGCTTCGCCGCCGCCCTTTCGCGCGATCCCCGGCCGCAAGCGGTCGGGATCGCTGCGCGCCGCTCGGAGGTCGATCAACCCTGCGGCTGGTTCTGGACCAGGAACGCGACCAGATCGGCGATCTGCTTGTCCGAGAGCGTCTGGCCGAAGTTGGGCATCGTGGGAGAGAAGCCCTTCTCGAC
>DATAOL010000261.1:0-5200 GCA_036265755.1 Gaiellaceae bacterium | reverse complement strand
GCCCCCGCGCGCGCCAACCGGTGGGCCGCCGTCGAGCCTGCGGGCCCGGCGCCGATCACGAGCACGTCGAAGCGTTCCATTAGGCCGAGGCTACAATGGCTGACCCTCAAGGGGGAGTTCCCGAGTGGCCAAAGGGGACGGGCTGTAAACCCGTTGGCTCAGCCTTCAGAGGTTCGAATCCTCTCTCCCCCACTTTTTCGTGCCCGCTCACAGGCGTGCGAGAAACGCGATGCGCCGCCGGGAAGGGCGGCGCACCGCATCGACAGGATTCTTCTAGTGCGAGGCTCCCGACCCGTCGAGATTCGGCGGATCGGGAATGCTGGGCGGCGTGAGCGCGGCCCCGTCGCGGAGATAACGAGGCGGAATCGTCGTCCCCGCCGGAGTGCCAATGAGGCCGCCCGAGACGATCATCGAGCGGCCCGTCCACGTGGCCAGGGCCTGGTCCCGCTGCCTCAGCGGTGGGCTCGCCAGGATCGTCCAACGATTCGCATGCGGCTCGTAGGCCGCAGCGGCCTTCGGCCCGGCCACGATCAGCAGCCGGCCGGTCGAAACCGAGACGAACGGGCCCCGTCCGAGCGCTGCCTTCGGCAACTCACGCCAATGGTCGTTGGACGGATTGAAGGCAAGAACGCTGCCGTCCGCATTGACGACGTCGATCTCGTTCCCGACGCGAACCGCGGGAGCCGCCGGCGCGAGCTTGGGCTCGGACGGGATCACCCGCCACGTGTCCGTCTTCGGGTTGTACGCCGCCCCGCCGACCGCGCTGCCTTCTGGACCATGTCCGTTGATGATCACGAGCTCGCGACCGGTCCACGCTCCGACCGCGGACTGCTGGCCGGAGACGGGGGCCGGCGCCAGCTTGCGCCAGCTGTTCGTCGCGGGGTCATACGCGGAACCGTCGTCGGAGACGTCTCCGCAGCAGCCGCCGCCCCAACCGAGCAGCTCACGACCAGTCCAGGCGACGATGCCGTGCCGAGTGGGCGAGTCCGGGAGGCGCCGCCAGGTGTCGGCCGCGGGGTCGTACGCGAGGAGATTGCAGCCCCAGACGAGCATCTGCTTCCCCGTCCAGGCCGCGCTCCGTGGACACAGCGCCGACGTCTTCGGAGGCGCGGCGAGCCTGCGCCAGGTGTTGGTGGCGGGGTCATAGGACTCGGCCACCTCCGTCGAGTTCAGGGACGTACCCTGAGAATCGAGCTTCACGCCGGCGACGATCAGCTCGCTGCCGGCCCAGAGCGCCGTCCGGCCGAGGGCGATCGAGTCGGGCGCCGGAGGGAGGCTGCGCCACGAGCCGGATGCCTTCGACGAGTCGCTCGACTTGGAACCAAAGCTCTCGGCGAAACCTGCTCCGAGGACGATGGTCGCAGCGACGACGAGAGTGCCGAGGGTGAGAAGCCTGCGCTTGTTGTTGAAGAAGTTGGACATCGTTCCTCCAGGTTCTAGGCGTGTTCTCTGGTCCTCTCGAGTCTCGCCAGACGGGGACGCCCGATCCATGGACGGAACCTGGGCGCTCGATGGGATCGCAGCGGCTAATCGACGAACGCCCGGTCGTCGCACGAGCCGGGATTCCTCAGCAACACGGACGCGGCGTGCCAGATGTTCGCGAGGAGGTCCGGCCGACCGTCGCCGTTGATGTCGGCGAGCGCGACCGAGGCGATTCCACCGGGCAGCTCGTCCGAGGGGTATTCGAGCGGTTCGCCGAACCCGCCTGCGCCGTTGTTCGCGAACACGGCGATGTTCTGGGTCTCCGCGTCCGCGCTCACGAGGTCCGGCTTGCCGTCCCCCGTCGCGTCTCCGATCACGACCGACGTCGGGTACTCCCGCGTCGTGAAGTCGTGCTTACGCCCAAAGCCCCCGGCGCCCTTGTTCAAGAGAACAGAAAGCGTGTCCCCGACGCCCATGGGCTCGATGCCGTAATTCGCTGTGACGAGGTCGGGTCTGCCGTCTGCATTGAGGTCGCCGATCGCGAGCGCAGTAGGCCCGTCCCCCGTCCGGTAGTCGGCCTTGCTGTCAAAGCCGCCCCTGCCGTCGTTCAGAAAGACCGAGAGCTTCCTCTTCGAACCGAGGGCGACCAGATCCTGAGAGCCGTCGCCGTTCAGATCGCCCAGGGCGACGTCCCGGCCGGTTGAGATCGTCCGCCCGGCGCGGAATGTGCCGTCACCGTTGTTCAAGAGGATGGAGGAGGTCCCCGCAGGCAACTCGTTGGTCGTGACGAGGTCGCCGCTGCCATCGCCGTCGACGTCGCCGATCACGACGGAGTCCGGAACCTCGCCGACGCGATAGTCCGTTCTCCGCCGGAACGAGTCTGATCCTCCTTTCAGCAACACCGAGACTGTCCCGTCGTCCGCGTTCGTCGTTACGAGGTCGGGGCTGAGGTTGCCGTCCAGATCGCCTGCCGCCACCCAGTCGGGCTTCCTTCCGGTCCGGAAGGTGCGGGCAGGCTCGAAGCCGCCTCGACCCGAGTTCATACGCACGGCGACCGCGCCGTGCTCGAGGTCGGCGGCCGCGAGATCGGGTCGACCGTCGCCGTTGAGATCGTCGACCACGAGCGCATCGCCCCCACCCCCACCCGCGGTCGTCGTGTACTCGCGTGGCGCACTGAAACACGGCTTCGGCGTCGGAATGGCGTCGGTGTGGAGGTACCAGTTGTCCGCGAACGACTCCTCGGAGCCGGAGCCGCGGTTGCCGAGCACGATGAGCACCGCGGCCGCGATCGAAACGGCGCCGACCGCTGTGAGCGCCGCCCTCACGAAGACGTTGCGGCTCACCGCCCCCATGGTGCTAGATGCGGCCGACGATCGCGCGCAGAGGGATGAACCCGATGCGACCTTGACGGGGCGCGTACATCTGGTTCCAGCTCACGAAGAGGCCGGCAGGGCCGAGGTGCGCATCCAGCTCTGGAGCGGCTCCGGGTATGCGCAGGGCCTTGTCATGGCCGAGCACGAGGAGACACAGATGGATGGCGCCGCCCGTCTTGTAGACGACGATGTCGCCCTGGATGTCCAAGAGGCGCGGCGGTGTGCCGCCGTCGGTCACCATGTCGGTCGAGAGGATCTTTCCTCCGGTCTTCACGTTGAAGACGTCCAGCGTCCGTGCGTGCTGCACGGCGAGGCGATTCCCCCGCAGCCGAGCGGTGACGACCCGCTCGTCGAAGCTCAAGCTTCGAAGCACGCGGCCCGTGAGCGTGAGGAGCTGGACGCTGTTGCCCGCGATCGTCGTCAGGCGTCCGCCGTCGACGGCCGTCGTCGCTCCGCGCCCCTGCCCCAGGCGGCGGCACATGGCCCGTGAGCTGCCCAGATCACCGGCACTCGGGCACTTCTTCGCCTTGTGGGGCAGCAGCAGCCAGGGATCCGTCCCCGGGTGCCCGAAATCGTGGTGAACCGAGAAGGAGATCGTCGTTCCGCTGCCGAGGACGCTCGCGAAGTCGTCCCCGCCTTCATTCGGATCGCCCGTGACCGACGCGACGCCCTTCGCCCGGCGATCGCCGATGCGGGCCGTGAGCAGCTGCTCGACGTAGTACGTGTTCCCGCCCTCGCCGCACAGCCAGGCGAGCCGCTTGCCGGCGAGCGCGACCAGCCCCGGGCCGTACGTGTCGGGGCACGGGACAGGGCCGCGGGCCGAACGACCGGTCACAGCGTTCCAGACAGTCAGAGCCGGCTGCTTGTCGTCCACTGCCGCGACGTCCTCTGCGAGGGTCGGCACGGCGCGCGTGCCGTCGGTGGCGATCTCGTGGATCGCCCGCTTGAAGGTGGTCTTCCGCTTGAACGAAAGCGCAACGGTCGGCGGAAGCTGCTCCTCGCCGGTGAAATGAGCCCCGACGAGTCCCCGCGCTCCGCCGCTCGAACCGCCAGTCGGAAACGGATGGGTCAGCGCCTGTCCGACGCGGCCGTTCGGCTTGACGGCGAAAACGTCCGAGCCCCGGGCGTCTCGGAACCAGCTCCGGCTGTAGAGCACGAGACCGTCGGACGACCAGGCCGGCTCGCCGGCGGAGACGCCGCCACGGCTCGAGCTGACCTCGTGCACGCCCGTCCCGTCGGCGCTCGCCACGAAGACCCCTCTCACGTAGTGCGCCAGAAGCTTGACGAACGCGATCCTCGTACCGTCCGGCGACCAGGACGGCGTGATCTCGTCGGCGCTCTGCGCGAGGCTGCGCCCGCCCGATCCGTCGGCCCGGATCGTCCTGAGGGAGTAGCGATCCTCACCCGCGACCGAGACGTACGCGACCCGTTGCGAGTCCGGAGACCAGGCCGGCGCTGCGAACTCCACGGTCTTGAGAGTGCCGAGCCTTCGACGTGCCCCGCCCGTGGCGGGGACGACGTAAAGCTTGTACTCGTCGTGGTACGCGATCGTCGTTCCATCGGGTGACCAGCTCGGCCGGCTGCCGCTGCTCGTGAGCTCGGTCGTCGTTCCGTCGGCGGTGTCGAGGATCAAGATCCTCTCGCCCTCCTCCCCGTAGTCCGAGCACACGACGTGCCGCGAGTCGGGAGACCAGGCACCGGCGCCGAACGTGCAGTAGTCGAACGACCGCGGATCGCTTCCGTCGGCGTTCATGACCTCGAGCCCGTCACCGCCCGCTCCGCCGTACAAGAGAATGCGGCGACCGTCCGGAGACGGCAGCGGGTTGCCCTCGTCGAGGGGGTCCTTCGTGAGCTGGGTCAGCCCGGTGCCGTCCAAGTTCATGCCGTAGATGTCGTAGTCGCCGTCGCGGTTGCTCTCGAAGACGATCGCGCCATCCGCGTTGGAGGCCGCACGATCGACCGCTGTCGCCGAACGAACACCAGCACCCGTTGTCGCTCCCACCACCACGACGAGGCTCAGGATGAGGAGAAGCCGCTTCATCGTGAGCCCCGACTGATGACGAGGTCGACTTTCCGGCCCGGCGGGATCACTGCACCGAACTCCGGCCGCTGTGACCAGACGTAGCCTGCGACCCCACCCTTGCGCCACTTGACCGTCCCGAGCCGGCAATTCCGTTGGGCGAGGAGGCGTCTGGCCGCCGGGAGCTTCTTCCCGCCCAGTTCGGGCACGGTGCAGTAACCGGGGGCGTTGACCTGCACGGAGACCTCGTCCGATCTCGCCTCGACGACGTCGAGCCGACGGTCGCCGTTCAGGTCTCCGAGCGCGATCGCTTCCGAGCCCTCACCGACCTCCTGGCTGGTGTAGTCGTTCGGGCCGAAGTCGAAATGACGGCGGAACGTTCCCT
>DATAOL010000260.1:0-5806 GCA_036265755.1 Gaiellaceae bacterium | reverse complement strand
TAGTCCGGCGCCCAAAGTAGGAGCGTCGCCTCCTCCCCGTTCACGCGGCACGGCTCGCTGACAAGCCCTTCGCCGTCGAGCCACGCGCGGATGAACGGGTTCGAGCGACGCTCGTCCCCCACGGTGGTCTCCTCCTTGTGGCCGGGGAAGACCTGCGTCTCGTCGTCGAGGCCGAGAAGGACGTCGAGGATCGAGTGCTTCAGCTTGGCGAGGTCGCCGTCCGGAGCCGAGGTCCCGCCGACGGTGCCGCGGAAGAGCACATCGGCGGTAAAGCAGTGGCTCCGGTCGACCAGGAACGCGATGTGGTCCTCGCAGTGGCCGGGCGTGTAGAGGGCCCGGATGCGGAGCCCTCCGCTCTCGACCTCTTCGCCGTCGGCCAGCTGCGACTGCCCGAGCAGCGGCACGCCGTGCCGATCCGCGAGCTCCTCGATCGCGACGACGTGATCCGGATGGCCGTGCGTGCAGAGGACGTGCGTGATCGTGATGCCGTCGCGCTCGGCGCGTTCCTCCAGGGTCTCCGTCAGCCCGTTGCTGTCGATGAAGACGCCCTGCCCGCCCGTGCCCTCGGCGACGAGGTACGCGTTGGAAAGCCATGCGGGGTGCTCGACGCGCTCGACGATCATACGAACTCGATCACGCTTCTGATGCCGTCCTGGGCTTCCATGAGCTCGAACCCGCGGTTGACGTCGTCGAGCGTGATCCGGTGGGACACGAATGCGGCAACGTCGATGTCGCCGCCCAGCGCGCGCTCGACGTACTGCGGCACCTGATCGCGGCCTTTCACGCCGCCAAACGACGAGCCCGCGACCCGCCGGCCGGTGATGAGATAGCGCGGTACGACCTCGAGCACCTCGCCCTTACCGGCGACGCCCGCGACGGTGCAAAGACCCCAGCCCATGCGGGCGGACTCGACGGCCTGGCGCATAACGGCGACGTTCCCCGTCGCCTCGAACGTGTAGTCGGCCCCGAAGCCGGCGGTCATCTCCACGATCCGCTCGACGATGTCTGGGCCGCCGACCATGGTGTCCGTCGCCCCTTGGCCCTTCGCAAGCTCGAGGCGCTCCTCGGAGAGATCGACGCAGACGATGCGCTGAGCGCCCTGGAGCCGGCAACCGGCGACTGCGCCAAGCCCGACCATGCCTGCGCCGAAGACGACGCATGTCGAGCCGGCCTCCACCTTGGCCGTGTTCATCGCGGCCCCGAGGCCCGTGGAGAGGCCGCAAGCGAAGAGGCAGGCGTGCTCCGGGGGCGCCTCTGGATTCACTTTCGCGAGGGCGATCTCCGGCATCACGGTGTACTCGGCGAAGGTCGACGTCCCCATGAAGTGGCGGATCGGCTCGCCGTCCCGGCCGAGCCGGGTGGTCCCGTCCGGGAGGAACCCCTGGCCCTGCATGTCGCGGATCGCCAGACAGAGGTTCGTGCGGTCGCTGAGGCAGTGGATGCACTCCCGGCACTGGGGCGAGAAGAGCGTGACGACCTGGTCGCCCTTCGCGACGGAGGTGACGTCCGCGCCCAGCTTCTCGACGATCCCGGCGCCCTCGTGGCCGAGCACCGTCGGCGCGTAGCCGGAGGGATCAGCCCCGGAGGCGGTGTAGAGATCTGTGTGGCAGACCCCGCAGGCGGTCAGCCGGACGAGCACCTCTGCGGGCTTCGGCTCCGCGAGATCGACCTGCTGCACCTCGAGCGGTTGGCCGAACTCCTCCAGGACAGCAGCCTGGATCTTCACAGCCCCCGGCCACCGCCGTCCGGCCGCAGTCTCTCAACCCAAGCCCAGATCTCACGCATGTGGTCCGTGAGAATAAGGGCTTCTTCCCCTGCGACCGAGAATTCCCCGCTTCGGCGCCCAGGTGGCCGCCGACGAACGGGGGAGCGCACCTCGAGAACTACCGCTAGCGCGGTCGGGGGCCACCCCGACTCGCACGAACGCACGGAAGCCGGGTTCCCTCCCGACCGTCTCGATGGTAGAAGTGGGAATGCCTGGCGATGTAACGACCGGCACGAGAGTGGCCGGCTACCGAATTGTGCGCCTGCTCGGCGAAGGTGCGACGGGCGCTGTCTACCTGGCCGTCGACGAGCAGCTCGACCGCCAGGTGGCGCTGAAGCTCCTACCGCCGGAGCTCGGGCGCGACGAGCGGTTCCGTCGCCGGTTCCTCCGCGAGGCGCGAACCGCAGCCGGAATCGAGCACGCGGGCATCGTCCCGATCTACGCCGCTGGAGAGGAGGCCGGCGTCCTCTACCTGGCCATGCGGCTCGTCCCGGGCACCGACCTCCGTCGAGTCCTCGAGCGCGACGGACGACTGGAGCCCGACCGAGCGACGCCCATCCTTTCCCCGATCGCAGACGCGCTCGACGCTGCGCACGCCCAGGGACTCGTGCATCGCGACGTCAAACCGGGCAACATCCTGGTCGACGAAGAGGAACACGCCTTCCTCGCAGACTTCGGCCTCGCGAAACATGCGGCGACGGCCAACAGCCTGAGCCGCGAGGGCGCGTTCTCGGGGACGATCGACTACATCGCGCCCGAGCAGATCGAGGGCGGCGAGGTCGACGGTCGGGCGGACGTCTATGCGCTCGCATGCGTCCTGTTCGAATCGCTCACGGGACACCCCCCGTTCGAGCGCGAGACCGACGTGGCCGTCGTTTTCGCCCACCTCAAGGATCCGCCCCCGACGCTGACCGCGCTGCGGCCGGAGCTCCCGGAAGCGCTCGATGCCGTCCTAGCCCGCGGCATGGCCAAGGATCCGGACGACCGCTACCGGACCGCGGGCGAGCTGATCGCCGACGCTCGTGCTGCGATCGGAGACGGCGACGGCGTCGTCGCGCCGACGCGCGCTGCGCAGCTCCGCACCTTCCTCATCGCCGACGTCCGCGGCTACACCCGCTACACGCAACAGCACGGCGACGAGGCCGCTGCAGCGCTCGCGTCGGCCTTCGCCGAGCTCGTCGGCGAAGCGGTCGCAGCTCACGACGGCCGAGTCATCGAGTTGCGCGGCGACGAGGCGCTCGTGGTCTTCGACTCGGCCCGACAGGCACTGCAAGCGGCGCTCGCCGTCCAGGAAGCCGTGGCCGACCGGGAGCTCGCGCGCGGCGTGGGCATCGGCATCGACGCCGGCGAGGCCGTTCCGGTCGGGAAGGGCTACCGGGGAGGCGCGCTCAACATGGCTGCCCGTCTGTGCTCGTTGGCCGGGCCTGGCGAGGTGCTCGCAAGCGAGGCGGTCGTTCACCTCGCACGCGCGGTGCCTGGAGTCCGCTACCTCCAGGGGCGCGTGGAGCGGCTGAAGGGAATCCCGCAACCCGTGCGTGTCGTCGAGATCGTGCCGCAGGAGAGCGCCGTCGCGCTCCTTCGCTCGGTGACCAGGCGGCTGCGCGGACGGCGCTGGCCGATTGCCGTCGCCGCCGGGGCAGCGGCTCTCGCGGGCATCGCGATCGTCCTCGTCCTCCTGCGCGGCGAAGGCGAGCCGGAGCTCTCCTCCCTGCGCTCGGTGGCCGCCTTCACGGCGGACGGAAAGCTCGCCGCGAACGTGCAGACCGGGGTCGACACCTTCGACCAGCACTACCTCGACGGCTTCGTCTGGTCGCTGAACGACGGGGGGAGCCTCGCCAAGATCGACCCCCGCAAGGGAGAGGTCGTGCAGGCAGTGCCGATCGGGCACGACGGCGGCGTCACGACCGGAGGTGGAGCGGTCTGGGTGGCGAGCGGGGACAAGCCGGAGATCATCCGTGTGAACGCCCAGTACGGGTCGACGACTCGCATCCCGCTGCCGAAGCTCGAGGACGGAACGCGGATGAGCCCGAGGGGCATCGCCTACGGGGGTGGATCGCTCTGGGTCGGGCAGGGACCGCGGATCCTGCGACTCGATCCGGACACCGGGAAGGTGCAAAAGACGATCGCCGCCAACGACACGTGGATCTTGCGCTTCGGCGACGGCGCGCTCTACGCGGCGACGCCGTACAGCGGCGACTTCCTCAAAGTCGACCCGGGCTCGAACACCGTCTCGTGGCGCTCGCACACCCACCCCTGGCTCGGAGATCTCATCGCCGCGGCCGGTTGGGTCTGGCTGACCGTGGACTCGGATGCCGGGGTCTACCGCTTCAGCGAGGCCGACGGCAGCCAGAACGGCTTCGTGCACACGGGCGACGGCTCGGGTGCGCTGGCCTCCGGCGCCGAATCCATCTGGGTCACGAACTGGCGAGACGGCACGGTGTCACGGGTCGATCCGGTGAGCTCGGCGGCGACGACCTTCCCGACGGGCAACGCGCCCACAGGCGTCACCGTCACGCCGGACGCTCGCGTCTGGGTGGGGGTCACTGCGCGCCCACCCGACTTCGCCGGGACTCTCCAGGGCAACGTCGCTCGCTTCATCATGCGGGAAGACTGGCTGGACGCGAACGACCCCGGCACCGCATGGAGCGCTCGGCCTTGGGAGCTCGAGTACGCGACCGAGGGAAAGCTCTACAACTACCCCGACTGGGGCGGCCTCGATCCCGCCCACCCGGTCCCGGAGATCGCGGCCAGCTTCCCCCGGGTCTCCCACCAGGATGGCGTCTGGACCTATGAGATCCCCGTCCGGAACACGTATCGATTCTCGCCGCCCTCGAGCGCCGTCGTGAGCGCCGAGTCCATGCGCTATTCGATCGAGCGCGCGCTCTCACCCGAGCTGGGCGACTTCCAGCCGGCCGCCCTCTTCCTCAGCGAGCTCGTCGGCGAGGATGCTTTCCGTTCCGGAAAGGCTGCGCACGTGAGCGGAATCACTGTCGAGGGTTCCACCCTTGTGCTCCGTACTGTGAAGCCGGTTCCCGACCTGGTCGAGCGCCTCTCCCTCCCCTTCTTCAGCGCAATGCCCGCCGGAACGCCGATCGCCGACATCGATCCGCAGAAGCATCCGATCCCGAGCGCAGGTCCGTACTACATCTCCTACCAGAACGTCGGCTGGCAGACGGTCGTGCGCCGCAACCCGAACTACCGCGGGCCGCGCCCGCACAACCTCGACGCCGTCGTGTACGTCGCAGGCATCGACACGGGACCGGCGGCGGTGCAGATCGTCCAGGGAAAGCTCGACTACCTGGCAGAGCAGTACCCGGACTACGGAGCGCTCCAGCCGGGCGGCGACATCGCGCGCCGCTACGCGAGCGAGGATGCGAACGCCGCCGGTCGACCGCGGTACTTCAGCCTCCCGATCGGGGGTCTCCGCTGGCTCGCCTTCAACACGCGGCACGGCCCATTCGTCGACATCGACGCGCGCCGAGCGGTCAACGCGCTCCTCGACCGCCGTGCCCTCGCGGCCACCGACGGCGCCGTTCCAACCGACCAGTACCTTCCGCCCGGGCTCATGGCCGGCGAGAAGGATCACCACCTGTACCCCGTCGACGAGCCCGACGTAGCACTCGCCAGGCGGCTCTGGGCGAGCCGGGCCGACCGCCTCGTGCTCCTGACGTGCAAGTCGCCCCTGTGCACGGAGCAGGCGAACATCCTGCGGCGGGATTTCTCCCAGCTCGGCGTCACGCTCGCCGTCCGTGCGGTCACCGACCAGTACAACGTCCCAGTGAGAAACGCGGACCTGCGTGCGGAGAACTGGATCATGGACGAGTACGACCCCTCGAACGTGCTCGGCCCGCCGGAACTCCCCGGTGCGGTCTTCTTCTCCTCGGACCCGTCACTGAACGCCTTCGGCAATCGCAACGAGCGGCTGCAGCGCCAGGCGGACGCGGTCCAGGCGCTGAGCGGGGAGCGGCGTCGCGACGCGTACGCGGCTCTCGCGCAGGACGCCCTGCGCACGTGGGCTCCCTGGGCGGTGTTCGCCCAGAT
>DATAOL010000259.1:0-1986 GCA_036265755.1 Gaiellaceae bacterium | reverse complement strand
CGCCTCGGAGACCCTCCGGCTCGTCGTGGTCGCCGCCCTCTTCGTAGGCGCAGGGCGCGCCGCGTTGACGCTCCGCGAACGGCGCGCGCGCCGGCTGGGCGTGTCGGGGTCGAGAACGTTGATCGTTGGAGCCGGGCAGGTCGGGCGGCGCCTGGCCAAGCGTCTCGCGGACACCCCCGAGTTCGGGTTGCGACCCATCGGCTTCCTCGACAAGGAACCGCTCGAAGCGAACGAGAACGACGCCGACATCTCCGTGCTGGGAGCCAGCTGGGACTTCGAACGGGTCGTGCAGGAGCAGGGGGTCGAAGACGTCGTCTTCGCGTTCTCGACGGCGCCGGCGGACGTCTACCTGGGGCTGGTCAAGCGCAGCCAAGCGCTCGGGCTACGCACCTCGGTCGTTCCGCGGCTCTTCGAAAAGACGACTGAGACTGCGAGCCTCGCCTGCCTCGGCGGGCTCCCCCTCGCCACCGGCCATGCTCGGAACCCGAAGGGCTGGGAGTTCGCGACGAAGTATGCGCTCGACCGAGCGGCGGCCGTGGCCCTGCTCGTCCTCCTCGCGCCCTTCTTCGGCCTCCTCGCACTGGCAGTGCGAATCTCGCTCGGGCGGCCCATCTTCTACCCGCAGGAGCGCGTCGGGCTCGACGGCAAGCTCTTCGGGATGCTGAAGTTCAGGTCCATGCGCCCGCCGGACCCGTCGGAGACGCAGACATCCACGTTCGTCCTGGCCGACGACACCGCCCCGGGGGGAGTCGAAGGAACGGACCGGCGCACCAGAGTCGGCATGGTGATGCGGGCGCTCTCCCTCGACGAGCTTCCGCAGCTCGTCAATGTCGCCAAGGGCGAGATGAGCTTCATCGGCCCCCGTCCCGAGCGGCCCGAGTTCGTCGAACAGTTCGAGCGGCGGATCCGCGGATACGGGGACCGACATCGCGTCAAGTCCGGCATCACGGGCTGGGCGCAGGTGCACGGCCTCCGCGGGCAGACGTCGATCGCCGACCGGGCCGAGTGGGACAACTACTACATCGAGAACTGGTCGCTCTGGCTCGATCTCAAGATCCTGCTCTTGACGGTCGCTGCCGTTCTTCGCGTCAGGAGCGTCGAATGAGTTTCGAGGAGCCGGCTCCCGGAGTAGGCTGATCCGATGGGCCACCAAGCCTTGCCAGGGCACCGCAGCGCGTTGCGGTGGGGGTGGATCGGGGCCGGCGCAGCCCTCGCCTCCGCGATCGGCTACGCCCTGCAGCGCGAGCTCGCGTACGTCTCGAGGCCGGCCTGGATCGGCGAGATCGAGTTCTACGGCTTCTTCGCGAGCCTGGCGTTTCTGGCCCTTCTGGTCGGCGCAGTCGTGGCCTGGCCGCCCCGGGGACGACGGAGAGCGTCGCCCTGGGCCTGGCTCGCGATCGCGGCAGCGATTCTCTCCGCTCTCGGATACGTCGTGCAGACGATCTTCGACCACGTCTATGTTCCCCCCCGCGTCGGGCTGCTCGAGTTCTACGGCGCCTTCATCGGTGCCGGGTGCCTCGCGCTCCTCGCCGGAACCGTGGCGAGCCTGCTCGGCCGCAGCCGCAGCGACCTGACGCTGAGCCTCGGCTTCCTCGCCGTCGCGTACGCCCTCTTCGCCCAGCTCACGCAGTCGCTGTGGGATTGACTGCCTCACCGGACATGACCGAGCCCGGCTCCCTCCGGGCCGCCTCGCTGCGCGTCGGCGACCTCGTCGAGGTTCGGAGCGAGGAGGAGATCCTCGGCACGCTGGACGCTGACGGAAAGCTCGACGCGCTGCCTTTCATGCCGGAGATGCTCGCCCATTGCGGGAAGCGCTTCCGCGTGAGCGCGCGCGCCTACAAGGCCTGCGACACGATCGAATGGCGGCAGCTCCGGAAGATGGAGAACGCCGTCCATCTTGAAGACCTGCGCTGCGACGGGGCCGCGCACGGCGGCTGTCAGGCCGGCTGCCTGCTCTACTGGAAGGACGCCTGGCTGAAGCGGGTG
>DATAOL010000258.1:0-2361 GCA_036265755.1 Gaiellaceae bacterium | reverse complement strand
GCGCTGGAGGAGCGCGGTATCGGTCGCCCTTCGACCTACGCGTCGATCATGGGAACGATTCTCGACCGCGGATACGTGTTCAAGAAGGGCACGGCCCTCGTGCCCTCGTACGTGGCCTTCGCGGTCGTGAAGCTGCTCGAGAGCCACTTCGACCGGCTCGTCGACTACGAGTTCACGGCGCGGATGGAGGACGTCCTCGACCGCATTGCCGTCGGGGAGGACGAACGCGTTCCCTGGCTGCGGTCCTTCTACTTCGGGGAGAACGGCGACGAAGGATTGAAGGGCCTCGTATCGCACCTGGGCGAGATCGACGCCAGGGAGATGAACTCGTTCGAGCTCGGGGACGGCGTCGTGGTGCGTGTGGGCCGCTACGGCCCGTTCCTCGAGCGCGCCGACCGCCGCGCCTCGATCCCCGATGACCTTCCCCCCGACGAGCTGACGCTCGAGCTGGCGGAGAAGCTCCTGGCGCAGAACTCGGAGGGACGTTCGCTCGGGACCGATCCCGAGGCTGGCCGGGAAATCGTCGCCCGTGACGGCCGCTACGGCCCCTACGTCACCGAGGTGCTTCCCGACGACGAGAAGACGAAGCCCCGCAGCTCCTCGCTCTTCAAGACCATGTCGGTCGAGACGGTGACGCTCGAGGACGCGCTCCGGCTGCTCTCGCTGCCCCGAGTCGTCGGCGTTGATCCGTCGGACGGCCAGGAGATCATGGCTCTGAACGGACGCTACGGGCCGTATCTGAAGAAGGGAGAGGACACTCGTTCCCTCGACTCCGAAGAGGAGCTCTTCACGGTTGGCGTCGAAGAGGCGGTAGCAGCTTTCGCGCGGCCGAAGACGAGGGGGCGCCGGGGAGCGTCGACCCCACCGCTCCGAACGCTCGGGGCTGACCCCACCACGAAACGCGAGGTCACGCTCAGGAGCGGGCGCTACGGTCCGTATGTGACGGACGGCGAGACCAACGCGAGCCTTCGAAAGGGCGACGATCCCGAGACGGTGACGATCGAGCGCGCCGCCGAGCTCCTTGCCGATCGCCGGGCCGCTCCCAAGACCACACGCCGCAAGCGGAAAAAGTAGGGTGGGGCGGCTGGTGCGAGCCCGCCAACCAAACCGCGACCGGGGGCGTCTGAAGAGACAGCGGGCGAGGAACCTCGGAAGCGGTAACCAGCGGGTAACTGCGAGGTTAAACGTCAGTTAAGCGGGGCCAGGATGCCTGGGAAACCCAGGGAATTCGCCTTACAGTGCGAACGTTTAGTTGGACAGGAGACATCCGTCCAAGCCGTTTCAGCGAAAGGACAGTAGGAACTACGTGAGTCAAAGTCAGAACTCAATGCATGAACTTCTCGACACGCTGCAGGGCCGCTCCATCGTGGAAAACGCGGAAGAGCGCGGCTACGTGGAGCCCGCCGAGCTGGAGGCCCTCGCCCTCGAGCTCGACCTCGGCGATCAGGAGATGGCCGACTTCACGCAGGAGCTCGAGGCCCTCGGCCTCGAGATCGGTGCCCCTGCCGACGAGCCGGACGAGGCTCCGGCCGCCGCGAGCACCCCTGAGCCGGTTCATCACGGGGCGGCCGGCGACAGCCTGCAGCTCTTCCTCGCCGACGTGGGGAAGCACAAGCTTCTGACGGCGTCCGAGGAGGTCACTCTCGCGAAGCAGATCGAGAAGGGTGATCTGATCGCGAAGCGCAAGATGATCGAGTCGAACCTCCGCCTCGTCGTCTCCATCGCCAAGGGCTACCGCGGCCTGGGCGTCCCCTTCCTCGACCTCATTCAGGAAGGCACGCTGGGTCTCAACCGCGCGGTGGAGAAGTTCGACTGGCGGCGGGGATTCAAGTTCTCGACGTACGCCACATGGTGGATCCGTCAGTCCGTGCAGCGCGCAGTTGCGAACAACGCGCGCACCATCCGCGTGCCCGTCCATGTCGTCGAGCGCCAGCAGAAGCTCGGCCGGGCCGCACGCCGGCTCGAGGTCGAGCTCGGGCGCGAGGCGACCAAGGAAGAGCTTGCGGAGGCAACCGGCCTTCCGGTTCAGCACGTCGACGAGGCGCTGGGCGCTGCCCAGGCGTCGGTGTCGCTGAACCAGAGCGTCGGCGCCGACGACGAGGGCGAGCTCGGCGACCTCTTCGCCGACCGCGAGGCGGCGGATCCGTTCGACGAGGCCGAGGAGTCCCTGCGGAAGCAGGGTGTCCGCAAGGCGCTCGACGCCCTCCCCGAACGGGAGCGGCGCATCCTCGAGCTCCGCTTCGGCTTCGAGGGCGACCCCTGGACGCTCGAGGCGATCGGCCACGAGCTCGGCCTCACGCGGGAGCGCGTGCGGCAGCTCGAAGGCCAAGCGCTCCAGCGGCTCGCCGCGCTACGCGACCT
>DATAOL010000257.1:0-3260 GCA_036265755.1 Gaiellaceae bacterium | reverse complement strand
CGGAGGATGTAGCCGCCCCACCACTCCGGTAGAGGGACGTCCTCCCCGAAGCGGTCCTCCGCGTCGGCGTAGGCGCGTTCGAGCTCGGCGCGGCTCTCGAGCGGCGAGCTCTGGCGCGAGGCCCATGCACCCAGCCTGCTGCCGGCGTCGCGGGTGGCGAAGTACGCCTCCGATTCGGCGCGTGGAACCCGCTCGACGCTCCCGGTGACGAGCACCTGGCGGCGCGGATTCGTGTGCCACAGGAAGACGAGCGCGGCCTCCGGGTTGGCCTCGAGCTGGCGGGCCTTGCGGCTCTCATAGTTCGTGAAAAAGACGAACCCGCGCTCGTCGAGGCCCTTCAGGAGCACGGTTCGAGCCGACGGCCGGCCCTCCGCGTCCGAGGTCGCCAGTGTCATGGCGTCCGGCAACGTGACGCCGGCCTCGGCGGCCTGCCGCTGCCAGTCGCTGAAGAGCTCGATCGGGTCGGCCACGCTCATTCCTCGAGCTCGACGAGGACGGCGCCGCCGGCAACCCGTTCGCCTTCCTCCACGTGCACCCGGCGTACGACGGCCTCGTAGGGGGAGACGAGCGGCGTCTCCATCTTCATCGCCTCGAGGACGAGGAGCGGCTGTCGAGGCGCCACGCGCTCGCCCTCCCGTGCGAGAACGCGGATGACGACCCCCGGCATCGGGGCCGTCAGCGAGCTCTGCGAGCCGACGGAATCGGAGTGGGCCGCGCCTTCGACCGTCGGGGGCGCAGACCGCGCCGGCGCCGGGGCGTTCAGCCGCCAGCCACCCGCCCACGGGCGACGCCTGACGGGCGGGCGCGAAAGCGGCGGGTTCTCGTCGAGGAAGGCTGTCGTCGCCTGGCCGGCACGAAGCTCCGGGTGCGAGACGAGCCAGCGCAGGAACGGCAGGTTCGTCTCGACGCCGCGCACGTCGGTTTGCCGAAGGGCGGCCCCGAGGGCGTCGAGGGCCTCCTCGCGCGTCTCTTCGTGGACGATCAGCTTGGCGATCAGAGGGTCGTAGGCGACGGGGATCTCGTCGCCCACCTCGACGCCCTGGTCGACGCGGATCCCGTCCGGGAGGCGAAGCAGCTCGATCCTCCCGGTGCGCGGCAGAAACGTACGCGGATCCTCCGCGTAGAGGCGCGCCTCTACCGCATGCCCTTGCGGCTCACGTGGGGCGAGGTCGAGCGGCTCACCCGAGGCGATTCGTAGCTGCTGCTCAACGAGGTCGACGCCGGCGACGAGCTCCGTGACGGGGTGCTCGACCTGGATGCGCGCGTTCAGCTCGAGGAAGAAAAACGCTCCATCGGCGAGCATGAACTCGGCCGTGCCCGCGCTCTCGTAGCCGACCGCCCGGGCGAACGCGATCGCCGCGTCGCCCATCTCGGCGCGGAGCTCCCCGCCGACGGCCGGCGACGGGCTCTCCTCGAGGATCTTCTGGTGGCGACGCTGCACAGAGCAGTCGCGCTCTCCGAGCTGGACCGTCGTCCCGTGCGAGTCGGCAAGGAGCTGGATCTCGACGTGGCGCGGCCGCTCGACGTAGCGCTCGCAGAAGACCCGCTCGTCGCCGAAGCCGGCCGCAGCCTCCCGGCGCGCGGCCGCCACGGCCTCCGCGAGCTCGTCGGGGCGCCGGACGAGCCGCATGCCGCGGCCCCCTCCTCCCCCGGCGGCCTTGACCATGAGGGGAAAGCCGATCTCTTCGGCCTCTCCGGTCGGGACGACCGGCACACCCGCCTCCGCCGCGATCCGCTTTGCCTCCAGCTTGTCGCCGGACGCCGAGAGCGCAGCGGGGGAGGGGCCGACGAACCTGAGGCCGGCGGCGATGACGCTTTCCGCGAACCCCGGGGTTTCGGCCAGGAATCCGTAGCCGGGGTGGACCGCGTCGGTGCCGCTCCTCGCCGCCGCAGCCACGATGGCCTCGGCGTCGAGGTAGGAGGGGACGTCCTCCACCTCGCCGGCGCGGCGCGTGTGCAAGGCGCCGAGGTCGTCGGGTGCGGCGATGGCCACCGTGGAAATCCCCAGCCGGTCGCAGGTGGCGAAGACGCGCGCCGCGATCTCGCCACGGTTGGCTACGAGGAGCTTTCGGATCTCCATGCGGGCGTGCGCTTCTCGAGGAAAGCGCGCAGGCCGTCCTGCCCTTCGGCGCTCGTGCGCCGTGTGGCCGCGATTCGGGCTGCCTCGTCTCCTCCCGGCCGCTCGCGCACGAGCTCCTTCGCTGCCCGCACCGCCCCGGGGCCTCCGGCGAGGAGAGAGGAGACCACGGCTTCCACGCGCTCGTCCAGGTCGCCGTCGGCCACCTCGCTGACGAGCCCGATCCTGAGCGCGACGTCCGCACCGAAACGCTCGCCGGTGAGGAAGTAGCGGCGCGCGGCCGCCCCGATCTTCGGGAGTACGAAGGGCGAGATGACGGCGGGGATGATCCCGAGCCGGACCTCGGTGAAGCCGAAGACCGCACCGCCGTCGGCGATCGTGATGTCGGAGCAGGCGACGAGCCCGCTGCCTCCTCCGAGGGCAAAGCCCTGGACGCGTGCGACCACCGGGGCCGGGCAGCGGTCGATCGCCACACACATGGCGAAGAGGCGAAGGGCGTCTTCCACGTTCTCGTCGTAGCTGAGGTCGATCGAGGAGCGCTGCCACTCGACGTCCGCGCCGGCGCAGAAGGCCTCCCCCTCACCCGCGAGAACCACCGCGCGCGCGTCGCCGACTTCGGCGAAGGCTTCGGTGAGCTCGGCGATGAGTTCGGCGTCGAAGGCGTTCCGGCGCTCCGGCCGCGCGAGAGTGACCCGCAGCACGGGGCCGTCTTTCTCCAGCCGAAGCGCGCCCATGGCCGGGAGCTTAAGGTTGGAGGCGTGATTCACGGTGCCCTTGCCGCGGCGGTGACGCCGCTCCGCGACGGCGGCGCGAGCCTCGACGAGGACGCCTTCGGAGCGATCGCGGGCTTCTTCGCCGCCAACGGGATGGACGGGATCCTCGCCCTGGGGACGACAGGGGAGGGGATCCTGCTCGAGCCCGAGGAGCGGAAGCGCGCCGCCGAGCTCTACCTCGAGGCCTGCAAGGGGCGCCTCGAGGTGGCCGTGCACTGCGGCGCGCAGACCACGGCCCAGACCGTGGCGCTCGCGGCACACGCCGCCGCGTCCGGTGCGGCCGCCGTCGCGGTCATCCCGCCCCCGTATTTCCCGCTCGGGGACGAAGCGCTCTTCGTCCACTTCGCGGCCGCGGCAAAGGCGTGCGCGCCCGTGCCCTTCTTCCTCTACGAGTTCGAGGCCCGCAGCGG
>DATAOL010000256.1:0-2604 GCA_036265755.1 Gaiellaceae bacterium | reverse complement strand
GTCGCCGCGATGACGGGAACCGACCCCGCGACGTATACCCGCGAGGGGCCGGGGATGAGCGCCTTCGCGCTGGAGGACGGCGTCGTCTACCACACGTACTCCGCCTTCGCGCGCGGCCTGGACGCGATGTGGGGCATGTATGCGTGGCTCGACCGCGCGCCGAAGGGACGCAACGAGACCAGCATCTGGATGCGCAGAAAGGACGAGTACGGAGAGAGCTAGCGCCCTGGGCCAGCGGGTAAGAAATCCTGAATGGAACGAGCCCGATCAGGCTGGTCGACCTCTGAGCGGCGAGCCGACGGAGCGGTCGAGTCGGAGCAGCGGATCCCGGCGCCGGGACCGGTCGTCGAGGCCACGGAGGGCGGAGCGGCTGAGCTGGGCGCCGTCTACTGGCGCGAGCTCGAGCGCTTCATGCGCGGCCTCGTCCGCGCCCAGGTTTCGGCGGACGGGGCGGTCGAGCTCCGGCTCCGACCGAGTCGCGCCGTTCTCCTCTCCTTTGCGCCACCCGAGCTCCGCGCTGCGAACGGCATCGTCCGGTGCACGTATCCAATCTCCGGCGGCCTCCTGACACGGAATGCGAGCGGGACGATCTCCTTCTCGCAGGAGACCGGACCGCCGCCCGCGCTCGCGTCGGCGATCTCGGGGTTCTTCCCGCGCCTCGCCGCGGCGCCGGGGTGGCCGGGCTGGACGGGCGCGCTCTACGAGCAGGTGCAGCGCCGCCTCCACCTCGCTCTCTCGAAGCGCTACTTCGACGCCCTCCTCGGAGGAATGCGGAGGTGAACGTCGTCGTCTTCGGCGCAACGGGAACGGTGGGCGACGCGCTTCTCCCTGCGCTCGCAGGCCGGCACGCGGTCACGGCCGTCTCGCGTTCGGCGGACGAGGGCGTACGCGGCGAGGTCACGTGGGTGCGGGGCGACGTGGAGGACGGCGAGAGCGTCGACCGCGCGCTGGAGGGAGCCGACGTCGCCTACTACCTCGTCCACTCCCTCGGGACGACGGGTTTCGAGGATCGCGAGCGGCGCAGCGCGGACAACGTCGCCCGTGCGGCGGAGAACGCCGGCCTGGACCAGATCGTCTATCTCGGGGGCCTCGGTGAGGATTCCGACGACCTCTCGCCGCATCTCCGTAGCCGCCGCGAGACGGAGCAGCGGCTCGCGTCCGGCTCGGTGCCGTTGACGACGCTTCGCGCCGGGATGGTCGTGGGCAAGGGAAGCGCTGCGTTCGAGACGATTGCGGCGCTGGTCGACCGCCTGCCGGTGATGGTCCTCCCACGCTGGGCGAAGACGCCGACGCAGCCGATCGCGCTGGCCGACGTCGTGCGCTACCTCGCCGGGGTCTGCGGGAATGCGGAGGCGTTCAACCAGACGTACGACGTCGCCGGGCCGGACGTCATGAGCTACGCGGAGATGATCAGCCGCATCAGCCGGCTCAAGGGGAAGGCGCCGTACCTCATCGAGGTGCCCGTGTTGACACCGTGGCTCTCGGCGCTCTGGATCGAGCTCGTCACGCCGGCGAAGGCCGGCGTCGCGCGACCCCTGGTCGAGGGGCTGCGTAATCCGACGGTCGCCAGGGAGGAGCGGATCCGCGAGCTCGTGCCGTTCGAGCTCACTCGCTTCGACGATGCCGCGCGCCGCGCGCTGACCGAGCGATGAGCGACGTCTTCCTGTTCCTCGGCGCCTTTCTGGCCAGTGCGGTCGAGATGGTCGAAGCGCTGACGATCGTGCTCGCCGTCGGGGTGACCCGCGGCTGGCGATCGCCGCTGATCGGCGTCGCTGCGGCGACGGTTGCGCTGATGGCGATCATCGCCGCGCTGGGTCCGGCCTTGCAGCTCCTGCCCATCGACGTGCTCCGGCTGGTCGTCGGCGCGCTCCTCCTCTGCTTCGGGCTGCAGTGGCTGCGGAAGGCGATCCTCCGCTCGAGCGGCTACAAGCCGCTGCACGACGAGGAGGAGGCCTTTCGCGCGGAGCGCGCGGAGGCCGCAGCGGCCGGGAGAGACGTACGCATCGGGATCGACTGGTACGGGTTCACGATCGCGTTCAAGGGCGTGCTGCTCGAGGGCCTCGAGGTCGCCTTCATCGTCATCACCTTCGGAAGCACGCAGGGGCGCCTGGGACTGGCTGCGGCCGCCGCCGGAGCGGCTCTCGTGCTCGTCGCAGTCGTCGGGGTGCTCGTTCATGCCCCCCTCGCCCGTGTTCCGGAGAACGCGATCAAGTTCGCGGTCGGACTCCTGCTCACGACCTTCGGCACCTTCTGGGCGGCGGAAGGCGCCGGAGTCGGCTGGCCCGGCGACGAGCTCGCTCTGCTCGGCCTGCTGGGCTTCCTCGCAGCGCTCGCGCCCCTGCTCGTGCGGCTTCTTCGCCGCGACCGACTCGCGGTTCAGACAGGCCAGGCATGAGACTGGTTCGCTCGTTCGCCCTGTTCTGGTGGGACTTCATCGTCGGCGACGACTGGCGCGTCGCAGCAGGGATCGCGGGTGCCCTCGCACTCACCGCGGCGCTCACGCACTACGGGCTCGGCGCCTGGTGGCTGCTACCGCTCGCGGTCGCCGTGTTGCTCGGACGGTCGCTGCAGCGCGCCGCCCGCCAAAGCGCCTGACGCGCCCGG
>DATAOL010000255.1:0-14793 GCA_036265755.1 Gaiellaceae bacterium | reverse complement strand
TCCGCACATCGACCAGCGCGCCCGCGGGCGCATCGCCGCAGAAATTGACTGTCGTGTTCCGACGGGTACGACCCCGCAGAATCGACGGATCGGTGCGGCTCGGGCCCTCGACGAGGACCTCCTCCACCCGGCCGACGCGCGTTGCATTCCGCGTCGTTGCGATCCGCTGCACGAGGTCGATGAGCCGCTCGATTCGCTCCCGCTTCACGTCCTCCCCCAGCTGCTCGCCCAGCGATGCCGCTTCGGTCCCTGCTCGCGGGCTGAACACGAACGTGAACGCGCCGTCGTATCCGACCTCCTCGACCACCTCGAGCGTCTCGGCGAAGTCGCGCTCCGTCTCCCCGGGAAAGCCGACGATGATGTCGGTCGTGAGTGCCAGGTCCGGGATCGCGGCGCGCAGCGTGTCGACGAGCGCGAGGTAGCGCTCGCGACTGTACGTCCGTCGCATCGACTTGAGGATCCGCGTCGAGCCGGACTGCAGCGGAAGATGGATGTGTTCGCAAACGGTCTCACATTCCGCGATGGCGGCGATGACCGGGGCGCGGAAATCCTTGGGGTGCGGGCTCGTGAAGCGGATCCGCTCGATTCCGTCGATCGCGTCGAGGGTGCGAAGGAGCTCCCCGAACTCCGTCTTCACGTCGGGAACGAGATCGCGGCCCCAGGAGTTGACGTTCTGGCCAAGCAGCGTTACCTCCCGGACCCCGTCGCGGGCGAGAAGGGAAACCTCAGCCGCGATATCGCCGGGGCGCCTGCTCTGCTCGCGGCCGCGTACGGCGGGCACGATGCAGTACGAGCACTTCGAGTTGCAGCCCATTGAGACCTGCACCCACGCCTGGTGAGGCCGTTCGCGCCGTGCGGGAAGGTCGCCGGCGAAATGTCGCCACTCCGCGAAACGGCCACGCTCCACGCCCTCGCCGCCGACTCCGACCCAGTCCGCGAGGTGCGGAATCGAGCCGGGCCCGAACGCCACGTCGACGTAGGGATAAAGATCGAAGATCCGTTCTCGCTGCGCCTCGGCGTAGCAGCCGCCGACGGCGATCACCTTCTCGGGGTCGGCCTGCTTCAGCGCACGCGCCTGGGCGAGATGCGCCGCGAAACGCTGATCCGGCTTCTCACGAACGGTGCACGTGTTGAAGACGATGACGTCCGCATCGCCCTGGGAGCGGGCCTCCCCGAGGCCAAGCGACTCCAGCAGGCCCTTGATCCGCTCCGAATCATGGGCGTTCATCTGGCAGCCGAACGTCGTGACGTGGTAGCTCTTCACCGCAGGGACTGTACCGAGGACGCCGCCGAGATCACTTCGCGAACTCGGTCGCACGGGACTCGCGAATCACGGTTACCTTGATCTGGCCCGGGTACTCGAGCTGATCCTCGATCTCGCGCGCGATCTCGTGGGAGAGGAGAACGGCCGTGTCGTCGTCGACCTCTGACGGCTTGACCATAACGCGGATCTCGCGGCCGGCCTGGAGCGCATAGACGCGTTCCACGCCCTTCTTCGCCCCCGCGATCTTCTCGAGTGTCTCGAGGCGCTTGATGTAGCTCTCGAGACTCTCTCCGCGCGCTCCCGGGCGGGAGGCCGAGATCGCGTCCGCGGCGATGACGAGCACGG
This sequence comes from Gaiellaceae bacterium, assembly GCA_036265755.1. Classification (GTDB taxonomy): domain Bacteria; phylum Actinomycetota; class Thermoleophilia; order Gaiellales; family Gaiellaceae; genus DATEOR01. The sequence goes on along the minus strand of DATAOL010000255.1, from coordinate 13,184 downwards.
CCTCCACGGTTTGAGGCTGCACCTCGTAGTGGTGTGCCTCGATCGCGTGGATCACGTGCTGGGACTCGCCGTAGCGCTTCGCCTGCTGGGCGGAGATGAGGGCATGCGACCCCTCGACCTCGTGCGTCATCGCCTTGCCCAGGTCGTGGAGGAGGGCTGCGCGCTTGGCGGTCTTCACGCTCGCACCGAGCTCGGCGGCCATGATGCCCGCGAGGTGCGCGCACTCGAGCGAATGCTTGAGAATGTTCTGCCCGTAGCTCGTCCGGTAGCGCAGGCGCCCGAGGACCTTGACGAGCTCCTCGTGCATCTGGCCGCAGTTCGCCTCGAAGACCGCCTGCTCGCCGGCCTGCTGGATGTGCTCGTCGATCTCCGCCTTCGAGCTGTAATACATCTCCTCGATTCGCGATGGATGGATGCGGCCGTCCTCGACGAGCTTCGTCAGGGTCAGCTTCGCCACCTCTCGCCGAACCCCGTCGAACGAGGAGAGGACGACGGCCTGCGGTGTGTCGTCGATGATGAAGTCGACGCCCGTCAGGTTCTCCAGGGCCCGGATGTTTCGCCCTTCGCGGCCGATGATGCGCCCCTTCATGTCGTCGGACGGCAGCTCGACCATGGAGACAGTCGTCTCGGCTGCATGACTCGCGGCCACGCGCTGAAGCGCGTCTGCGACCAGGTTTCTGGCCCGCCGCTTTGCGTCCGTGCGCGCCTCCTCCTCCATCTGGCGCACCATTCGCGCCATCTCGTGGCGAACGAGCTCCTCAGACTGCTCGAGAATGTGCCGCTTCGCCTCCTCGACGGTGAGCCCGGAGACCCGCTCGAGCTCCTTCAGCTGCTGGTCCGCTGCCGCCTTCATCTCCTCCTGCATCGACTTCAGGTGGCTCTCGCGGTCTGCGATGCCCTGCTCGCGACGCTCGAAATCGGTCAGCTTCCGGTCGATCTCCTCTTCCTTCGTGAGGACGCGTTCCTCGGTCTTGATGATCTCCGCGCGTTTCCCCTGCAACTCGCGCTCGACGTCCGCGCGTAGCCTGAGCGCCTCCTCCCGCGCCTCAACCTGCGCCTCGCGGCGGATCGACTCCGCGGCTCGCTTCGCCTCCTCGCTCAGCCGCAGGTTCTCCGCGGCCGCAGCACCGGCGCGACGCGAGAGAAGCAGGCGCGATCCGAGGAAGACGCCTAGCGCCAGGCCTGCCCCGATCCCGAGGATCAGGAGGCCGATGGAAATTCCCATTCCTCGCTCCTACGCAGTCGTGCCGCAGGAACGGGTTCGTCGATTCGGTGGCGGCGAACCGGCAGGCAGAGCCCGCCTACTCGAGGCTCGTCCTCCGGGTCGCTGGGCCGCTGGTCATGAACTGGGCTTTCGAGAGATCGTCGGTTGCAGAAGTCCGATTCGGCGAAAAACCGTTCCGTGCAGGCTTTTTTTGGGCTAGGTGAAGCAGGGCTATCCTAGCCCTTCGGGTCAGCTCCCGTCCAGCCCGCCGAGCGTCGCCTCGATCGTCTCCTGGTCGAATCCCCGCCGCTGAAGGAGCGCCCAGGCCTTCCGAGGGTCCTTGCCAAAGGCCAGAAACGCTGCCCGGGCCGCCTCCGGCTCGAGTCCGCAGACCGCCGCTTCGACCGTGCTCTCGGGAATTCCCTCACCAATCAGACGCGCGACGATGGCCGCGTCCCCCCATCCCCGTTCGGCGAGTGAGGAAGCCCGGCCCCGCGCGAGGCGTTCGTCGTCGACATGCCCTGCTCGCTGAAGCGTGTCGAGCGCCGACTCGCACGCGGCGGCCGGCACGCCCCGCTGGTCGAGTCGCCGGCGCAGGCGCTCCTTCGACAAGGGTTTCGAGCGCAGGGCGCGCTTCGCCGTGGTCAAGGCATTGGCCCTGCGCAGTTCCTGCGCGAGCGCGCGCGCGAGAGGGCGGTCGATCTCGCGCCCCGAGTGCAAGCCGCAGCGCACGACGACGTCGTCCGGCACCGTGCGCCACCGCGCGCCGTCCAGCTCGACTTCGACGCGCCCGGGCCGAGCTCGGCGAAGCGCTGTGATCCTAGGCCGCTGCGACCTCGTCCGCGGCCGGCTCGGCCGCCTCGGCCTCTGCGTCCGCGTCTGCCTTGTTCGGCTTGACCGCGTCGTCGCTCAGGGGCAAGAGCCGCGAGGACACGACCGCATCGGGGCCGATCTCCGTCTGGAGCGACCGGAGGATCTGCTCTGCGATGTCAGGATGCTCGCGCAGGAAGGCCGTCGCGTTCTGCCGCCCCTGCCCGAGGCGCTCGTCCCCGTAGCTGAAGTACGAGCCCGACTTCTGCACGAGCTTCTTCTCCAGACCAACCTCGAGGACCGTTCCCTCCCACGAGATGCCGTCGCCGTAGATGATGTCGAACTCGGCCTGCTTGAACGGCGGCGCGACCTTGTTCTTCACGACCTTCACGCGCACCCGGTTTCCAATCGCCTCGACGCCTTCCTTGAGGGTTTCGATGCGTCGGATGTCGAGCCTCACGGACGAATAGAACTTGAGCGCCCGCCCGCCGGGCGTCGTCTCGGGGTTGCCGAACATGACGCCGATCTTCTCGCGGAGCTGGTTGGTGAAGAGCGCGACGGTGCCGGTTCGGTTCAGCGTCCCGGCGAGCTTCCGGAGCGCCTGGCTCATGAGACGCGCCTGCAAGCCGACGTGGCTGTCCCCCATCTCGCCCTCGATCTCTGCCTTCGGCGTGAGGGCTGCGACGGAGTCGACCGCGACGACGTCGACCGCGCCACTGCGGATGAGGAGCTCGGCGATCTCGAGCGCCTGCTCGCCGTGATCCGGCTGGGAGACGAGCAGATCGTCGATGTTCACGCCGATCCTCCGCGCGTACGACGGATCCATTGCGTGCTCGGCGTCGATGAAAGCGCAGATGCCACCGCGACGCTGGGCCTCGGCGATGACGTGGTAGACGAGCGTCGTCTTCCCCGACGATTCCGGGCCGAAGATCTCCACGATGCGTCCTCGTGGGAGGCCACCCACTCCGAGCGCGAGGTCGAGCGAGAGCGATCCGGTCGAGATCGACGGGATCGCGATCTGAGCCTGGTCGCCCATCTTCATGACCGTGCCTTTGCCGTACTGCCGCTCGATCTGGCTCAGAGCGGCGTCGAGTGCTTGCTCACGCTCCAAGGCGCTCAACCTCCTAACGACACCGTTTCGAAGACTTCGTACTGCGCGCCGCCCGGCCGCAGACGGGAAATCATGACCGCTGCGTCGGATGGCACGACGTCGCGAAGATCGGGGACCGGCGGAGAAAGCCGGGGACGGCTCCGAAAGCGGGCGACGGTCACGTGCGGGAGCCATTTCCGGCCCTCGCGCTCGTAGACTCCGCGCCCTTCCAGCTCATCCCAGAGACGCTCGGCCAGCCCGGTCGCCCGGTCGGCCTCGTCGGCGAGGACGATCATGCCGACGCTCTTCGTCTCGCGGTAGCGGACGGCCTCGAGCAGCGGTGGCTCAACCTCGGCTGCGGCGAAGCGCACCGCCTCCACGACCCCGGACAGATGCGAGCGCCCGGTGCTCCCGAGAAAAGCGAGGGTGACGTGCAAGTTCTCCCGCGGGACGATCCGCAGGCCGTCGGCGGCTCGAAGCTCTCGGAGCTGCCACGCGACCAGACCGTCAATCGCCACCGGCGGCAGGAGCAGGGCACAGAAGAGCCTGAGGCGCTCATCGCTCTCCACCCTAGCGTTCGCTTTCTCCCGTCTTCGTGTCGGACCGGATCAAGGCGCGCCGAAGCATGTGCAGAGCGAGCGCCGTTGTGCGTGTCCGAACGGCCTCGCGGTCACCCGGGAGCCGAAACTCGGCCGTGCGCCGTCCGTCCGGCCCGTCGATGGCGAGGTAGACGAGCCCCACCGGCTTATCGGGGGTGCCTCCGCCGGGCCCTGCGATGCCCGTGTCCGCCACGGCGACGTCGGCGCCGAGCTCTGCGCGCGCCCCGGCAGCCATCGCCGCCGCGGTCTCCACGGACACCGCGCCGTGCTCTTGGAGGACGCCCCTTGGCACGCGGAGACGCCGCTCCTTGACGTCGTTCGCGTACGCGATCACGCCTCCGACGAAGACGTCGCTCGCTCCGGGCACCTCGGTGAGGCGCGCTCCGATCAGGCCCCCGGTGGCCGACTCCGCGGTCGCGAGGGTCAACCCTCGTTCGCGGCAGAGCCCGAGGACGATCTCCTCCACCGCCCGCTCGTCGTCGCGCGCGAAGAGATCTCCCGGGAACGCCTCTTCGAGCGCCTGCGCGAGGCGGGCGGCGTCCTCCTCGCAACCGGGGGCAACGACGAGGTCGACATGGATCTCGAGATCGCGGGCGCACACCGTCGCGCGAACGCCGCCTCGTTCGCCACCTGCCTCGTCGAGCACTCGTGCAACGGCCGACTCGGTCGGGCCGAAGAACCGGAGGGACCGCCGCGCCGGCGGCCTCGCCCGTCGGAGGATCGCTCTCACCGCGGGATGTGCCAGAGCGTTGGGCCAGAGCCGACGCAGCTCACCCGGCGGGCCGGGAAGCGCGATTGCGACTCCGCCGTCGTGCTCGACGAGGATGGCCGGCGCCGTGCCGGCGAGTCCGAGCGAGACGCCGCCTTGGGGGAGCGACGCCTGTTTGCGGATCCCGGGAAGGAAGTCCCCGAACGGCCGCTTCAACCGCTCCGCGACACCGCGTGAGAACGCCTCGATCTTCGCGGCGAGCTCTTCGTCGACGGCCAGGGGTCTTCCGGCTGCGGCGCCGAGGAGCTCGGCGGTGCGGTCGTCGTGCGTCGGCCCGAGCCCGCCGGAGACGATGCAGAGATCGGCCTGGAGGCCGTCCTGAAGGGCTGCGGCGAGCTCGTCGGCTCCATCTCCGACGACAATGATCCGCTCGGGCTCGAGCCCTACGCGCGTGAGCTCCTGCGCCAGGAAGGGGCCGTTCAGGTCGCGCCGGTCTCCGCGGACGAGCTCGCTTCCGGTGACGACGACGACGGCCCGCGGACGGGTCTCAGCCAACTAGGCGGTCGAGATCGTGCGGACGCCCTTGGCGGTCGCGACGACGATCGCCGGCCCGTTGGGGAGATTCTGCACCTGCTTCGTGTTCAGCCTTGCGCGCAGATACACGGGATTGCCGAGCTGCAGCCACAGCCGCCTCGACTCGACGAAGCGCTGCGTCTGTCCGGCCTGCAGAGTGCCCTCGTAGAGAAGCTTCCCGGTCGCGGAGCGGGAACGGACCTGCAGCCAGCAGTCTCCGCCGACGGCAGAGAGGACCAGACGCGTCTTCGTCCGCTTGTGGCCGGTCTGGGCCGCGGGAGCCTTGGTGGTCGTCGTGGACTTGGTCGAGTCCGTCGCCGGAAGCGGCCTGGGGAGCACGTTCGCAGACGGCTCCGGGCTCGACGAGCCGAACTTCCACGCGACGATGACGAGGATGGTCACGGCGATGATCCCGGCGAGGGCGACGATGACGAAGTTGGACTCCACGGCGCGCGCTCGGGCTGCCTGGCGGCGCGGGCGCGCCGGGGCGAGCGGCTCCTCCTCCCGCGTGAAGCGCGAGTTGAACTCGTCGACGTACAGATGCCCGTCGAGGCCGAGATACTCGGAGTACGTGCGCAGAAAGCCCTTCACGTAGGTCTCGCCGGGCAGGACCTCGAAACGCTCCTCCTCGAGCGCCCGCAGGTACTTCGCGCGGATCTTCGTGTCCGCCTCTACCCGAGGGAGCTCGTACCCCTGGCGCAGGCGAGCCTCGCGCAGGCTGTTGCCGATCTCGAACACGGAGTCCCCGATTGTAGCGTTCGGGCCATGGCCGCTAGCGAGAAGCCAGCGTGAGCGCGGCAAAAACGCCCAAGGCAAGCGCACCAGTGATCGCGAGCAGGAAGGCGACTCCGCCGATCAACCTCGCCGCTGTCGCAAGCCCTGCCCCGCCCGAGCGCCCGAGCGAGCGCTGATGCTCGAAGCGAGCTCCGCGGGCGAGCCGCAGCGAGACGAATGCAAGGATCAGCCCCACGGGGACGGCCGGGATCGCCTCGTAGAGCCCCACGTCGCCGGAATAATGCGGAACAAGGAGGCCCGCGCAAAGCACGCCCAGGGCCGCGAGAGCCGTGAGGAAGGCCCAGACCGCCTTCGGGTTCTTCGTCACTGCTTGACGTAAGGACGCCCGGCCGCCGCCGGGCCGCGGGAGCGGCCGACGACGCCGATGAGCGCGATGAGCGTCAGTACGTAGGGAAGCGTCTGCAGGAGGTTCGCGGAGATGTCCGCCTCGCTCTGGAGGCGCTGGGCGAGCCCGCTCGAGAAGCCGAAGAGGAGACAGGCGGCGAAGGCCGGGAACGGCCGCCACTTGCCGAAGATGACCGCCGCAAGCGCGATGAACCCCCGGCCGACGGTCATGTTCTCGTTGAACGACCCCACGAAGCCAATGGAGAGGTAGGCGCCGCCGAGCGCGGCCAGCATCCCTGAGAGGACGACGCAGCCGTAGCGGATGCCGTACACCGAGATCCCGACGGTGTCGGCGGCGCGCGGATGCTCGCCGACCGAGCGGATGCGCAGGCCGATCGGCGTCTTGAAGAGGACGATCCAGGTCGCGACCAGGAGCGCGAGCATGAGCCAGATCATCAGGTTCATCGTTCCGATCACGTCTCCGACGAACGGGATCTTGTCGAGCCCGGGGACGGTGACCTCGGGGACGCGGGAGACGTCGGAGGGCGTGCCTTCCGTGCCGTAGATGTAGCGGAAGAGATATCCGGTCAGGCCGATGGCGAGGAAGTTGATCGCCGTCCCGCTGACGATCTGATCCGCGCGCAGGTGGATGGAGAAGAACGCGTGGATGAGAGCGAGGAGGCCGCCGAACACCATCGCCATCAGGATCCCGACGACCCACGAGCCGCTCCACGCGGCGGCCCAGATGCCGAAGAAGGCGCCCGAGAGCATCATCCCCTCGAGCGCGATGTTCACGACGCCCGAGCGCTCGGAGAAGATCCCGCCCATCGCGGCGAAAGCGAGCGGCGTCGCGAACCGGAGCGTGGCGGCGAAGAGCCCTGCGTTCACGACGGCATCGAGAGAGTCGGTGCTCTTCGTCTGCGCCCAGAGGGCCGCGCCCGTCCCAGCGATGGCGATCGAGATCGCCCACCACCCCAGCTTCTGCTCGTCGCGGGTGACCGCCCAGAGCCCGCAGAGAGCGCCGGCGATCCCGAGCGCGATCGGGCCGCCCTCGAAGCGCACGTCCCAGGGCGGCAGCGAGAGCCAGAAGGCCAGGATCCCGAGCGCGATCCCGTAGATCGCGACCGAACGCGTCTCCCCCAGCCGGCGGATCCAGTGCTCCTCGCTCGTTCCGATCGCGACCGACACCTACAGCTCCTGGACTTTCACCCGCTGGGGCTGTCCGAAGCCGAGGCGCTTGCGCTGCGCCCAGACCGAGACGATGAGGAGCTCGGCGCCGACGAAGAGGATGATCAGCGCCTGGATCATCGTCGAGAGGTTCGTGGCGAGCTCCGGCGGGAAGTCGGTACCGGAGAGCTGCCTCGGCGACGTGCCCACCTGGAGGGCGCCGAAGAGGAGGGCTGCGAAGAGGATCCCGATCGCCTTGTTCCGCCCGAGGAGCGCGACTGCGATGCCGATGAAGCCGACGGTGCTCACGTCGAAGTCGTTGATCGCCTGGTGAAACTTCCACCCGAGGATGTCGACGGCGCCCGCCATTCCGGCGAACGCACCCGAGATCCCCATGGCGAGGATGTAGTTCCGGGAAACGGAGATGCCGCCGTAGCGGGCAGCCTCGGGGTTGAAGCCCACCGCGCGCACCTCGTAGCCGAGCGTCGTCCGGTTCAAGATCACGTGGTAGACGAGCAGGCCGAAGAGCGCGATGAAGATGCCGGCGTGCAGCGGCTGGAGCGCACCCCAGATCGGCCAGATCTTCGCCGAGTCGACGACGTCGTAGGAACGCGGGACGTCCGGCTCGCTCCCTTGCATCGGGCCCCCGAGCTCGACGAGCCACTTCCCGACCCAGATGGCGATCCAGTTGAGCATGATCGTCGAGATCACCTCATGGGCGCCGACGGACGCCTTGAGGAAGCCGGCAATGCCGGCCCAGATCGCGCCGGCCGCGATCGCGCCGATGCTGCAGACGAGGATGTGCAGCGGCCTCGGCATCCCCACGAAGACGTGGCCGAGGTAGAGGGCCGTCATGAGGCCCACGAAGTACTGACCCTGCCCGCCGATGTTGAACATCCCGCACCGGAAGGCGAAGGCCACGGCGAGCGCCGTCAGCATCAGGGGCGCGGTGATGAGGAGGGTTTGCTGGAGGTCGAGGGCGGCGCTGAAGCGCTCGTCGCCCTGCACCCACGGGAAGAACCAGTTGAGGCCCGTGCCGTCGAAGATGGCGCGATACGCGCTGAAGGGGTTGTGTCCTGTCGCGACGACGACGAGCCCGCCGACGAAGAAGGCGAGCACGGCCGCGGCGATCGGCACGAGGAGGCCGCCGATGTTGGTCGAGAACCAGCGCGTCGTGGAGTCGACGCCCCAGAGGCCCGCGGGCTTGTCGTTCCCGGGCTCGCTCATGCTGCGCTCTTCTCGCGCTTGCCGCCCAGCATGGCGAAGCCGATCTCCTCCTCGGTGACATCAGGCGTGAACTCGGCCACGATCTCGCCCTCGTAGAGGACGAGGATGCGGTCGGAGAGCGAGAGGATCTCGTCCAGCTCGAAGGAGACGAGGAGGATGGCCCGGCCCTCGTCTCGCTCCTCGACGAGGCGGCTATGGACGAACTCGATCGCGCCGACGTCCAGCCCGCGGGTCGGCTGGGCGGCCACGAGCACGCGCGGGTCCCGTGAGACCTCGCGCGCGATGATGACCTTCTGCTGGTTCCCCCCCGAGAGGGACGAGGCCGGCGTCAGCGGCCCGCCGCCGCGCACGTCGAACTCGGTCAGGAGCTTTCTCGCGCGGGCGATCAGCTGCTTGGGGAACAGATAGCCCCACTTGGAGCCCGGCTCCTCCCGGTAGTCGTGGAGCGCGAGGTTCTCCGCGAGGTTGAACTCCAGGACGAGCCCGCGCCGCTGGCGGTCCTCGGGGATGTGCCCCAGGCCCGCGTCGAGGAGCGTCCGCGGCGATTCGCGCGTGAGGTCCTCGCCCACGACCACGATCCGCCCGTTCTTCGCCTTGCGGAGGCCCGCGATCGCGTCGATGAGCTCGCTCTGCCCGTTCCCGTCGACGCCGGCGATCCCGACGATCTCTCCCGCGCGCACCTCGAACGAGACGCCGTTCACGGCTTGGAGGCCGCGCTCGTCGTCGACCTGGAGGTCCTCCACGGACAGGAGGGCCTCCGCCGGCTCCCCGGGGGTCTTGTCGACGCTCAGCACGACGTCCCGGCCGACCATGAGACGGGCGAGGCTCTCTTCCGTGGCCCCTTCGCGCGGAACGGTCTCGATCGTCTTGCCCCGCCGGAGCACCGTGATCCGGTCGGCGATCTCGAGCACTTCGTTCAGCTTGTGGGTGATGAAGATGATCGACTTCCCCTCGGCTTTCAGCGAGTTGACGATGTCGAAGAGCTCGCGCGCCTCCTGCGGCGTGAGCACTCCTGTCGGCTCGTCGAGGATGAGGATGTCGGCGCCTCGGTACAGCGCCTTCAGGATCTCCACGCGCTGCTGCATGCCCACGCTGATCGACTCGATGTAGGCGTCAGGGCGAACGGCGAGCCCGAAGCGCTCGGAGAGGTCGCGCACGCGCGCCTCGGCGGCCCGCTCGTCCAGAAACGGCCCCTTCGTCGGCTCGGCGGCGAGGACGATGTTCTCCGCCACCGTCATGACCGGGATGAGCATGAAGTGCTGGTGCACCATGCCGATGCCCGCGTCGATCGCCTCCCGCGGCGACCCGATTCGGAGCGGCTTTCCGTTCAGCCGCAGCTCGCCCTCGTCCGGGTGGTAGAGCCCGTAGAGGATGTTCATGAGGGTCGACTTGCCGGCGCCGTTCTCGCCGAGCAGGGCGTGCACTTCTCCCTTGCGCAGGTCGAAGTCCACGCCGTCGTTCGCGACCACTCCCGGGAACCGCTTGGTGATGCCCTTGAGCTCGAGAAGGGGCGCTTCCGCCATGGACGGGAGAAGTGTAAGGGGCGGGACGAGCCCGCCCCTTACGGCAGCGTTCCTATCCGACCGTGTCGGGGATCTGGATTTCCCCGTTCAGGATCTTCTGCTTGTACTCGTCGACCTTGTCGAGGACATCCTGCGGCACCTCGGAGCTCACCTTCCCGAGCGCGACGCCGTCCTCAGCGAGGCCGAACGTGGTCACGCCGCCACCCTGAAACGTGCCGTCCTGGACGGACTGGATGGTCTTGAAGACAGCGACGTCCACACGCTTCACGGCGCTCGTCAGGATGTGGTCGCCGAGGAACGACTGGTCGGCGTCCACGCCGATGCCCCAGACGCCCTTCTGCTTCGCCGCGTCGAGGGCGCCGAGGCCGCAGCCACCGGCAACCTGGAACACGACGTCAGATCCCTTGGAGATCTGATCCAGCGCCACTTCCTTGCACTTCGCCTGGTCGACGAAGTCCTGCGAGTACGCGTTGATCAGCTTGATGTCCGGTCTGACCTGCTTGGCGCAGTACTGATAGCCGGCGATGAACCGATCGACCGGCGGAATCTTCTGGCCGCCGACCGACGAGATCGTCCCCGTCTTCGACATCAGGGCACCCACGACGGCAACGAGGCAGCCTGCTTCCTGCTCCTTGAACAGGAGGCCCTGCGCGTTCGGAAGCGCGGGATCGAAGGCCGAGTCGACGATGGCGAAGTTGGAGTCCGGGAATGCCTTTGCGGCCTGTGCGGTCGCATCCGTCATCAGGAAGCCGACCGAGACGATCAGGTTGTCCTTCTTCTGACCGAACTCGGACAGGTTCGGGATGTAGTCGGCATCGGACTTTGACTCCAGGACGTCGCCCTGGATGCCGAGTTGGCTCTTCGCGTTCTCGAGCCCTTGATTCGCCAGCGAGTTGAAGCCGCGGTCATTGAGGCCTCCGATGTCGGTCACGAGGCCGACGGAGATCTGCTCGCCTCCACCGGTCGACTCGCTTCCGCCGGTGGCAGCGCCGCCCGACGTCTCGCCGTTGTCGCTGCCGCCGCAGCCGGCCGCTGCAAAAGCGATCGCGGCCGTCAGCATCAGCATGAGCGCAAGCCACGACCACCTACGCTTACCGTTCACACAACCTCCCTTGTCGCCCGTTTCCAGCGGTGGAACCGCACGATGCTATCCCTCCCACCGTTTGAAAGCTAGGACGGACTGACGGGCGCTTCGTTAGGAGGCGACGTCTGCGAGGACGCGTTCGAGCTCGGCCTCGCCGACGAGAACGCGGCGCGGTTTCGATCCTTCGTAGCCGGAGATGATCCCGCGCCGCTCGAGCATGTCGATGAGGCGACCGGCCCGCGTGTAGCCGACCCGCAGGCGGCGCTGGATGAGGGAAACCGATGCGGTCTGCGTCTGCACGACGATCTCGATCGCGCGGTCGAGCAGGGGATCCTCGTCGGGGTCGAACTCGCCGTCCTCTCCCTCGTGCTCGCGGGCGCTCGGCGTCTCGAGGAGGGACTCGTCCAGCTCCTGCTCACGCTGCCCGCGGCACTGCTCCACGATCAGCGCGATCTCCTCCTCGCTCACGTAGGCGCCTTGCACGCGCTGGAGACGCGACGTGCCGAGCGGCTTGAAGAGCATGTCGCCCTGGCCGAGGAGGCTCTCGGCGCCCGACGTGTCGAGGATGACACGGCTGTCGGTCTGGCTGGAGACCGCGAAGGCGATCCGCGAGGGGACGTTCGCCTTGATCATCCCGGTGATGACGTCGACCGACGGCCGCTGCGTCGCGAGGACGAGGTGGATGCCGACCGCGCGCGACTTCTGGGCGAGCCGGATGACGGCGTCCTCGACATCCTGGGGCGAGACCATCATCAAGTCCGCCAGCTCGTCGATGACGACGAGGAGATAGGGAAGTGGCTGCTCCCCGCGCTCCGTGAGGACGCGGTTCAGCTCGGGCAGGTTCCGCGCGCGGGCGAGGCTCATCCGCTCGTAGCGGTGCTCCATCTCCGTGAGGATGTTGGCGAGGACGGCCGCTGCGGCCTTCGGGCTCGAGACGACGGGTGTTAAGAGATGCGGGATCGACTCGTACAGGCCGAGCTCGACGCGCTTCGGGTCGACGAGGATCAGCCGCACCTCGTCGGGAGTGGCGCGGAGGAGGACCGAGCAGAGCATCGTGTTGATGCACCCCGACTTTCCCGATCCGGTCGTCCCGGCGATCAGGATGTGCGGCATGCGGGCGAGGTCCGCGTTCACGGACGCCCCCGAGATGTCCTTGCCCAGCCAGACGGAGAGCGGGCTCGAGCTGCCGGGCATCTCGTCGAAGATGTCCCCGAGGGTGACGACGTTCGGCGAGAGGTTGGGCACCTCCACGCCAACTGCCTGCTTGCCCGGGATCGGCGCGAGGATCCTGAGCTCCGTCGTGGCGAGCGCGTAGGCGAGGTCGTCCTTCAGCGACGCGACCTTGCCGACCTTCGTCCCGGGCGCGAGCTGGAGCTCGTAGCGCGTGACGCGCGGCCCAACCACCTGGCCGATGAGATGCGCCTCGACGCCGAAGTTGGACAGGGCCTGCAGAAGCGCTTCGGCGGTGCGCTCGATGGCCTTCTCGGGCTGTCCCTTTGCATCCGCACGGGAGCGCCGCAGGACGCCTGGATCGGGAAGCTTGTACCCGGCGTGCTCCGCAGACGGCATGTCGAAGACCGGCTCGGGACGGCTGGGCGGCTCGAGCTCGAGATCCTCGAGCTGGTCGACGAGCACGGGAGACGGCGCTGGAGTCTCGCTGACGACATCCGGGTACGCGGCCTCGCCGTCCACGGGAGGCGCGTCCGGCTGCGTGATCGGCTCGTCGTCGAACGGAATGCGGACGCGCTCGACCGAGCGCCGGGCCGCCACGGCCGTCTTCTGGGCGGCACGGGCAGAATGGCGGACGACGGCGCCGACGGATGCGCCGGTGAGGAGAAAGGCTCCGGCGACGACGAGGAAGAAACCGAGCACGTTGGTGCCGGTCACGCCGAGCAGGCGGCCGAAGATGAGGGCGAGAGCCTCCCCGGTCGCTCCGCCTCGCTGCTCTCCGAGGAGCGTCATGATCCCGAGGCCGAGGACGACGAGCCCTGTACGAAACGGGCGTACGTCGATCAGCTGAGCGCGAGCGACCATGAGCCCTCCGACGACGAGGAGGAAGAGCGGCACGGCGACTTTCCC
>DATAOL010000254.1:0-4900 GCA_036265755.1 Gaiellaceae bacterium | reverse complement strand
GTGTCGCTCTTCCCCGCAGCGACCGCGCTGTGCAGCGGCCGCGCGTCCGGAGCGAACTCCTGGTTGGTCGACGGAGTCTCGAGGTCTGCACCGGCCCCGACGAGGGCGCGGACCGCCTCCGCCGTCCCGAAGAAGGCCGCGTAGTGGAGCGCGGTGAAGCCGTCCGGAGACCAAGCGCGTGCGAGCGCCGGATCGTCCCGCACGAGTTCCTCGAGCCGCGCGCGGTCGCCGAGCGCAGCCGCCTCGAAGACGTCGAGGCCGTCCGTCTCGCCGGCGAGCTCCTCGGCGCGCTCGCGTTCGCCCCGGTACAGGGCTTCCAGGATCGGCCCGATGCCTTCAGCCATCGCCGGGAAGTCTGACGCCTTCGGCGCGAGCCCGCAGGCCGGGGACTGGATCGTGCTCCGGGCGCGCGACGAGGAGGACTGCGCCGTGCTCCTCCCCGGCGAGCGCCGAGACGAACATGTGCAGGCCGATGGCGAGCGCAAACGCCTTGTGCGCCTGCTCGCCGCCGAACGGGACGAGTTCCTCCTGCGAAGCAACGCCCGCCAGCACGTCGCCGTAGGTGACCTTGCCCATGGACACGTCCGCAACCAGCGGCTGTCCGTTTGAGCTCGGGACTGCGAGAGCGAGCGGGTTCGTGCCGGCGAGCGGCGTTCCGCCGTCCGGGTGCGAGAGCCGGGCGGGCGACGTGGCCGTCAGCGCCGCGACCAGGCTGCTCTCGGCGAGGCGCCGCACCCAGTAGCCGAGAAAACCGGTGGGAAACGTGTTCGATGCGACGACGAGGCGCGCACGGGCCGGAGGGTCGAAGAGCTGCGCCTCCACGATCTGCGCGAGCACGAGATAGCCGAGCGCCCCGTTGCCCTCCCACCGCTCGTATCCATGCTCCACGACGACGCGCTTGGGACGAGCGTCCGGATCGAGGTCTGGAAGCGCGGCGAGCCAGTCGATCCGCGAGGTGCCGTGCCCGGGACGGTTGCGGCGGTCGGCCTCCTCGAAGTGGTCCGCGAGCGTGCGCGCTTCGGCCTCCGCGAAGCCCAGTCCGCGGAGCCGGTCGTAGGCGCTCAGGCCGAAACGAGCGGAAGCGGCTTGACGATGCCGACTCCCTGCTCGCGCTTCGTGGACGCGATCGCCTCGGCGAGCCCGACGATGGCCCGCGAGACCTCCGTCTCCGGCTCCGCGTCGACGATCGGCTCGCCCTCGTCCGCGTAGGCCCCGAGGCGCGGGTCGAAGGGGATCCTGCCGAGCAGAGGGACATCGAATTCGCGCGCGAGCGCCTCGCCGCCACCGGAGCCGAAGAGCTCCTCGCCGGAACCCGTCATGAACGCCATGTTCTCGACAACGCCGAGCAGCCGCATGTTCGTCTTCCGCGCCATCTGCGCCGCCCGCACCGCAACCTGCTGGGCCGCCCGGTGCGGTGTCGTCACCACGACGGCTTCCGCGCGAGGTAGGAGTTGGCCGAGCGAGATGGCCACGTCCCCGGTTCCGGGAGGCATGTCGACGACGAGCGTGTCGAGCTCGCCCCAGTGCACGTCGGAGAGGAACTGCTCGAGCGCACGGTGCAGCATCGGTCCCCGCCACATGATCGGGGTGTTCTCGTCGAGGAAGAAGCCGATGGACATGACCTTGAGGTCACCCTTGACGGGTGGGACGATCATCTTGTCCACCGCGACGGGGCGCTGGTTGATCCCGAGCATGGTCGGGATCGAATAACCGTAGACGTCGGCGTCGAGAACGCCGGTCCTGTGCCCGAGGCCGGCGAAGGCCGCGGCGAGGTTCGCCGTCAGGGACGACTTGCCGACACCGCCCTTGCCGCTCGCGACCGCGATGACGCGCGTCGCCGCGCCGACGGAGATCCCCGGAGTTCGCTCCGCGACGCCGCCCCGGAGTCGAGCGGTGAGGGCCGTCTTCTCCTCGGGAGTCATGACGTCGAAGCCGAGGCCGATGGACTCGACTCCCTCGATGGGCGCTAGCGCGCGCTGCACCTGCTCCTCGAAGCTCGCCCGCAACGGGCAGCCCGGAACGGTGAGGGCGATCGTGACGTCCACGCGGCCACCGTCGATCTCGATGTCCCGGACCATGTCCAACTCGACCACCGAGCGTCCGAGCTCCGGGTCGATCACGCCCTCGAGCGCCTTGAGCACCTGCTCCCTCGAAATCCCCACGAAGCAAGGCTAGCAGGGGGATTGGGCCGGTTCCGACCCTTCCGTCCGTCAGGATGAAGGCATGGACGAGCGCGTCCTGCTCGTGGAGGACGACCCCTCCATCAGGGAGGTGGCGAGCCTCGGCCTCTCGCAGGCCGGCTTCCGCGTCACGACGTCGGGCGACGGCCGCGACGGCCTGATCCAGTTCCGCAACGGCAACTTCGACCTCGTGATCCTCGATCTCATGCTTCCGGAGCTCGACGGCTACGAGGTCTGCCGCCAGATCCGCGCCGACAGCCGTGTGCCGATCATCATGCTCTCCGCCAAGAGCGACACACTCGACGTCGTCGTGGGGCTCGAGCTGGGCGCCGACGACTACGTCACGAAGCCGTTCGAGCTGCCCGAGCTCGTCGCCCGCGCGCGCGCGGCCGTGCGGCGGGCTTCGGCGATCCCGGAGGACCCCGTCCTTACACGAGGCGATCTCGAGATCGACCCGGCGGCCTTCGTCGCGCGCAAGGGCGGCGAGGAGGTCAACCTCACCGCAACGGAGTTCAAGCTTCTCCTGGAGCTCGCCCAGCGCCCGGGGCAGGTCTTCACGCGCGAGCTTCTGCTGGAGCGGGTCTGGAATTACGAGTACCTCGGGGACTCCCGTCTCGTCGACGTAGCCGTCCAGCGCCTGCGCGCCAAGGTGGAGGACGACGCCAAGGAGCCGAGGCACATCAAGACGGTGCGCGGGGTCGGCTACCGCTTCGACGCCGAGTAGCGATGGCAGAGCGAGCAGCGATCCGGCCCGGCCGCCTGCGGCGGCGCTTGACGATCGCGTTTCTCCTCGTCGCGGGCCTGTCCGCAGCGGCTCTAGCGGTCGCCTCCTACGCGATCGTCCGGGAGGCACGGCTCTCGGACTCGGTCGACCGCTCGCTGGAGCAGAGCCGCTTCAACCTCGTGCTCGCCAACGAGACGCTCAGCGCCGACCCCAGCTCGCAGGAGATCGACCAGCTTCTGGCCGCGTACGAGCGCAGAGGCGGCTTCGAGACCGTGGGCACCACGGGCTCCCAGCGGTTCTCCTCGAGCGTTTCCCTCGGGATCCAGGAGGTGCCGCCCGACCTGCGGGCGCTCGTCAGGAGCGGAAAGCTCGGCTATCAGCGCGCGGAGGTGGGAAATACGCGGTACCTGATCGTCGGCGGCAAGGTTCGGCGTGCGGACGCAGAGCTCTACTACTTCTACTCCGAGGAGCGCCTGTGGGACGAGCTCGCCCAGCTCCGAAACGTCCTGCTTGCGGCGCTCGCAGTGGTGGCCGTGCTCGGAGCCCTCGTCGGAGCGGCGCTCGCACGCGGGATTCTCGCCCCGGTCGGCCGAGCCAGCCAGGCGGCTCACTCGCTCGCCGAGGGCCTTCTCGAAACGCGCCTGCCGGTCGAGTCCCGCGACGAGTTCGGCACCTGGGCGGCCTCCTTCAACGAGATGGCCGAGGCACTGGAGGCGAAGATCCGAGCGCTCTCCGAGGCGCAGGCCCGCGAGCGGCGTTTCACCTCCGACGTCTCGCACGAGCTCCGCACGCCGCTCACCGCCCTGGTCGCAGAAGCTTCCCTCCTGGGAGAGCAGCTCGACCGCATGCCGGCGGAGGCTCGGCGGCCGGCTGAGCTCCTCGTCAACGATGTGGCCCGGCTTCGCGACCTGGTGGAGGACCTGATGGAGATCTCCCGGCTGGATGCGGGGGAGGCGCGCGTGCAGGAGGAGCGGGTCGACCTGGACTCGCTGGTCCGCGCTGCGGTCCGCTCGAGAGCATGGGAAGACCGGGTTCGGGTCGACGGGAACGAAGTCGTCCTCCGGTCGGACCACCGGCGCCTCGAGCGCATCGCCTCCAACCTGATCGGGAACGCGCTCGAGCACGGCGGCCGCGACGTATCGGCGCGAATCGGCCGCGACGGTGTGGGCATCTTCCTCGAGGTGAGCGACCACGGGGCCGGCATCCCGCCGGACCGGCTTCCGCACGTCTTCGACCGCTTCTACAAGGCGGACACCGCCCGGGCCGGCCCGGGCAGCGGCCTCGGCCTCGCCATCGCGCTCGAAAACGCGCGTCTCCTCGGTGGAGACATCGAGGTCTGGAGCGAGGTTGGCCGCGGCACGCGCTTCACGCTTCGACTTCCTGCGTGACCCCTTCGGTGGATTTCGCATCCCGAAGACGGCCCTACGCTTGGAGCATGCGCAGCGTTCTCGTCGCCGCCCTCCTCGGTGCTGCCGTGCTCGCCAATGCGGGCACCGCAGCGGCCTACAGCTGCTTCGACGTGACGGCGACGATCGTGGGCACGAACGGCAGCGACCGGATCCACGGGACGAGCGGGCGCGACGTCATCGTCGGGCTCGGGGGCGACGACGTGATCTGGGGGCTCGACGACTCGGACCGCATCTGCGGAAACGGGGGAAACGACAAGCTCATCGCCGGCCCGGGCGTCGACCAGGTGGACGGGGGCAGCGGTCGAAACATCCTGAAGGGCGGGTCCGGTGACGACCGCCTCTCCGGCGGAGCCTCCGTCGACTCGTTCTGGCCGGGCGCGGGCAACGACGTCGTCGACGGGCGCGGCACTCCCGGCGGCGAGTGGGTGCACTACGACTCGGCGAGCGGCCCGGTCAACGTCGACCTCAGCGTCGGACACGCGACGGGGGAGGGAACCGACATCCTCGTGGGCATTCTCGACGTGGTCGGCTCGCGGTTCGGCGACGTGATCAAGGGCAACACCGGCGACAACGTCTTCAAGCTCGGC
>DATAOL010000253.1:0-5962 GCA_036265755.1 Gaiellaceae bacterium | reverse complement strand
GTTCCTTGCGAATGTCTGTCGTGAGGCAATCGCCGCTGGAGCGACGACCGTCAACCTGCCTGACACGGTCGGTTACTGCTTGCCCGACGAGCACGAGGCGTTCCTGCGCCGCGTGCAGGAGCTCTGTTCCGAGCTCGAGAGCGTCGTCCTTTCGGTGCACTGCCACAACGACCTGGGCCTGGCGGTTGCGAACACGCTGTCGGGGATCCGTGCCGGCGCCCGGCAGGTGGAGTGCACGGTCAACGGGATCGGAGAGCGGGCCGGCAACGCAGCCCTCGAGGAGATCGTGATGGCGCTTCGCGTCCGCAGCGACCAGCTCGGTGTCGAGACCGGGATCCAGACGAAGGAGATCGGTGCCGCGTCGGCGCTCGTCTCCCGCCTGACGGGCTACGCCGTCCAGCGGAACACGGCGGTAGTCGGCGCGAACGCGTTCGCGCACGAGGCAGGCATCCACCAGGACGGGATGCTGAAAGACGCGAAGACGTACCAGATCATGGACCCGACGGAGCTCGGGCTCGTGATGACGCTGCCGCTCGGAAAGCACTCCGGTCGCCACGCCTTCGCGCTCGCCTGTGCCGAGGCCGGCATCGAGATCGAAGGCGAGGAGCTGAACGAAGCATTCAAGCGCTTCAAGCAGCTTGCCGACGAACGTAAGCAGGTCACGTTGTACGACGTCTTCGAACGGGAGGCCGCCATCCCATGAGAGCCCGTCGCTATACGGTTGCCTGCCTGGCAGGCGACGGCATCGGCCCCGAGCTGATGGCCGAGGCAAGCCGCGCCGTCGAGGCGGTCTCCCGTCTGCACGGCTTCGTGGTCGACGAGATTCACGCGCCGTTCGGCGGCGACGCCGTCCGCCGCTTCGGCCATGCGCTCCCCCTCGCCACGCGGACCGCGTGCCGTGATGCCGACGCCGTCCTCATCGCCGCGACGCGGGAGCCGGCGCTCGAGGGCGTGAAGGCGGAGCTCGACCTGAGCTGGCGCATCACGCGTGTCCGCCTCGCCCGCCACGGCGACGTCGCGCTCGTCAGCCCGGTGGCCGACGACGCCGAGGCCGTCGCGATCGAGCGGGCCTTCCGCCTCGCCCGCGCGCGTCGCGCGCGGGTCACCTCGGTCGGGACCAGCCCGGAGTGGTTCGGGGCCGTCCAGGCCGCCACCGAGCGCCACGCCGGCGTGATCGTCGAGCACGTGCCGGTGGAGCATGTCCTGCCGATCCTGGCCGCGGATCCCGCCCGCTTCGACGTCATCGCCACGCAGGAGCTCTTCGCCGAGGCGCTGTCCAACATGGCGGCTTTCGCGCACGAGAACGTGCGCATGGTCGCCTCCGGCCGCATGTCCGACGACGGCGCCGGCATCTTCGGGCCCACGCACGGCTCGGCGCCCGAGATCGCGGGCCAGGGAGTCGCCAACCCGATGGCGATGCTCCTCGCCGCCTCGCTCATGCTCGGCGAGGGCCTGGGCGAGCGGGCCGCAGCGGAGACGCTGGAACGCGGCGTCGCCGACGCGCTCGAAGACGGCGTCCGCACGCCCGACCTCGTCCATTCGGGAGCGGCCGCGACGACCCGTCAGTTCATGGACGTTCTCCTCGCCGGCCTGCCGTCGGCTCGGCGCGACACGGAGTTCGCCGCGTGAGGATGCTCGGCTCCGACGCGATTCTGCGCTCGCTCGAAGCCGAGGGAGTCGAGATCGCCTTCGGGATTCCCGGAGGCGCGATCCTGCCGCTCTACGACGCGTTCGCCCGCGGCTCGAGCGTGCGCCACGTCCTCGCTCGACACGAGCAGGGCGCGGGCCACATGGCCGAGGGCTACGCGCGCGCGTCCGGAAAGGTCGGGGTCGCGATCGCGACGTCGGGCCCCGGCGCGACCAATCTCGTCACTCCGATCGCGGACGCCTGGATGGACTCCACCCCTCTCGTCGCCATCACTGGCCAGGTGCGGACGAACCTGATCGGCACGGACGCCTTCCAGGAGACCGACGCGGTCGGCATCACCCTTCCCATCGTCAAGCACTCATGGCTCGTGCAGAACGTCCAGGAGCTTCCGGGCGTCCTCAAGGCCGCCTTCCACGTGGCCCAGACCGGCCGCAGCGGACCCGTCCACGTGGACATCGCCAAGGACGTGCAGGAGGCCGAGTTCGACTTCCGCTATCCCGAGGACGTCGACCTGCCGGGCTGGAAGCCCCCCGTGCGCGTGCATCCGCGCCAGATCCAGGCTGCCGCAGAGGCCATCGCGGCGGCGGAAAAGCCGGTCCTCTACGTCGGCGGGGGCACGATCAACGCCGAGGCCTGCGGCGAGCTCCTCGAGCTCGCGGAGGCCGGAGGCATCCCGGTCGTGACGACGCTGATGGCGAAGGGCGCCTTCCCCGACTCGCACCCGCTCGCCTACGGCGCGCCCGGGATGCACGGCTCCAAGTGGGCCAACTGGGCAATGAACAAGTGCGATCTCCTCGTCGCGGTCGGCGCGCGCTTCGACGACCGCGTCACGGGCAAGCTGTCCGCGTTCGCGGCCGGCGCCAAGGTGATCCACCTCGACATCGACTCGGCCGAGATCGGCAAGCTCCGCCGCGCAGACATCCCGGTCGTCGGGCCCCTCAAGCTCGCGCTGGGCGAGCTGGCGGGCCAGGTGCGCAAGTTGCGCGCGGCTGGCGGCAAGAGTCCCGACGCCTGGCGCGCCGAGATCGACGGCTGGCGCGAGCAGTTCCCCTACCGCTACGCGCGGAGCGACGACACGCTCAGGCCGCAGAGGGTGCTCGAATCCCTCCGCGATCTGACCGCGGGACGCGACGACGTCATCTGGACGACCGGAGTCGGTCAGCACCAGATGTGGGCGATGCAGTATCTCGTTTGCGACCGGCCCCGCTCGTTCATCACGTCGGGCGGACTGGGGACGATGGGTTACGGCGTCCCGGCCGCGGTCGGCGCCAAGGCGGCTCGCCCGGATGCGACGGTCGTCTGCGTGGACGGCGACGGCTGCTTCCAGATGACCTGCCAGGAGCTCGCGACCTCCGTCCTCGAAGCGCTTCCGGTCGTCGTCGTGATCGTCAACAACGGCTGGCTCGGGATGGTGCGCCAGTGGCAGGAGATGTTCTACGACGAGCGCTTTGCCCAGACGCATCTGACGCACCAGGTGCCGGATTACGCGCAACTCGCCGAGGCCTACGGAGCGGCAGGTTTCACGGTGTCCTCGGAGGATGAGCTCGAGCTGGCGCTCGAGGAGGCGCTTGCCTGCGGCCGCGCCGCTGTCGTCGACGCCCGAGTCGACCCGGAGGAAAAGTGCTTCCCGATGATCCCGGCGGGCGCGTCCGCTCTGGACGTGCTCGAGTTCGACGCCGAGGACGAGCGGGTGGAGGCATGACGCACACCCTTTCCGTCCTCGTCGAGAACCGGCCGGGCGCGCTCGCGCGCGTCTCGAACATGTTCGCGCGCCGCGGGTTCAACATCGAGAGCCTCGCGGTGGGCCCCACCGAGCGCCCCAACGTCTCGCGTATCACGCTGCGCGTCGACTGCGCGCAGGAGTCGATCGAGCAGATCGAGAAGCAGATGCACAAGCTCGTCAACGTCCTCCGGGTGAACGAGCTCGAGCCGGGCGAGGCGATCGAGCGCGAGCTCGCCCTCCTCAAGGTGAACGCCCCGCCCGACCGGCGCGGCGAGCTCCTCGCCCTCGCCGAGGTCTTCAGCGCTCGGGTCGCCGACCTCGGCCCCAACGCGATCATCTTCGAGGTCGTCGGCTCCCCCGAGGAGCTCGACTCCTTCGAGGAGCTCGTGCGCCCACACGGCCTCAAAGAGCTTGCGCGCACCGGCCGGATCGGCCTGGCGCGGGCCTCGACCGCGCGCGCGCCGCGACGTCAACACGTTCTCCGCTAACGAAAGGAAGCCATGGCAACGGTCCTTCGCGAAGGCAACGTCGATCTCCTCAACGGCAAGGTGGCCGTCATCGGCTACGGCAGCCAGGGCCACGCGCACGCGCTGAACCTGCGCGATTCCGGCGTGGACGTCGAGGTCGGACTGCGCCTCGGGAGCGACTCGTGGGCGGCCGCCGAAGAAGCGGGCCTGACCGTGAAGGCCATCCCGGCCGCGGTCCAGGGCGCGCAGCTCGTCGCCGTCCTCCTTCCCGACCACGTGCAGAAGGGCGTCTTCGAGCGCGAGATCGAGCCGAACCTCGAGCCCGGAGCCGCGATCCTCTTCGCCCACGGCTTCAACGTCCACTTCGGCGAGATCAAGCCGGGATCGGGCCACGACGTGATCATGGTCGCCCCCAAGGGCCCGGGCCACCGGGTGCGGCAGCTCTTCGAGGCCGGCGCCGGCACTCCCGGTCTCGTCGCGGTCGCCCAGGACGCGAGCGGGAATGCCTTCGACCTCGCGCTCGCCTACGGCGCCGCGATCGGGTGCGGCCGTGCGGGCATGCTCGCAACGACCTTCGCGGAGGAGACCGAGAGCGACCTCTTCGGCGAGCAGGCCGTCCTCTGCGGGGGCGTCTGCGCGCTGATGCAGGCCGGGTTCGAGACACTCGTGGACGCCGGCTACCAGCCCGAGATCGCCTACTACGAGTGCATCAACGAGATGAAGCTCATCGTCGACCTGATCTATGAGGGCGGCTTCTCGTACATGCGGCATTCGATCTCCGACGTCGCCGAGTACGGCGACCTCACCCGTGGCCAGGTCATCGTCGACGAGCACGTGAGGGCGACGATGAAGAAGTTGCTCGAGGACATCCGCGACGGCTCGTTCGCCCGTGAGCTGATTGCGGAGGAGGATGCTGGGCGGCCGCGCTTCACTGCCCTCCGGCGCATGGCCGCCAAGCATCCGGTCGAGCAGGTGGGTCAGGAGCTCCGCGACCTCGCCGGTCGCGAGGGCCTCCTCGGCCAGGAGGCCCATGGCGTCCGTTGACGTTCCCGTCGCCCTTCTGGGCTACGGGACCGTCGGGTCGGCGGTAAACCGACTCCTTCACGAAAGCGCCGACGACATCGAGCGCGCCACCGGCCACCGCCTGCGTGTGGTCAAGGCGCTCGTGCGCGACCCGGCTAAGGAGCGGGCCTACCAGCCGGACCCGGAGGTCCTGACCACCGACTTCGAGTCGATCCTGAACGACAAGTCGATCGCGCTCGTGGCAGAGGTCATGGGAGGCGTCGAGCCGACCGGGGGTTACGTCCTCGACCTGCTCAGGGGCGGGAAGCCGGTCGTCTCCGCCAACAAGCAGCTGGTCGCCCAGCGCGGAGCGGAGCTCTTCGAGGCGGCATCCACGGGCGGCGTCCAGCTTCGGTTCGAGGCGAGCGTCTGCGCGGCCATCCCGGTGGTCAAGGTCCTGCGCGAGGCGCTCGTGGTCACCAACGTGCACCGCGTGCTCGGAATCGTGAACGGGACGACCAACTTCATCCTCACCGAGATGGAGAAGGGCGCTTCCTACGACGAGGCGCTCGCGGAGGCGCAGTCCCGCGGGTTCGCCGAGGCCGATCCGACGGACGACGTCTCCGGCGCCGACGCGGCCGCGAAGATGGCCATCCTCGCCACGGTCGCCTTCGGCTCCCGCGTCACGCTCGGTGACGTCGAGTACGAGGGAATTCAGTGCGTCGAGGCGGAGGACGTCGCCGCTGCGGACGAGATGGGCATGGCAATCCGTCTCGTCGGAGCGGCCTCCCTCGTCGACGGTCACCTCGACGTCCGCGTCCACCCTGCGCTCGTCGACCGCCACCACCCGCTCGCCGCGGTCGAGGGCGCGTTCAACGCGGTCATGCTCCAGGGGGACGCCATTCGCGAGATCACGCTCGAGGGCCCGGGCGCCGGCGGGATCGAGACCGCGTCCGCGGTCGTCGCCGACATGGTCTCAGTGATCGGGACGACGGGCACGGGCTTCCTCCAGAACGACGCGTGCTGGCGCTCGGTGGAGAAGCTCGATCCCGGCAAGCTGCGCTCGCCGTTCTATGTCCGGGTGCACGTCGAGGACCGCGCGGGCGTCCTTGCCCACGTCGC
>DATAOL010000252.1:0-4050 GCA_036265755.1 Gaiellaceae bacterium | reverse complement strand
ACGCGAAGGTCGATGACCTGGTCGGTGGCGCTCTGCTCGTCCTCGTCCACCTCGCCGCTCAGGCCGCCGCCCCAGGGAAAGTGGCCCTGGGGGAGCAGCGAGAGCACTCCCTCCTTCGCAAGCGCCGTCGCATCCGGGACGAACTCCGTGCGGTTCGTGTTCGCCTCTTCCCCGAACCAGTGCATCCAGAGAACGACCGCGCGCGGCTTGCCGTCGGGCCGGACGAGGTACGCGCGCACCTTCCCAGCCGGAGCGCTGTAGGCAACGTCGTCCACCTCCACCCCATGCACGCTCTGCTCCCCCTTCACAGCGACCTTCGGCGCCGCGGAGTCGTCGTAGGCGAAAAGCCTTGCGCGCTCCTCGAGCGACGGAACCTCGGGTGCCGTTGTCGTGGCCGAGGCCGCCCGTGTCGTCGTGGCGACGGTCCCGACGGAGCCGTTGCCGCCGCAGGCCGCCATCGTCATGGAGAAAGGAAGAAGCAGCAACGCCACCGTCAGTCTCATACCGTTCTTTACTACTGACGGGCGAGGACGCGGAAAGTTAGCGGAATTCCCTTCCTGAGAATTTCGTGAGCTTCTCCAAGTGGTGGAACGCCTCGACGCGGCGCACGGTCCCCGAACGGGAGCGCATGACGATGGAGTCGGTGACGGCCCCATCTCGCGAAAGCTGGACACCTCGAAGCAGCGCGCCGTCGGTGACACCCGTGGCGGCGACGAAGACGTCGTCTCCGGCAACGAGGTCGTCCGTCGTGAGCACCCTGTCGAGGTCGTAGCCGCCGTCGAGGAGGGACTGCCGCTCCTGGTCGTTGCGCGGCCAGAGCTTCCCCTGCACCGCCCCGCCGAGGCACTTGACCGCGGCGGCGGCGATCACGCCTTCAGGCGTCCCGCCGATTCCCATCATGAGGTCGACGACCGAGCCCTGCCGGGCGGCTGCGATGGCCGGAGCGACGTCGCCGTCGGTGATCAGGTTGACCTTCGCGCCGGCGTCGCGGAGGCCGGCGATGAGATCCGCGTTGCGCTCCCGGTCGAGCACGACGACGGTAATGTCGGTCGGCTTCACGCCCTTGGCGGAAGCCGCGCGCTCGACGTTCTCCTGTGGCGAGGCCGTGATGTCGACCGCGTCGGCGACCTCTGGGCCGGCGGCGATCTTGTCCATGTAGACGGCCGCGCCGGGAAAGAACATCGTGCCGCGCTCGGCGACGGCGATGACGGCGATCGCGTTCGGCTGTCCGACCGAGGTCAGCCGCGTTCCCTCGAGCGGGTCGACGGCTACATCGACTTCGGGCGGGTTGCCGTTCCCGACTTCTTCGCCGTTGAAGAGCATCGGCGCCTCGTCCTTCTCCCCCTCGCCGATCACGACGACGCCGCTCATCGCGACGGTGTCCAGCATCGCGCGCATTGCGTCGACGGCGGCCTGGTCCGCCGCTTCCTTGTCGCCCCGCCCGACCCAGCGCGCACAGCTCAGGGCCGCAGACTCGGTCACGCGGACGAGCTCGAGCGCGAGGTTCCGGTCGGGAGCGACGCCGTTGCCGCCAGCCATGGCCTGGAATCTACATCTGCTCGGGCGCCTCGACCCCCATGAGGTCGAGCGCGCGGCCGATGACGGAGGCCGTCCCCTGGCAGAGAGCGAGGCGGAACGGCTCCTCTTCGCTCTCCAGAACGCGGTGGTGGTGGTAGAAGCGGTGGAAGTCGTCGGCGACTCGGATCGCGTAGGCCGGGAGCGCGTGCGGGCCCCGTCGTTCCGTCGCCTCGACGACGACGGCCGGGAACTCGGCGAGCCGCTTGACGAGCTCGCGCTCCTCGGGCTCGAGAGCGTGCGCCGGCTCCGGAGAGGCCGCTCTTCCCTCCGCGTTGCGCAGGATGCCCGCGATGCGCGCATGCGCGTACTGCACGTAGTAGACGGGGTTCTTCTCCGTGCGTTCCCGCGCGAGGTCGACGTCGATCTCCATCGCCTGCTCGTGGCCCCGTGAGAGAAGGTGCCAGCGGGCCGCATCGACGCCGATCTCGTCGAGGAGCTCGTCGAGGAAGACCACGTCTCCCCGGCGCTTCGAGACCTTCCGCGCCTCGCCGCCTTCCGTGAGCTGGACGAGCTGGTAGATGAGCACCTCGACCGCCTCCGGCTCGTGCCCGAGCGCGCCGGCCACGGCCTTGAGCCGGTCGATGTAGCCGTGATGGTCGGCGCCGAGAACGTAGATCAGCCGCTCGTGACCGCGGTTCCACTTGAGCCGCATGTGCGGGATGTCGCCGGCGAGGTACGTAGGCCGCCCGTCGGCGCGGACGACCACCCTGTCCTTGTCGTCGCCCCATTTCGTCGTCGCGAGCCAGCGGGCTCCGTCCTGCTCGTAGAGCTCGACCTCGGAGAGCGCCTCGTCCAGAACGGCCTCCATCTCGGTCTGCCGCACCCAGAGGTCCATGTGCACGCGAAAGCGCTCGAGCGTCCCGCGGATTCGTTCCAGCATCGACTCGACGGGGTCGCCGTCGATCTCGGCGAGCTCCGCGACGTAGTCGCCCTGATAGCCGTCGGGCGGCGGCTCCTCTCCCCTTCTCCGCGCGTCGACGGAGGCGCGAAAGAGGTCGATCTGCGCGCCGGCGTCGTTGACGTAGAACTCGCGCTCGACGGGATTGCCGGCGAACGCGAGCAGGCGCGCGACCGAGTCCCCGTAGGCGGCATTCCGCGCCGAGGCCACTGTCAGCGGCCCGGTGGGGTTCGCCGACACGAACTCGACCTGCGCCTTCTCGGGCTCCGCCGCAAAGCCGCCTCCATAGTCCCTTCCGGCTGCGAGGATCTCGCCGAGCGCCTCGCCGTACCAGGCCGGGTCGAGCTGGAGGTTGAGGAAGCCCGGAGGCGCGACGGCGGCGTCCTTCACGCCCGGAAGCGTGCTCGCCACGACGCGGAGCTCCTCCGCGATCTCCATCGGCGATCTGCGCTTCACCGGCGCGGCGCGCATGGCTGCGTTCGTGGCGTAGTCGCCATGCTCGGGGTTGTTCGGGCGCTCGAGCTCGACGGGGACACCCAGCTCGTCCTCCAGGCCGCGCTCGAGCCTCGCAATCGCCTTGGCCGTCATGCGGCTATATCGTAGAGCCGTGGACGAGGAGCCTCAGGAGCGGCAGCTCAACATTCACCTCGACCCCGAGAACCTCGCCGGCGTCTACGCGAACTTCGCCAACGTCAGCTTCTCCGACTACGAGTTCACGATCACCTTCGCCCGCATCGATCACGAGGTGGAGGAAGGGGACGTGCCCGGCGTCGTCGTGAGCCGCATCAACATGTCCCCCCGCTTCATGCGCGAGCTGATCGACGCGATGAACGACAGCTGGTCGAAGTGGTCGACGCGCGAGGGGATCAGGAACCTGCCTGAGCAGGGCTCCGAGTCCTGAACGCCTCCGCCATCCCGATGCGCTTCATCGGCGTCGGGTGCGTGCCGAACAGGAGGTTCGACCACGCGGGCGGATCGGGATCGCCGAGCGACGTCTTCGTCAGCGTCTGCTCGAGCCCGATGAAGCTCTGCGGGTCGTTCGTCGCCGTCAGTGCCATCCAGTCGGCCTCGGCCTCGTAGCGCCGCGACACCAGGTTCCCGAACGGCATGACGAGTAGCGAGAAGACGAGCGCGACCGCAATCCCGAGCGGAACGAGCGCAGGATCCGGGAGGCCGCCGCGCCGTTCGGTCGCCCAGGCAACGAGAAAGACGCCGGGGATGGCGATGAGCGCGAACCAGCCGAGCCCTTTCCAGATGTGGCTGCGCGCGACGTGGCCGATCTCGTGCGCGGCCACCGACTCGAGCTCTGCCTGGGAGAAGCGACCGTCGAGGATCGTGTCGTAGAAGACGACGCGTTTCGTCGGGCCCAGGCCGGCGACATAGGCATTCGCGGCGGTCGTCCTCTTGCTCGCGTCGGCGACGAGCACCTTGTCGACGGTCACCCCCTCCTTCCGCCCGAGCTCCTTGATCTCCGCGGTCAGCTTCTGGTTCTCGAGCGGCTCGAACCTGTTGAAGAGCGGCTGGATGACGAGAGGCTGCGCGACGAAGTACAAGACTCCGGCGAGCACGAACAG
>DATAOL010000251.1:0-3663 GCA_036265755.1 Gaiellaceae bacterium | reverse complement strand
AAGCCCTCGCGTCCGGGGATGTCGAACTGCTGTGACAACGAGCTGCCTGCCGGTCCGATCGCAGCAAAGGCGGCGATCGTCACGGCGAGCCAGAACCCGAGCACGAGTCGCTTGTGGTCGAGCACGAAACGGGTGAGCGCGTTCATGGGGTCTCCTTCAGGTTCTCGTGCATTGGGCGAGGTGACGATCCAGGCCTACTGTGTGCTCGACGCCTACATCAACGGTTTCGCCTTCCAGGAGAAGACCGTCTCGTTCAAGACAGCCGAGGAGGCCGCAGTGCTCGCCCGGGAGGAGGTTCGGAAGTTCGCCGACCTCGCCGAAGAGCGGCAGGTCGCCGCGCTCGCCGATGAGTGCCCCTACCCGCCGAAGTTGTGGGCGGCCGGTGGTGACGAACCAGTCTTCTTGGTCGATGGAGGCTGCGTGCATGCGGGCGCGCACCTCGCACCGCCCGGGTGTCGACGGGTCGACGTCTTGGTGTCGCAGGACGTCGGTCGACCCGTAACCGTGCTGGACGATCGCCTGCATCGTGGTGCGCGCGGGGCGGCGGCTGGAGGCGTTGATCGGCATTGACACCACGATGACGGCGTCGGCCGACGGGCACATCGGTCGGCAGGCTCGAGTTGAACTGGCCGCGAGGACGGCGCGCGTTTCGTTCTTTCGGCCGATCCGGAACAGTGCTGGTTCTCCTACGCTGTGGGACTGGTGCGAGAAGCTCTCCGAGCGCTCTGGGCCGAATCCAGGCCTCAGGATCCCCCCGTCCGGGTGTGGCGGGACTGGGCGCTCCTCGCCGTCCTCGCGGCGTGGTCGGTCCTGGAGACGATGCTTCGCGAGGACCCATGGTGGGCGACCTGGCCGGAAGCCAACATCGCGTCGCGCCCGCTCGTGCTCACCGTCAGCCTCGTCGTCGCCGTCTCCTTGCTCTGGCGACGCACCCATCCCCTGACCGCTGTCGCAGTCGCCTTCGGCACGCTGATCGCGTTCGACGTCGCGAGGATCCTCGCGGTTGACGGGACGGGCCTGTCGACCATCGTGGCGTCGCTCGTGCTGCCCTACGCGCTGTTTCGTTGGGGCTCAGGTCGCGAAGCCGTGATCGGCCTGGGCGTCATCCTGGCCTGGCTCGTCATCACGCACGTCGCCGATCCAACCGGCGCTGGCGAGATGGTGGCCGACTACGGGTTCTTCCTGTCCTCCGCCGCGTTCGGTGCGGCGATCCGTTTCCAGGCCACCGTACGCGTCCGCAACGTCGAGCAGGCAAGGCTCCGTCAGCGCAACGAGCTCGCCCGCGAGCTCCACGATTCCGTCGGCCACCACGTCTCGGCGATCGCCGTCCAGGCTCAGGCAGGCCGTGCCCTGGCGGCATCGGACCCCGCCCGTGCTCTGGCCGTGCTCGCGACCATCGAGGAGGCGGCCTCGCGGACGCTCGAGGAGATGCGCGCCATGGTCGGCGGCCTGCGCGACGGGGCGGAGCCCGACTTCGCTCCGCAACCGGGTGTCGGCGACATCGAGCGGCTGGCCCGCCAAGTCGATGGCTGGCCGCGTGTTGACGTGCAGCTCTCAGGCGATTTCGCCGATCTCCCCCGGTCCGTCGGAAGAGCGCTCTACCGGCTTGCCCAGGAATCGGTCACGAACGCGATCCGGCATGCCCCTCATGCGACCCGGATCACCGTCCACGTCACAGACGAGGGTGAACAGGTGCGACTGACGGTCTCCGACGACGGTGATGGAACGACGCCGGCACCCAGGTCCTCAGCGTATGGCCTCGTCGGCATGACCGAACGAGCGACCCTGCTCGGGGGCTCCCTTCGGGCAGGTCCTAATCCACACAGGGGCTGGACGGTCGACGCATTGCTGCCGAAGGGCGGCGCGAGATGACCATCCGCGTACTCATCGCCGACGACCAAGAGATCGTGCGGACAGGGCTCACCATGATCCTCGACGCCCAGCCCGGCATCGAAGTCGTCGGGGAAGCGGCCAACGGCCGCGAAGCGGTGGCGCTCGCCCGCCGGCTGAGGCCGGACGTGTGCCTGTTCGATATCCGCATGCCCGAGGTGGACGGCATCGAGGCCACCCGCCAGCTCGCCGGCCCCGAGGTCGACGACCCTCTGGCAGTCGTCGTCATAACCACCTTCGACCTCGACGGATACGTCTACGGCGCCCTGAAGGCGGGCGCCCGCGGTTTCCTGCTCAAGAACGCCGGCCCCGAACTGCTCACCCAGGCGATCCACGCCGCCGCCCACGGCGACGCACTCATCGCACCGAGCATCACCGCGCGCCTGCTCGCCGCCTTCGCCGACACCCATCCGGGGCAGCCGCTGGCTCAGCCCCGGGAACCGCTCACGAGCCGGGAAGAGGAGGTCCTCATCCCCGTGGCCCATGGGTGGACCAACCACGAGATCGCCGACGAGCTGCACATCAGCCTCAGCACCGTCAAAACGCACCTCGCCAGCCTCATGCGCAAGCTCAATGCCCGCAACCGAGTCGAGATCGCCATGTGGGCGTACGAAAGCCGTCGCACCAGGAAATGACGGCCAAGATCCGGCTGGCCGCGCGGCGACCGATGCGGTAGAGCGCCGCCGGCCGCTCGCATCCGGGAAGCCGTTCTCCGACGGGCGAGAGGCAGGACTGAATGACGGGGCATTTGCCCAAGCGCTCAGGAGGACGAGGCCGAACCGCCGCCGAGCGCGTGCAGCAGGAACTCGGCGGCGCCGACATCCTCGTCAACAAGGCCGGCCTCATGCTGACGGCGCCGTGCCTGGGCCGTCCCGGGCGGTTGCTTTCGCAGGGGACGGCGTGAAGGCCGTACGCAAGCACCGAGCCGCCAAGCACGCCTAGCCCGCCTCCGTCCTTCCGCAAGCGGGAGGACTGACCTACGGTTCAACCGATGGATCAGACCGAGGCACGGAGCATCCTGTCCGACCATCTTGCCGTGCTCCGGGGACGCAGATACGACGACCTTCGGGCGCTTCTAGACGAGCCGGAGGTGTCCGAGGTGACGGGGCCGTCCGGTGCGCTCTACCAGGTGGAGCTTCAGGCCATGTGGGACAACAGGCGGAGCGGATCCATCCTCGTTATAGCCTCGATAGACGACGGTGGCTGGCGCGCATTCGCGCCGATGAGCGAATCGTTCATAGTGGCGCCAGATGGCTCTTCCGTGGGTGATTAGACGGCCTCCGGCTTTCCGCAAGCGTTCCGCTCAGTGCGGACTCACGTCGGTCGCGCAGGTCTGCCTGTCTAAGCGAGCAGACCGTCGTGCCCAAAGGGAACACTGAGGGAACACCGGCGCGGGCTCGTGCGTCCTCGCCGGCTACTCCTCTTTGCCTGATTCGCCCGCCTTGCGGGATCCTCGCACCCGCGGCTTCCCGCGCGTGCCCTCGCTTCCCGCTGCGTCGCTCGATGGTAAGGAGGCGCCCCGCTTACAGCGCCGGGCACGTAAGTCCGCGCCGTCGGCGTGCGCGGCCGTCCAACGAAGCGACAAAAAAGGGTGCAAGACTCTCCCGGTGAGCGTGCGGGACGCATGAATGTCGGCCGTTAGCGGCGCATCGCCCGATGCCTACGAGCGCCACGTCGGTCGCTATGCCAAGGAACTGTCAGCAGGATTGATCCGAGTTGCAGGCGTCCGTGCGGGGCAGAGCGCGCTCGACGTCGGATGCGGTCCGGGGGGTC
>DATAOL010000250.1:0-1824 GCA_036265755.1 Gaiellaceae bacterium | reverse complement strand
GTCCGAAGGATGCATCGAGCTCGTCGAAATCGGTCCTGCACGGACCGGCGCGCGTCCGGACGAGATCGTGGTCGCCCTCTCACCGGCGTTCGGGCAATCGATCTGGACGGCGCTCAATGGGATGACCGTCGCGGAGGTATTGCGTCAGGTTCTCGCGGGCGTCGAGGAAGAGGGCCTCGAAGCTCGGCTCGTTCGCGTCTTTCGCTCGATCGACCTCGGCTACATCGGGTCGACGGCGGCGCGCCTGTCCGGCTCGGGCGTCTCCGTGGGCCTGCAGGGAAAAGGCACGGCTCTCATCCACCGTTCCGACCTGCCGCCGCTCGCCAACCTCGAGCTCTTCTCGGTCGCCCCGCGTGTCACTTCCGAGCTCTACCGGGGGCTGGGCCGGAACGCGGCCCGTTACGCGAAGGGGCTGGCGCCGGAGCCGCTTTTGCTCGCAGAGTCGAGCGAGCCTCTCGGGCCCCGCTACCACGCCCGTGTGGTTCAGCTCGTCGCGATCGAGCGGGAGCTCGCGCGGGACGACGGGCCTGTCGAGCTGGAGGCGCGTTGGCCGAGTTGAGGTACCCGCTTGCTATCACGAGCCGGGACGCCGTCCGCACGGCGAGCGGCAAAGCAGTGGCAGAGATCACGCTCGACGGGGTGGTCTCCGGGCAGCTTGGCCCGGAGGATGTCGCGGTTGCCCCTGAGACGCTGCGGCTCCAGGCGGATTTCGCGGAAGCGGGCGGAAACCCACAGCTCGCCGAGAACCTCCGGCGGGGCGCGGAGCTGACGGCTTTCTCGGACGACGAGCTCCTCATCTTCTACGAGATGCTCCGACCCGGCCGCTCCTCTGCGGACGAGCTCGACTCGCTCGCGAAAACGCTCGACGAACGAGGCGCAGAGCGTTGCGCCGCCCTGGTGCGCGAGGCGCGAGCTTCGTACATGCGACGCGGCCTGATTGCGTAGCATCTAGCGCAAGCTTTTCGTCGAGGAGGTGCCGTTCATGACCCGTGAGGAACGAATCGCACGCCGCGAGCTAGCGGCCTTGGCAAGCGAGGAGCGCGGCCGTCTGCTTCTGCAACTTGCATTGCGCGGCATCCAGGAGTCCGGTCACGGTCTCACGATCGGCTGCTGGGTGAAGCCCGGGGGCGGTGTCGCGGGTTGCGTCTTCCAACACGCCTACTGGCAGGGGGTAGCGGAAGGGGCATTCGAAGGGACGGCCACTGCGAGCACCGAGATCAAGGATTTCGTCCCGGAGGAGGATTTCCGCCTCGTGATGGCGGCGATTCGAGCTCTCGACGTGCTCGGGAAGCGCCGGTTTCTGCAGCGCCACGGTCTCTGGCGCGCCCTTGACGAAGCGGCCTGGCGAAGGACAGTCGAGCAGCTGCTGATCGGCGCGCTCGCCGAAGGCGCCCCCGAACAGAAACAGCGGCCCGCGCTCGTTTCGGCCTGACGGTGCTCGTCGCCGGCGTCGACGTCGGCAACTCGACGACCGAGATCGCTGTCGCGCTCGTCGATCCCGGCGCGGAGCCGCAGTGGCTCTTTGTCGCCCGACGCCCCACGACGGGGTCCAAAGGCTCGGCGGCCTGCGCGGAGGGAATCGCCGACCTCCTCGCGCGCGCGGAGCGGCAACTCGGTGAGCGACCCCACCTCGCGCTTCTCGCCGAGCTCAACCCGGTGGAGACCGGGCTTGTAGAGCTCGGCCGAATCGAGGAGCTCGCCCTCGAGCGCACGGCGATCGCGAGGCCGGCCAGCGAGACTCCCTCCGGCGTCGGCGTGGGTGCCGGCCGCCTCGTCCGCCTCGAGGAGCTCACGGAGTCTCCCAAAGACGGCGACGTGGTCGCC
>DATAOL010000249.1:0-4014 GCA_036265755.1 Gaiellaceae bacterium | reverse complement strand
CTCGGCGATCCGCCCGAGTTCCAGAAATTCGTCTGCGGCAAGGTGCTCTACAACTACGACAATCTCGAGCCGGCCGAAAGGAAGCTCGTCCTATGACAACCAGCGACCGTTACGACCAGGTCGGCCAGAACATCGGGGCGGACCAGCCCGAGCGCCGCACGGTCCTCGGGCGCAGCCCGATCTTCACCCCGGAGGTCCTGAACGACATCCACATGAAGGCCGAGCTCGGCCGCTACCGCATGCGCGGTTTCTCGATGTTCAAGAAGATCCCGCACTGGGACGACCTCATGTTCATGCCGGGCACGCTCACCCGGTTCGTGATCGAGGGCTACCGCGAGAAGTGCCAGACGAAGACGGTTCTCGGCGCGCGGTTCGCGAAGAATCCGATCGAGCTCGACATCCCCGTCTACATCACCGGCATGAGCTTCGGCGCGCTCTCGCTCGAGGCGAAGATGGCCCTCGCCAAGGGCGCCTCCATGGCGGGCAGCGCAACGTGCTCGGGGGAGGGCGGGATGATCCCGCCGGAGCGCGATCTCTCGACGAAGTGGTATTACCAGTGCATTCAGAGCCGGTACGGGTTCAACCCGCACCACCTCATGCTCGCGGACGCATGTGAGTTCTTCATTGGCCAGGGCTGCAAGGTCGGGCTCGGCGGCCACCTCATGGGCCAGAAGGTCACCGAGCAGGTGGCGGAGATGCGCTCCCTTCCGCCCGGGATCGACCAGCGGTCTCCGGCGCGGCATCCCGACTGGCTCGGGCCCGACGACCTCTCGCTGAAGATCCAGGAGATCCGGGAGGCGACCGACTATCAGATCCCCATCCAGCTCAAGCTCGGCGCCGCGCGCGTGTACGACGACGTGCGCATGGCGGCCAAGTGCGGGCCGGACATCATCTACCTCGACGGCGCCGAGGGCGGCACCGGTGCGGGCCCGCACATCGCCACGGAGGAGACCGGCATTCCGCTCATGGCGGCGATCCCGGAAGCTCGTCGCGCGCTCGAGGACGTCGGCCTCGCCGACGAGATCGACCTCGTCGTTGCCGGCGGGATCCGCAACGGCGGCGACGTCGCCAAGGCGCTGTCGCTCGGAGCGAAGGCCGTGGCCATCGGCCATGCGGCGCTCGTCGCGCTGAACTGCAACAAGGAGATCCCCGGCGTCACCGACTACGAGGGCACGATCGGGGTCCCGGCCGGCGAGTGCTACCACTGCCACACCGGCCGCTGCCCCGTGGGGATCACGACGCAGGACCCGGAGCTGCGCAAGCGGCTCGTCGTCGATGAGGCCGCCGAGCGCGTCTACAACTTCCTGCACACGCTGACGCTCGAGGTGCAGATGCTCGCGCGTGCGTGCGGGAAGACGAACGTGCACTCCCTCGAGCCCGAGGACCTGTGCGCGCTGACGGTCGAGGCCGCCGCGATGGCGAAGGTGCCGCTCGCGGGGACGGACTGGATCCCCGGCGTGACCGAGGAGCGCGCTCTGCAGAAGATCGAGCGCCTGCTGGAGAAGCATCTCGAGTTCCCGGTCGACTACCTGCCCGAGTCCAGCGAAGACATGGCAGGAGCGGCCGACTAGTGGCCAGTCGCGGCGAGCCCGAGAAGATCAAGGACATCGATTCCGAGTACCTCTCGGGGAAGCGCCAGGCCTACCAGGAGGACATCGCCGAGATCGAGGACGTCGACCTCGACGCCGCGACGCCGGGCCAGGACATCAACTGGCTGGAGGACGTCGAGCTGCTCGAGGAGGAGGGCACCCCGGCGGTCTTCGATCGCTACTCGAACTCCTTCATCCGCATTTACTTCGACATCCCCGAGGGACGCGAGAACGAGATCGCGCGCAAGGTGCTCGTCAAGCACCTGCAGTCGGGGAACTCCTACGGCATCCAGCTGAAGGAGAAGCACACGAAGTTCCCCCAGCCCGAGCTCGGCCCCTGGGTCGACGGCTCGAAGACGGTCGGCACGGACTATCACCCGCCGGTCCTCGAAGGCTGGGAGCCGCCGGCCCACTAGGGCGCCTCAGGCCTCGTCGGCGAGAGGCGGACGGGCACCGCAGCCTCGCCCGCCTCCCCCGGAGCGTCCGAGGGGGAATTGGACGCGCTGCCCTCCATACGGCCGGTGGGCACGAACGGATGGAGTGGTGCGAGACTCCGCTCGTGGACTACCGCATGTACATCGGCGGCGAGTGGGCGGACGGCGACTCCGGAGAGCGCATGGAGGCGACGAGCCCGGCGACCGGCGAGAGCCTCGGCAGCCTCCCCGAGGGCACTCGTGAGGACGCGGGTCGCGCCATCGCGGCCGCCAACGCTGCGTGGCGCGATTGGGCGGCGCGCTCTGTGTTCGACCGCGCCGAGGCGATGGAGCGGATCGCCGCGGCCGTCGCGGAGCGCCGCGACGACCTCGCCCGCACCCTGACTCTCGACCAGGGGAAGCCGCTGAAGGCGGAGGCCTACGACGAGGTGGACGAGCTCGAGCGGTATTGGCTCATGGCTGCAGCGGACGCGCGGCGGCTCGAAGGCGCGATGCCTCCGTCCGTCGACGCGGACAAGCGCGTGCTCGTCTACCGCGTGCCGAAAGGCGTCGTCGGCGTCATCACTCCCTGGAACTGGCCCTACACGATGCCGGCGGAGGTGATCGCGCCCGCCCTCGCCGCTGGCAACGCGATCGTCTGGGCCCCCGCGCCTTCGACCTCCGTCAGCGCCGTGAGGCTCGCCGAGTGCATCGTCGCGGCCGAGCTGCCCGGGGGCGTCTTCAACATGGTCACCGGGCCCGGGATGGTGGTCGGCGACGAGATCGCCGCCAGCTCCGGAACGCATGCGATCGGCTTCGTCGGCTCGATCGCGACCGGCTACAAGGTCGCCGAGCGTGCGGCGGGCAAGGCGCTGCTCCTCGAGATGGGCGGCAACGGCCCCGTGGTCGTCCTCGAGGACGCGGACCTCGACAAGGCGGTCGACGCGACGCTCGTCGCGTCGTTCCTCTGCGCGGGTCAGAGCTGCACCGCCGGCGAGCGGTTTCTCGTGCACGAGGCGGTCCACGACGCGTACCTCGACAAGCTCGCCGCGGCGATCGCCAAGGATGTCCGCCTCGGGGATCCCTTCGCCGACGAGACGACGATGGGCCCGCTGAACAACGAGCCCGTCGCCGAGAAGATGGACCGTCACATCGGCGAGGCGGTCGAGCGCGGCGCCCAGCTGGTCTCGGGCGGTGCGCGCGCCGAAGGCTATCCGACGCGCCTCTACTACGAGCCGACGGTGCTCGACCGGGTCACGCACGAGATGGAGGTCGCGACCGAGGAGACGTTCGGCCCGATCGTCCCCATCTCGGCGATCAAGAGCGAGGAGGAGGCGCTCGCGCTCATCGACGCCTCGCCCTACGGCCTCCTCACCTCCGTGTTCACGCAGGACCTGCGCCGTGGGCTTCGCTTCGCCGAGGCCGCGCGGGCGGGGTGGGTGAACGTGAACGAGTCCTCCAACTACTGGGAGAGCCATCTCCCGTTCGGCGGGCGGGCCGGCTCCCGGAGCGGGATCGGCCGCGTCGGCGGCCGGCACCCCTTCGAGGTGTTCACGGAGACGAAGACCGTGATCGTCGAGCTCTAGCTAGCCGAGCACCTCGGCGAGGCGCACCGTGGGCCGCAGGCCGCGCAGGCCGAGCGTCGTGCGCCGCCGGAGGATGTCCTCACGGGTGCAGGCCCATTCCCGCCGCTGGGCGTAGACGGCCTGGGCGGCGATGTCCGGGGCGTCCGGATTGAGCCGCTCCAGAAGGGACGGGTTGTCAGCGGCCTCGGCCAGCACCTCCTCGGCGAGGCTTCCGTAAAGGTGGGCGAGGTGCGAGCGGACCGCCGGCTCGAGGGCCGGGTTCGCGCGGGCGAGGCGCACGCCGGCTTCCGCCAGGTCGGCGGCGCCCGGAAGCGGGACGGCGCGATCGGGCAGGCGATGAAGGCCGAGCTCGCCCCGGACCTGGCGGAGCGCGTCGAGGGCGATGTGCCGGTAGGTCGTCAGCTTCCCGCCCGCGACGGTGAGCAT
>DATAOL010000248.1:0-3544 GCA_036265755.1 Gaiellaceae bacterium | reverse complement strand
CGACTCTCGTGGTGGAGGTCCCGCTCGCATGAGCATCCGGGTTCTCGTCGTCGACGACCACGCTGTCGTCCGGGCGGGACTGCGACTGTTGCTCGACGCCGAGGACGACATCGAGACAGTGGGTGAGGCGGGGAACGCGCGCGACGCGATCTTCGAGGCGCGGAGCTCAAAGCCTGACGTGATCCTCATGGACGTCGTCCTGGGCGGCAAGAGCGGCATCGAGGTGACCCCGGAGATCCTGCACGAACGTCCCGAGACGAGAATCCTGATCCTCTCCATGCAGGACGACCCGCGGTACGTGCGGGAGGCCTTTGCCGCCGGAGCCGCTGGGTACCTGCTGAAGGAAGCTGCTGACACGGAGCTCGTCCTCGCCGTCAGGGAGATCGCGCGGGGAGGCAGCTACGTGCATCCGGCTCTGGGCGCGCGCATGGCTGCCGCGGACGCCGCCGCCGAGAAAGACGCTGCGGAGAACCCCCTCTCCGAGCGCGAGCAAGAGGTCCTCCGCCTGCTGGCGCTGGGCCACACGAACCAGGAGATCGCGGAGATGCTCTTCATCTCGGTTCGCACCGCCGAGACGCACCGGGCGCACATCATGCAGAAGCTCCGCCTGGGGACGCGAGCCGAGCTCGTCCGCTACGCCCTTTCGACCGGCCTCCTTTCCGACGGCTAGTCAGCCGCGGAGGGCGAAAGGGGCGAACGCCGTGGCTGCACGCTCGGCGAGATACGGGCCGAGATAGCGCGCTGCGATCTTCGCCGGTGGCCACCAGAGTGCTGCCTCGTCGGAACGGGAGGCGTACATGTGGCCCGCTCCCAGCTCGGCGCGAAGAAAGATCGGGCCCGCTCCGGTCACGACCAGGCCTCGCAGGACGGGATCGAACGGCTCCGGCTCGACGGGCGCACCCGCCTTCGCCGCGATGGCGCTGGCCACCGCGTCGGCCTGCTGCGCGGCCAGCCCTCCTTGCTTGATCGGAAAGGTCGTTCCGTCCCCGGCAGCGTAGACGTCCTCCACGCCCACGACCTGTCCGAACGCGTCGGTGTGGACGAAGCCCGAGGCGTCGCCGGGGATCCCCGCGACACGAATGCCGCCCAGCGCCGGAAGCGCGACCGCGCGCTCTGCCGGGACCGGCGGGCCGGGAATCATGTGCACGAGCCCGTCGGCGTAGCGCTCCGGGTGCGCGCTCGCTCGCAGTTCGATGTCCCGCTCCGCCAAGAGCCTGCCGACAGCTTCGCTGGCCTCCCGGCCGAACAGTCCGAGGGGCTGCTCCTCCGTGGTCACGAGCGTGAGCCTTCCGCGTCCTGATCCGAGCCGCGTCGCCGTTTGCAACGCGAGCTCGTACGCGGGCAATGGCCACGTTACGCCACTCGGAACGACGAACGCGGCGGTCGTGACCGACCCTGCCTCGAGGTCTTCCACGAGGCGGGTGATCGCGGGCGCGTCCTCGTGCCCACGGAACGTCAAGGCGCCGGGAAGCGCCACACGGCGGCGCGCGCCAACCGCGAGGACGAGGGCGTCGTAGAGGAGCTCCTCGCCGTGTCCCGTGGTGACCGTGCGCTTCTCCGGGGCGACGGCCCGGAGCGATCCGACACGGTGCCGCGCACCGATGCCTGCGGTGAGCTCACCGAGATCGAAGCGGGCCGGCGGCCCACCGGCGAACGGCTCGTAGACGCTCAGCGGAGCGTAGAAGAAATCACGATCGGGAGAGAGAAGCTCGATGTCGACTCGATCCTCGGCAAGCGATCGGAGCGCGACCATGGTCTCGAGGGCGGCAACCCCTCCCCCCGCGATGAGCACTGCGTAACGGCCTGTCCGCTTCATCGTGGACATCCTTGCGGCGCGGCGGAGCGCCGCCATCGGGGAGCGGCGCACAATCGTTGCGGAAAACCCGCACGGCGACTCGTTCTCCGCGCGGATTCCACTTGGAGAGTGAGCGCCCATGATCTCGGCATGGGCACCCCCGACCAGGAAACGACATACGCAGTCCGTTGGCAAGAGGGCGAGGAGCCGGCGCGCGTAGGCCGACTGGAGCTCAGCTCGAGCCGTGTGCACCTCGAGGGCGGAGGAGCGAGTGGCCGCCTCTTCTCTCTGGCGCTCCGCTATGCGGATGTCGTGGACGTGGCCATGGCGCGCCCCTCGATGCGGCTGGGCGGGCGGCCTACCGTCGAGGTCGCTCGGTCGAAAGGGCATCCGCTCCGGGTCGCGAGCATCGACGGATTGGGAGCGACCCGTGAGATCTTCGAGCGACTAGCCCGGCTCGCGCGCGGAGCTGCAGCAACCTAGGCGCGCCGTTCACCACGTCTTCAGGCGGCGACCTCTTTCGACTTGCCCGACACGGACGCGCGCGTCGAGCGCCAGGCAGCCGCTCGCAAGGCCGGCCACCGGGTTGAGGTCGAGCTCTGCGACTTCTGGGAAGTCCTCTCCGAGGCGTGAGAGCCGGTGCAGCAGGTCGACGAGCGCAGCGGCATCTGCCGCCGGCCGTCCCCGGAATCCCGCGACGAGGCGCCCCGCCTTGCCGCCGCGGACGAGCTCGTCGGCGTCCACGTCCGTGAGTGGAGCGATGCGGAAGCCGGCGTCGCCGATCAGCTCGGCGTAGATCCCGCCGGGACCGAAGGCGACGAGCGGCCCGAACACCGGGTCCTGGACGATTCCCGCGAGGAGCTCGACGCCTTCGCCGATCATTGGCTGGACGAGGAGGCTTCCGCCGATCGCATGCGCCGCCGCGCGAACCGCGTCGGCATCCTTGAGGTCGAGCAAAACACCGCCGGTCTCTGTCTTGTGCGCGCCGGCCTCCGCCGTCTTGACGACCACGGGGAAACCCAGCTCCGTCGCTGCCTCGACCGCGTTTTCGGGACCGGCGACGAAACGCTCTGGAACGAGGGCAATCCCGTACGCGTCGAGAAGCCGGCGGATCTCCGGGCCAGCCAGCCACACGTCGTTCGAGCGCTCGAGGGCCCGGCCCACCACCTCCGCAGCTGCTTCGCGGTCGACGTCGACAGGGGGCACCGAGCCGGCGGGGCGGCGGAGCCAGTCCGCGCGCTCGGCCGCGCGTCCGAGGGCGCGGGCGGCCGACTCCGGGTACGTGAAAGAGCCAGCCGGCATCTCGGCTGCGATGAAGACAGGGACGATCGGCTTCGACGCTGATCCTCCCTGGGTTTCCCGTACGGCCGCCGCCACGTCATCAGCCGTCACCTGTGCGGCCGGGACGAAGAGGACGATGACTGCGTCGACCCC
The DNA here is from genome assembly GCA_036265755.1 of Gaiellaceae bacterium. Lineage (GTDB taxonomy): Bacteria > Actinomycetota > Thermoleophilia > Gaiellales > Gaiellaceae > DATEOR01. The sequence goes on along the minus strand of DATAOL010000248.1, from coordinate 315 downwards.
GTCGTCGGCGACGATGTGCGGGAGCGCCCGGGAATACGTCTCGGCCGTCGCCGAGCCGAGCAAGTCGACCGGGTTTTGGAGGCTCGCCTCCGGCGGGGCGACCTCGGTAAGGGCGGCCCGTGTCTCCTCACGGAGTGGGACGAGCTCGAGCCCCGCTCCCTCGCACGCGTCCGCGCAGAGGATGCCGAGCCCACCCGCGTTCGTCACGATGGCGACGTTTCGTCCGGCGGGAAGCGGCTGCGTGGAGAGAAGTGCGGCGACGTCGACGAGCTCCTCGACGGTCTCGGCGCGGATGACCCCGGCCTGCCGGAACAA
>DATAOL010000247.1:0-15411 GCA_036265755.1 Gaiellaceae bacterium | reverse complement strand
GTCCGCCGCTTCGGTACGCGCCGCATCGACGAGCCAGCGCGACTCGATCTCCCCGCGGGCCGTGCCCCACCGCAGGGCGCTCTGCTCGAGCTCGTCGCCGAGGTGGAGGCTCCGAGACCGGAGGAGAACGGCTTCGACGAGGCTACCTACCTGCGTCGCCAAGGCATCCACGTCGTCCTACGAGCGAGCACGTTCGAGGTCGTGGGTCACCGCGGTGGCATCGGCGGTCTCGCCGACCGGACGCGTGCCGTGATCGCCGGCTCGCTCGCCCCTGGGGTTCACGGGGAGCGGCGCGCGGTCATCGCCGGAGTCGTGCTCGGCGAGGACGAAGGCCTCGATCCGGAGCTTCGAGACCGCTTTCGCTCCTCGGGCCTGTACCACCTCTTGGCCGTCTCCGGCCAGAACGTCGCGTACGTGGTCGGCGGCGTTCTCGCGCTCGCGTGGCTTCTCGGCATCTCGCGCTGGCTCGCGCAGATCTGGGCGCTCGCGGCGGTCGCCGGTTATCTGATGGCGGTGGGGTGGCAGCCCTCCGTCGTCCGCGCGGGCGTGGCCGGCGCGCTAGCCTCCCTGGCCTGGCTCGCCGGGCGGCCCCGTGACCGCTGGTACTTCCTCTTCGTTGGCGCGGCCGTCCTGCTCGCGTGGAACCCGTATTCACTCCTCGAACCGGGTTTCCAGCTCTCCTTCGGCGCGGTGGCATCGATCTTCGTCCTCGTGCAGCGGATCGAGGCTTGGCTCGCCGGCTACCCGGTTCCCAGGGGACTCGCCGGTGTGATCGCGGTCTCGGTCACCTGTGGAGGGGCGACCGCACCGATCCTGATGCTCCACTTCCAGGCCGCGCCGCTCTTCACTGTTGCGAGCAACGCGGTTGCGGGCCCCGTGGTCGCGCCGCTCCTCGGCCTCGCGCTCATCTCGACCGCACTCGTCCCGGTCCTGCCGAGCGCCGCGCTCGCGCTCTCGTGGGTGAACGGCTGGCTCGCCGCGTACCTGGCGGGCTGCGCGCGCTTCTTCGGCGGACTGCCTCACGCGCAGCTCACGTCGTGGCGCTCCCTGGTCGTCCTCGGCGCGCTCGCGGGATTCGCCTTCCTGCTCTCGAGGCTTCCGCCTCCCCGCGGCCGCCGCGCGGCGTTCCTCGCCGTGGCGATCGCGATCGTCACGGCCGGCTGGAGGCTTCGCCCCGAGCATTTCCCGCCGCCACCCCATGGGCTTCGCATCGTCATGCTCGACGTCGGCCAGGGCGACGGGATCCTCCTGCAGACGCAGGCCGGCTCGGTGCTCGTCGACGAGGGCCCGCCGGAGGCCGCTGTCGCGTCGCAGCTGCGCAGGCTCGGGATCCGCCGGCTGGCGGCGATCGTGGTCACGCATCCGCACCGTGATCACGTCGGCGGAGCGGCCGCGGTGGTCGATGCGCTCACTGTCGGATTCGTGCTCGATCCGCTCGAGCCGACCGACAGCCCCGACGAGCACGCGCTCGAGCGAGAAGCCAGGGCCCGCGGCGTTCCTCTCGTCCCCGCGCGCGTCGGACACGCGTACACGCTCGGCGCTCTGCGGCTTCGGGTGCTCTGGCCGGATGGGCCGGGCGTGCCAGGAGAGGACCCTCACGAGCACGGAGTCGTGCTCCTCGCCAGCTACGGCAGCTTCGACGCTCTCCTCACCGGCGACTCCGAGTCGGCCGTGACCCTTCCGCTCCATCCGCCGGAGGTCGAGCTTCTGAAGGTCGCCCACCACGGCTCGTCGGACGCGGGCCTGAGCGATCTCCTTCAGCTCATCCGCCCGCGGGTCGCGCTCATCTCCGTCGGCCGAGGCAACGACTATGGGCACCCGGCTCCGTCGACAGTCGCCGCGCTGAACGCCTTTCCCGGGCTCGGGGTCTACCGGACCGACGAGGACGGCCGCATCACCGTAGAGTCGGACGGTGCGACCTTCTCTGTCCGGACGCAGCGATGACTATGCTCACGCTCGATGGCGGATGAGCTGCGCCCGGCCTACTTCCTCACCGGGACGGACCGTCCCAAGATCGGCCGCGCACTCCGCCGGCTGCGCTCACGATTCGGGGACGAAGCGGTCGAAACGCTCGCTGCGGATGAGGCTTCTGGAGAGGACGTGGCGGCATCGCTTAACTCGCTCGGGCTCTTCGGCGCCGGCCGGCTCGTGATCGTCCAGGGGGTCGAGCGCTGGAAGAAAGGCGACCACGAGGCGGTCGCCGCCTACGTCGGCGACCCGGCTCCGGGCACCGTGCTCGCGCTCGTGGCCGACGAGCCGCCGAAGGACGGCGCGCTCGCCAAGCTCGTCTCGGGCAAGGGCGGCGAGGTCCTTGCCTACGACGTGCCGAAGCCGAAGGACCCCTCCGTCTGGGTGCGGAGTGAGTTCGTGCGGCTCGGCGCGCAGGCGACAGACGACGCAGCGAAGCGGCTCGTCGAGATCGCCGGTGACGACATCGCGCTCCTCGAGCAGGAGGTCGAAAAGCTCGTCACGTGGGCCGGGGGAGAGCAGATCGGGCCGCGGGAGGTCGAGCAGCTCGCCGTCCCGGTGCACGAATCACCGGCGTGGGCCCTTTCCGATGCGTGGGGGAGCCGCAACGTCGGCGAGGTGCTCGCGGCCTGCGAGGCCGAGCTCGACAAGGGCACCGAGCCGTTCCTCGTCGCCGTGAGGCTTGCCTCGCAGGTGGCGCTCGTGCGGCGTGTCCAGGCGCTCGCGGCCGAAGGTCTCGCCGCGCGCGAGATCGCCGGGCGCCTCAAGAAGCACGAGTTCCCAATTCGCAAGGCGCTCGGCCACGCCGAGCACTACTCGCGAGACGAGCTCGACGCGGCGATCGTCCGGCTGGCCGAGCTCGACGCTGCGCTCAAGGGTGCGAGCCGCGTCTCGAACGAGCTCGAGCTCGAGCGGGCCCTCGTGGAGATCACGACTCCGCGAGAGCGGGTCGAAGCCTAGGCCTTCGAAGCGACGAGGCTGGCCGCCTGCGCCTTCTTGCGTGCGGCCTTGTTCGGATGGATCGCACGGCTCGAGGCGGCCCTGTCCAGGAGCCTGACGAGCTCGCGGTGCTCGGCCGCGACGCGGTCCTTGTCGCCGTCTGCGACAGCGGTCTCGAGGCGCTTGTACAGCGTCTTCGCCGCTGAGCGATAGCGCAGGTTCTCCTCCCGCTGGCGGGCGGCGATCTTCACGCGGCGCTTCTGCTGGTGAATGTTCGGCATACGGAGAAACGCCCGCGGTGCGCGGGCTCTCGGATGCTAGCAAGAGCCGGCGCTTCCGGCCGCTGGCCTATGCTCGCTGCGTGGATGATGCTCCGCGCGCGGCGACCGGCGAGGACCCGCCGGTGAAGCCGGCTCGGCGCCTGGCCTGGTCGACGGCGATCTTCGCCGGCGCCACCGGGCTGTCGCGCGTCCTCGGGCTCGTCCGCGAGATCGTCGCGCGGAACTATTTCGGCGTCCGCGGCCCGATCAACGCCTTCGAGATCGCGTTCCTGATCCCGAACACGGTGCGGGCGCTCGTCGCCGACGCCGCCCTGTCGTCCGCGTTCGTCCCCGTCTTCAGCGAGCTTCTGGAGAAAGGCGAGCGCGCGCGGGCCTGGCGGGTCGCATCGACGCTCTTCTGGCTGATCTTCCTCGGGCTCGGCGGCGTCACGCTCCTCTTCATCGTCCTGGCGCCGTGGATCATGGCGCCGTTCCCGTACGAGCAGGACCTCCTGGTCGGGCTGTCGCGGCTCCTCTTCCCGATCGTGCTCCTCCTCGGGCTGTTCGGGGTGATCGTCGGGATCCTGAACAGCTACGAGCACTTCACGATCCCCGCGCTCACGCCGGTCTTCTGGAACCTCGTCATCATCGCCGGGCTCGTCATCGGAGTCCCGAGGGTGGAGGGGAACGACGAGCTCTACGTGTACGCAGGGGCGATCCTCGCCGCGACGTTGCTTCAGTTCGCACTCCCCATACCGGCTCTGCGCGGGCTCGGGGGACGGCTTCAGTTCGTGTTCGACTGGCGCGATCCCGCGGTCAAGCAGGTCTTCGTCCTCATGGTGCCGGTCACCCTCGGGCTCGGCCTCATCAACGTCAACGCCCTGATCGACGGCATTTTCGCCGCGCAGCTCATCAACCCGGACATCGCGCCGAGCGCGATCAACGCCGCTTTTCGCATCTACATGCTGCCGCAGGGAATGTTCTCCGTCGCCGTCGCCACGGTGCTCTTCCCGCGGCTGTCGCGCCTCGCCACGCGGGGAGATCTCGTCGGATTCCGCGAAAACGTCGCGCTCGGGCTCGGTCAGATCGGTTTCCTGCTCATCCCCGCCAGCGCCGTGGGCGCCGTGCTCGCAGTGCCGATCGTCCGCCTCATCTACGAACGGGGCGCGTTCACGCCCGACCAGACGACCGTGGTCGCCGGGGCGCTGGCCGCATTCACTCTCGGCCTCACCTTCAACGGCACAATGCTCATGCTCACGAGGGCGTTCTTCAGCCTCCAGTCGCCGTGGGTGCCAACAGTCGTGGCGCTGGGAAACCTGGGCGTGAACGCGGCGCTCGACGCGGCCTTCTACCGCTACGGCGTGTGGGGGATCCCCCTCGCCACTTCCTTCGTCAACATGGCCGGGACGGCCGCGCTCATCATCCTCTTCCGGCGTCGCGTCGGCCGGATGAACGGCCGCGCCCTCTTGTCCTCCTACGTCCGCATCACGGTCGCGGCTGCGGTGGCCGCCTGTGCGGCCGCGGGAACCTGGTACGTCCTCGACCGGCTGCTCGGCCGCTCCCTCGGGGGCCAGGTCGTCTCGGTTGGCACCGGCCTGGCCGCCGCGGTGGCGGTGTACCTCGTCTGCGCCCGGCTCATGCGAATCCGGGAGCTGCGCGCCCTTCTCTCGCTTCGTCGCCGGTCCGGTACAACGGGCGAGTGAAGCTCGAGCGCATCCGCAACTTCTCCATCGTGGCCCATATCGACCACGGGAAGTCGACTCTGGCCGACCGCATCCTCGAGGTGACGGAGACCCTCACCGAGCGCGAGATGCGCGAGCAGGTGCTCGACACCATGGAGCTCGAGCGCGAGCGCGGGATCACGATCAAGGCACAGGCAGTGCGCGTCGCCTGGAAGGGCCACCAGCTGAACCTGATCGACACCCCGGGGCACGTGGACTTCACCTACGAGGTTTCTCGCGCGCTCCAGGCCTGCGAGGGGGCGCTCCTGCTCGTCGACGCCGCGCAGGGGATTCAAGCTCAGACCCTCGCAAACGCGTACCTCGCGCTCGAGAACGACCTTGAGATCGTCCCCGTGGTGAACAAGATCGACCTGCCGCAGGCCGACCCCTCGGGCGCGGCCGCCGAGGTGGCCGAGCTCGTGGGCGAGGATCCCGAGCGCGTCCTCCGCATCTCCGCCAAGACGGGCCAGAGCGTCGCCGACGTGCTCGACGCGATCGTCGAGCGCATTCCTCCGCCCGAGGGTGACCCGGACGCGCCGCCCCGAGCGCTCGTTTTCGACTCCTCGTACGACCAGTACCGCGGGGTGGTGGCCTTTGTCCGGGTCGTCGACGGGCGCTTCTCCACGCGGGAAGACCTGCGTGCGATGGCGGCGGGCACGCGCTTCGAAGCGGAGGAGCTCGGCTTCTTCTCTCCGGTGCGCAGCCCCACGGACACCCTCGAGGCAGGCGAGGTGGGCTACGTCGTCACCGGGCTGAAGGACGTCAGCCGCCTGCGAGTCGGCGACACGCTGACGAGGGCCCGCCACGGGGCCACGGAGCCGCTGCCGGGCTACAAGGACGTCAAGCCGACCGTCTTCTCCGGTCTCTACCCGACCGACTCGGACGACTATCCCGAGCTTCGCGACGCGCTCGAGAAGCTGAAGTTGAACGACGCCTCGCTCTTCTACGAGCCCGAGACCTCGCAGGCGCTCGGCTTCGGTTTCCGCTGCGGCTTCCTCGGGCTCCTGCACATGGAGATCGTCCGCGAGCGGCTCGAGCGCGAGTTCGACCTCGATCTCCTGGTGACGGCGCCGAACGTCGCCTACAAGGTCTACACGCAGGGCGGCGAGGAACTCGAGGTGCACAGCCCGGCCGACATGCCGCGCGAGTTCGAGCGCGTGGAGGAGCCTTACATCCGCGCCACGACGATCGTCCCGAAGGAGTACGTGGGCACCGTGATGGAGCTGAACACCGAGCGCCGCGGTCGGTTCGACCACATGGAGTACCTCAGCGAAGACCGGGTGATGCTCTCGTACGACCTCCCGCTGGCGGAGATCGTCTACGACTACTACGACCAGCTGAAGAGCCGCACCAAGGGCTATGCGAGCTTCGACTACGACGTGGTGGGCTTCGAGGAGGGGAACCTCGTGCGCGTCGACATCCTCCTCGCGGGCGACCCAGTCGACGCCCTCAGCCTCATCGTCCATCGTGACGGGGCCTACGGGAGGGGGAGGGCGCTCGTCGATCGGCTGCGAGAGGAGATTCCGCGGCAGATGTTCGACGTGCCGGTGCAGGCTGCCATCGGCTCGCGCGTGATCGCGAGGGAGACGATCAAAGCGCGCCGCAAGGACGTGCTCGCGAAGTGCTACGGCGGAGACGTGACGCGCAAGCGGAAGCTCCTTGAGCGGCAGAAGAAGGGGAAGAAGCGCATGAAGCAGGTCGGCTCGGTCGAGGTGCCGCAGGAGGCCTTCCTCGCGGTGCTCAATCTCGACGGGGACAAGAAGTGAGTGGCGTCCGTCACCTCTACGTCCACCTGCCCTTCTGCGCGTCACGCTGCGGCTACTGCGATTTCGTCACGCTGGTGGGGCGGAGGGAGCAGCACGGGCGCTACGTGGATTCCCTTCTCGCGGAGCTCGAGTTGGAGCGCGGGCTGCTGGCGGACGAAGTGGAGACCGTCTTCCTCGGTGGCGGGACGCCGACCTTCCTCGACCAGAGGGAGTTGGCCCGGCTTCTGAGCGCGCTGCCATCCGCACAGGAGATGACCGTGGAGGCGAATCCCGAGACCGTCACACCCGAGTTGGCGGCGCTCCTGCGCGCGGCTGGAGTCACGCGCGTCTCCCTCGGCGTTCAGACATTCCAGCCGCGACTGCTCGACGTGCTCGACCGCCAGGCCCGCCCAGACGACGTCCGGCGCGCGTTTTACCATCTACACGATGCCAGTTTTGACAACATCAGCATCGACCTCATTTACGGGATTCCCGGTCAGGAGCCCGCCGATCTCGAGCGGGATCTCGGCGAGGCGCTCGCGCTCGGCCCCGAGCACCTCTCCTGCTATGAGCTGGAGGCCAAACCGGGAACGCGGTTCACCCACGCGCACGGTGAGGAGCTGACGCAGCAGGCAGAGGCCATGGAGGGCTACTTCGAGCTCGTCGTCGACACGCTCACCACAGCCGGCTACCGCTGGTACGAAACTGCGAACTTCTGCCGGGAAGGGCACCGCGCTCGCCATAACCTCGCCTACTGGCTCGGTCGCGACTACCTCGGTCTCGGCATCGGCGCCGTTTCGACGGTCCGTGGCCTTCGCTGGCGGAACGCCCCCGCGCTTCCGCGTTACCTGGCCGCACTCGAGGCCAGCGAGCGGCCGCCGCGTGAGCTCGAGCCGCTGGCGGAGACGACCCGCGTACAGGAGCGCCTGATGCTGGGGCTCCGCCTGGATGAGGCGCTGCCGTTCTCGGAGGTCGCAAGCGCGATTGATGCGGGAGCGCTCGCGCGCCTCGAGGAGCTCGATCTCGTCGAGCGTCGCGAGGACGGGCTTGCCCTGACGCGCCGAGGGCGGTTCCTCGGCGGGGGCGTGACGGTCGAGCTCCTCGCTGAAGTCCCTGCAAATAACTACAATTGACCTCAATGGCTCCCGACCCGACACCCGAGCTCACGTCGCGGCAGGAGGAGATTCTCGTCCGCGTCGTCGAGGAGTACGTCGCGACGGGTGAGCCTGTCGGCTCGAAGACGCTCGTCGAGCGAGCCGCGATGGACGTGTCCTCGTCGACGGTGCGATACGAGCTCGCGGTCCTCGAGGAACAGGGGCTGCTCTCGCATCCGCACACCTCGGCAGGGCGTGTGCCGACGGACCTCGGCTACCGATTCTTCGTCGACCGGATCATCGAGCAGCTCGAGCCGCGTCCCTCCGAGCTGGCCCTGGACCTCGACTTCTCCCAGCTCCGCTCCGAGGTGGAAACGGCGCTGCAGACCACGACCGACGCGCTCGCCGAAGTGACGCATCTGCTCGCCCTGGTCTCGGCGCCGCCGCTCGAGGCCACGATGGTGCGTCGCGTCGAGGTCCTGCTTCTCCAGCCGCAGATCGTGATGGTTGTCGTGATCACGGCCACCGGGGGTGTCACGAAGCGGCTCTTCGCCTTTGCGGACACCGTTGACCCCGGCCTGGCGGAATGGGCGGGCGAGTATCTGAACGAAAGCCTCGGAGGCCGGGTCCTTGGAAGCCGGATGCTGCGCGCCTGTCTCGAAGACCCTCAACTCGGACCGCGCGAGCGAGCGTTTCTCACCGAGCTTCGACCAGCCTTCGCGGACGTGCTCGAGACTCCGGAGCAGGCCTTCTACGTCGGCGGGACGGCCGGCGCGCTCGGAGAGTTCCGCCCCGACGAGCTCGCGGGCTACCAGCGCCTCCTCGAAGTCCTCGAGCAGCGCGCGATGACACTCGAGCTCCTCCGCGCGAGCCTCGTCTCGAAGCGCCCGTTCGTCCGTGTGGGCTCGGAGCTCGCCGATCCCCAGCTCGCGACCGTCTCGCTCGTCGGCGCGCCGTACGGGCTCCAGCATCGGAATCTCGGGACCGTCAGCCTCGTGGGCCCCATGCGGATGGACTACGTGAAGGCAATCGACGCCGTCCGTACCGCCGCGCGCGAACTCTCACGCTTCGTCGAGGACATCTACGAGGGCTGAGCGGGGCCGCCCCGGATCCCGGGAAGGCCGCAAGTAATCTAAGACCGTGGCAACCGCGAAGCGGGACTACTACGAGGTTCTCGGCCTGCGCCCGGGCGCGTCCGAGAAGGAGATCAAGTCGGCGTTTCGCCGCCTCGCCCGCGAGCTCCACCCGGACGTCTCCGATCACCCGGAGGCGCAGGAGCGGTTCCGCGAGGCAGCGGAGGCCTACGAAGTTCTGTCCAAGCCCGAGACGCGCGATCTGTACGACCGTTACGGACACGAGGGCCTTCGGACGGGCGGATTCCGGCCGAGCGACTTCGATTTCGGGAATCTCACCGACCTGTTCTCGGCCTTCTTCGGGGACGACCTCTTCGGCGGGTACGGACCGCGGCGCAGCCGCGGCGCCGATGTCATGGCCGAGATCGAGGTCGAGCTCGTGGAGGCAGCCACCGGCACGACGCGCTCCGTTCCGATCCCGGTCACGGTCGGCTGCGCGACGTGCGCGGGAAGCGGAGCAGCGCCGGGGACGACCCCGGAGACCTGCCCGGCCTGCGGAGGAAGTGGCCGGTTGCAGTCGGTTTCCTCGTCCGTCTTCGGGCAGTTCATCCGCACGCGGGCCTGCCCAGACTGCTCCGGTACTGGACAGATCGTCGCGACCCCCTGCCCCGACTGCCACGGAGCCGGCCGGATCACCGAGGAGCGCACGCTCGACGTGCAGGTGCCCGCTGGGATCCACGACGCCCAGCGCATCCGGCTCTCGGGCGAGGGCCATGCGGGTGACCTCGGCGGTCGAGCCGGTGACGCGTACGTGCTGGTTCGGGTGCGGCCCGACCCGCGGTTCGTGCGCGACGGCAACGACATCATCTCGACCATCGACCTGACGATGCCCGAGGCCGCGCTCGGGACCACCAAGATCGCAGCAACGCTGGACGGTGATGCCGAGGTCGAGATCAAGCCCGGCACGCAGCCGGGCGAGATCAAGGTTCTCAAGGGCAAAGGGATGCCCGTTCTGCAGGGATTCGGGCGCGGCGACCACCGCCTGCTCGTGAACGTGGCCGTCCCGCGCAATCTCACCGACGAGCAGCGCGCTCTTCTCGAGGACTTCGCGCGCGCCGAGCACGACGCCAACTACAAGCCCGAAGAGGGGTTCTTCGAGAAGATCCGGGCAGCGTTCCGCTGAGCAATTCGCTGCTCCGCCGAGTGTCCGTCCGCGTCGCCGCCGAGCGCGCGGAAGAAGCCCGGGCAATGATGATCGAGCTCTTCCCCGAGGGATTCGAGGAGGTTCCCGTGAGCGGTGGCGTCGAGTTGGCCGCGTACACGAAGGCGGGTGGGGAGGAGCGGCTCTGGCAGGTCTTCGGGCCCGGTGCGGCGACCGACGTGAAGTCGGGTTGGAGCGAGGCCTGGAAGAGCTTCCACCGTCCGGTGACGGTCGGCCGCCTCTGGATCGGTCCGCCCTGGGAGACAGCGGCCGAGGGCCACGTCCCGGTCGTCGTCGATCCGGGGCAGGCATTCGGGACGGGTGCGCACCCCACCACGCAGCTTTGCCTGCAGCATCTGGGAAGCCACGATCCGGTATCGCTTCTCGACTTGGGCTGCGGCTCCGGAGTCCTCGCCATCGCCGCGGCGAAGCTCGGCTTCGCGCCGGTCACGGCGCTCGATCTCGATCCGGCCGCGGTGGCGGCCGCCCGCGCGAACGCCGAGGCGAACGAGGTCGAGATCCAGGTCGGGCTCGTGGACGTCCTCACCGATGAGCTTCCGGACGCACAGCTCGTGGTCGCAAACATCGCCCGCGAGCCCGTCGAGCAGGTCGCCGGCCGCGTGCCCGGCTCCGAGCTCGTCGCATCGGGTTACCTCGTCAGTGACGAGCCGATCCTCGAGGGGTGGAGCTTGCTCGAGCGCCGCGAGCTTCAGGGCTGGGCCGCGGATCGGTTCGGCCGCGCCTGATTCGCGAAGGCGGCCGGGACAGGTCGGCTAGCATCGTCCGGTCATGGCCACCTTCTCGACCGCATTCCTGGGTTGCAAGGTCTCGCAGACGGATGCGCAGGAGATCCGCGAGCGGCTGGTGGCGGAGGGCCACGTCGAAGCGGACGGCAGCGTCGACGTCTCGGTCGTCAACACCTGCTGCGTGACGAACGAGGCGGTGCGAAAGTCCCGTCAGGAGGCGCGGCGGGCGGCACGGCGGGCGCGGCGTGTCTACGTCACGGGTTGCGCAGCCAACCTTCCGGGGAGCCTCGAGGGCTTGCCCGCCAACGTCGAGGTGGTCGCCGTGTCGAGCGAACGGGCGGCCGGGGCCGTTGCCGGCTCCGTCGGCGCGCTCGGCTGTGTCCGGGCCGACATCGGTCTGGACCGGGTGCGAGCCTTCGTGAAGATCCAGGACGGGTGCAGCTTCTCGTGCGCCTTCTGTGTGATTCCGCAGGTTCGCGGCGGGTCGCGGAGCCGCGCCGCGAGCGCGGTGCTGGCCGAGGTCGCGCGCAGGGCTGAGCAGGGCCACCGAGAGATCGTGCTGACGGGAATCAACCTCGGCTGCTACCGCGATCGAGACGCAGGCTACGACCTCCCGCGTCTCGTCCGCGAGGTCGGGACCATGCCCGGTGTGGAGCGTTTGCGCTTGTCCTCGATCGAGGTAAACCACCTGAGCGACAAGCTGGTCGCGGCGATGCGGGAAACGCCCACCGTCTCGCGGCACCTCCACGTACCGCTGCAGTCGGGGGACGACGGTGTCCTCCGGGCGATGGCCCGTCGCTACGACTCGGCCACGTACCTGCGGCGCATTGCGCGCGCGGAGGGGTTCAACCTGACGACGGACGTGATCGTCGGCTTCCCGACCGAGGACGACGCGGCGTTCGAGCGCACCCTGGCGCTCGTCGAGCGCGCCGGGATCACGAAGGCGCACGTCTTCCCCTACTCGCCCCGCCCGGGAACCCGAACCGCGTCCGACGATCGCATTCCACCGGGGGTGAAGAAGGAGCGCAGCGCGCGGCTTCGGGCGCTCTCGGCGGAGGCATGCCGGAGCCGGTGGGCTGCCAAGGTCGGACATCAGGACACGGTGCTGATCGATCGGCCCGGCCGTGGCTACGGCGACGACTACACCCCGTGGCTCGTCGACGGGCCCGCGGGAGGCTTCGTGCGCGCGGAGGCGGTTGACGTGACGCAGGAGGGAATCGTTGGCCGCGCAGCCTGACTGTCTCTTCTGCAACCTCGTCCGCGACGGCGACCATGTGAACGCGGCCGACGGCTTCGTGGCGATCGAGGACATCAATCCGAAGGCGCCCGTCCATCTCCTTGTGCTGCCCGAGCGGCACGTCGACACGTTTCGGGACGTGGACGAGTTCGAGAGCGATGAGGCCAAGCGCATGCTCGAGTTCGTGGCTGACACCGCGCGAAAGGCGGGCCTCGAGGACTACCAGGTGATCGTCAATGTGGGGCCCGGAGCGGGCCAGACCGTTTTCCACCTGCACTGGCACGTGCTCGGCGGTGGGACGCCGTTCGAATGAGCCTGATCGCCCGCATCGAGGACGAGCTGAAGGAGGCGATGCGCGCTCGCGACCAGGAGCGCACGGACACGCTCCGGATGACCTTGGCGTCGCTCCGCTCTGCCGAGAAGGAGCTCCAGCGTCCGCTCAAAGACGACGAGGAGCTCCAGGTGCTTCAGCGTGAGCGCAAGCGGCGCAACGAGGCGGCTGAGGCGTTTCGAGAGGGCGGCCGGCCCGAGCGCGCAGAGAAGGAGGAGCGGGAACTCGCGGTCATCGAGGAGTTCATGCCCGAGCCGATGTCCGAAGAGGACATAGAACGGATCATCGACGACGCCATCGCCGAGACGGGTGCGACCTCCCTTCGCGATCTCGGCCGGGTGATGGCGGACGTGATGCCACAGGTCGCGGGCCGCGCCGACGGGTCGACGGTGAGCCAGCTCGTCCGCGAAAAACTGGCGTAGCCGCGTAACACTCTTGCCACATTCTGCGCGCCACCCGCGCACCCGCCGGCGATACGCTGCAGGGCGGAGGGAGGCATGCGGTGGCCCCGGGGACGATCGCCGCCGTCCACCTCACTAAACTCAGGCTGTTGCAGGAAGTTCTCTCGGTTTCCAACGAAGTCGCGGCCGAGCTGGCCACGGTCGACGACGGCATTCTCGACGCTCTCCGCGACCGCCTCGGCATCGCGCTTCTCCTGCGCGGGAACCGCCTGACCCTCGAGGGCGACGACACGCAGGTCGACCAGGCGCGCGCGGTGGTCGACGAGTTGGTCGGGCTCCTCGAGGGCGGGCAGGCGATCGGCCCAGGCACGGTCGACGCGGTCCTCGCCGCGCTCGACGCCGCCGAGAACCCGCGCGAGATCTTCGAGGACGTGGTGTGGCGGCACCGTGGCACGCAGATCACGCCGAAAACGGTCAACCAGAAGCGCTACGTGGACGCGATCCGCGAGCGCACGATCACGTTCGGCGTCGGCCCGGCGGGAACGGGCAAGACGTATCTCGCCATGGCCCTCGCGGTTGCGGCGATGTCGGAACGCGAGGTGAGTCGCATCATCCTCACCCGGCCCGCGGTCGAGGCGGGCGAGCGTCTCGGCTTCCTCCCCGGTGACATGCTCGCGAAGGTCGACCCCTACCTGCGCCCCCTCTTCGACGCGCTCTACGACATGCTCGACGCCGACCGGCTGAACTCGTACCTCGAGAAGGGCACGATCGAGGTGGCGCCGCTCGCCTTCATGCGCGGCCGCACCCTCAACGACTCGTTCATCATCCTGGACGAGGCCCAGAACACGACCCCGGAGCAGATGCAAATGTTCCTCACGCGGCTCGGATTCGGCGCGAAGATCGTCGTGACCGGCGACGTGACCCAGGTCGACCTTCCGCGCGAGCAGGCCTCCGGCCTCATCCACGTACGCGAGATCCTCGGCGCGATCGACGGAATCGAATTCGTCGAGTTCGGAAACCAGGACGTCGTCCGCCACGTGCTCGTGCAGCGCATCGTCGAGGCGTACAAGCGCCACGCCGACGAGACGGGCACCCAGCGGCGCAAGTGATCGACATCGAGGTGGACAACCGCAGCGGGGCCGAGGTCGACGCCTTGGGCGCGGAATCGCTGGCGCGGAGAGTGCTCGCTGCGGAAGGGGTTTCCAGCGGCGACCTAGGCCTCGCCTTCGCGGCGCCGGGCGAGATGCGAGCGCTGAAGCTCGAGCACCTCGGGATCGAGGAGGCGACGGACGTGCTCTCCTTCCCGATCGACGGGCGCGACGACCTGCCCGAGGGGCTCCCGCGCCAGCTGGGCGACGTCGTCCTCTGCCCTCAGGTCGTCGGCGAGGCCTGGCGCGCGCCGCTCGTGCACGGCCTTCTCCACCTGCTCGGGTACGAGCACGGCGACGAGATGGAGTTGCGCGAGCGCGCGCTCCTCGAGGGCGCGTGATGGCAGAAGGGCAGCCCCCGGCGATCCTGCGCAGCTTCAACTACGCCTTCGAAGGGGTCATCCACGTCCTCCGGACGCAACGGAACATGCGCATCCATTTCGCGATCGCGGCCGGGGTTCTCATGCTCGCGTTCGTGTACGACGTGACGCGGCTCGAGCTCATCGCCCTGATGATCTCGATCGCCTTCGTGCTGATCGCGGAGATGGTGAACACCGCTGTCGAGGCGACCATCGACCTCTCGACGCCCTCGTTCGACCCCCTGGCGAAGATCGCGAAAGACATCGCGGCCGGCGCCGTCCTCATCGCGGCGGCGAACGCGATCGCGGTCGGCTACCTCGTCCTCGCCGACCGCCTCGCGCGGCCGAGCGCGCGCCTGGTCAACGCGCTCGGCGACGCACCGATCAACTTGACGCTGATCGCCCTCGTGCTGACGATGATCGTGGTCATCGCGATCAAGGCTCTCACCGGTCGCGGCACGCCTCTGCGAGGCGGGCTGCCTTCGGGCCATGCGGCGCTGGCGTTCGGCGGCTGGGCGGCGATCACGTTCATCGTGAGCGAGCACCGCATCGCGGTGTCGTTCGTCGCGCTCATCATGGCCCTGCTCGTCTCCCAGACGCGTGTCGAGGCGGGGATCCACTCGGCCTACGAGGTCGCCGCCGGTGCGGTCATCGGTACGCTCGTCACCCTCATCCTCTTCCAGGTGTTTCGATGAGTGACCAGGAGCTCTACGAAGCCGCCCTCGCGGCCTCGAAGGCTGCGTATGCGCCGTACTCGAAGTTCCTCGTCGGCGCTGCGGCCCTCCTGCACGACGGCAAGGTCGTCACCGGGGTGAACGTCGAGAACGCCTCGTACCCGCTCGGTATCTGCGCCGAGCGCTGCGCGCTCTCGCGCGCCGTGGCCGAGGGAGCGAAGCCGGGGGACTTCGAAGCGGTCGCGATCACGGCCTCCCCGTGCGGGGGCTGCCGCCAGTGGCTCCTCGAGTTCGGGGTCGATCGGGTGGCCTTCATGCACGAGGGGGAGCTGCTCGTTCGCCGGCCGAAGGAGCTTCTGCCGGACTCCTTCGAGCTGTGAGGAGCGGCTTCGTCGCGGTCGCAGGCCGTCCGAACGTCGGCAAGTCGACGCTCGCCAACGCGCTCGCAGGCGAGAAGGTGGCCATCGTCTCCGACAAGCCGCAGACGACGCGCAGGCGGATCTCCGCCGTCGTG
>DATAOL010000246.1:0-8126 GCA_036265755.1 Gaiellaceae bacterium | reverse complement strand
TCTCGTTCGTTCCGGAGATGATGCGGCACTCGTCGTGGGCAACGCCGAGCTGGCCCACTCCTTTGCAGAGAGGGCACGAGACGACGTAGCGTGAGAGGTGTTCCTCCACGGCTGCCACGTCGACGCCTGCCGCGACCGCAGTTTTCGCCATAAATTCGACCTTAGCGGGGCTTTTTCGACCCAACCTCCCCCAAGAGGACTATTTCGACAATTGTCAACGATGCGGATCCTGCTCGTCTCGCAAATGTACCCGGGCCCTTCGGCGCCGGACCTGGGCGTCTTCGTCCAGCAGATCGCGGACGAGCTCGAGCAGGCCGGAAACGAGGTCGCGCGAGTGGTCATCGACCAGCGCGGAGGATCGCCGGCGAAATACGGGGGGCTCGCGGCGCGAGCGCTCGCGGAGGCGCGGAGGTTCCATCCCGACGTCGTCTACGCCCATTTCCTCTTCCCGGCCGGCGCAGCCGCAGCTTTCGCCGCGCGCCGAGTGGGCGCGAGGCTCGTGTTGACCGCGCACGGCCGCGACGTGCGGAACGTCGGTGCGATCCCCGGTGTCGCGACGGCGACTCGCGCGGCGGTCCGGCGCGCGGACGCCGTGATCGCGGTGTCGGACTTCCTGCGGCGCGAGCTCGAGGCCAAGGTGCCCGAAGCCGCCGGCAAGGTGACCGTCATCGACTCGGGAGTCGATCTCACTCGCTTCCACCACCGGGAGCCGGAGCCTCTGCGCGAAGCGCTCGGCTGGGAGGGAGAGCCGCCCTTCTATCTCTGCGTCGGGACCCTGGACGAGCGGAAGAATGTCGTGAGGCTCGCCGATGCGTTCGCGCGGCTCGAAAGCGGCAGCCTCGCGTTCGCCGGCGACGGTCCGCTGCGCGCCGAGCTCGAAGGCCGCCCCCGCGTGCGACTCGCCGGCAGGGTCGCGCACGAGCGCGTGGCGGACTGGATCGCCGCGAGCGACGTGGTCTGCCAGCCCAGCCTCATCGAGCCGTTCGGCCAGGTCGTCCTCGAGGCGCTCGCCTCCGAGAGGCCGGTCGTGGCCACGCGGATCGGCGGCCCCGCCGAGCTCGTCACTCCGGAGGTCGGCGTGCTGGTCGATCCGGGCAGCGTCGACTCGATCGCGAGCGGCCTGCGCGCGGCGGCAAGCCTGCCGCGGCCGAATCCAGCCGGGCGGGCGATCGCCGAGGGCCACGACGTGGTCAAGCAGGCTCACCGGGTCGGGCAAGTCCTCCGGGGCGAGAAGCCAGAATGAGCTCGATGCACGTTCATGCACCGACCCACGCCGACCGCAGGATCCTCGGCCTCTCGCTCGCATTGCTGCTGGCGTTCATGGTCGCCGAGGTCGTGCTCGGGATCGCGGCGGGGTCGCTGGCGCTCCTCGCCGATGCAGGGCACATGCTCACGGATGCCTTCGCCCTCGGCCTGGCGCTCTTTGCGGCCTGGGCTGCATCGCTGCCGGCTCGCGGGCGCTGGACGTTCGGCTTCGCCCGGGCGGAGATCCTCGCCGCGCAAGCCAACGGCATCACGCTTGCCGTGATCGCGTTCATCATCGTCTTCTCGGCGATCCGGCGGTTGATCTCGCCGCCCGACGTCGATGCCGCCGTTGTCACCGTCGTCGCAGTGGCGGGGATCGCCGTCAACCTCTGCGTGCTCGGTCTCATGGCGCGCGCGGAGCGCCGCAGCCTCAACATGCGAGGCGCCTACCTCCACATCGCGACCGACCTGGCCGCATTCGTGGGCACCGTCGTCGCCGGCGTGCTCATCCTGACGACGGGCTGGGACCGTTTCGATGCGATCGCCTCGCTCTTCGTCGCCGGGCTCATGATCGGCGCGAGCGTCTCGCTGCTGAGGGAATCCGGCCGGATCTTCCTCGAAGGCGCTCCGGAAGAGGCGCTTCCCGCCGAGGTCGGGAACGCGATCGCTGCCCACGACGGGGTCGTCGAGACTCACGACCTGCATGTCTGGACGGTGACCGACGGGTTCCCGGCGCTCTCCGCGCACGTGCTCGTCGAGCCGGGGGCGGATTGTCACCGAATCCGGCTCGAGCTCGAGCGCATGCTCGCGGAGCGGTTCGACCTCGAGCACACGACGCTGCAGGTCGAGCACGTGGGTAGCGCGCGAGGGCTCGAGATCAAGAGGTCGACCGCGTGAGCGAGCCTGTTCGGGTCCTCATCGCCGACGACGATCCACTCTTCGTCGACGCGCCGAGGAGATTCTCGGCACCGAAACGGCCATGGAGATCGCCGCGCGCGCCAACGACGGGGCGGAGGCGACGCGCCTCGCCGAGGAGCTCATCCCCGACGTCGTCCTCATGGATCTGAGCATGCCGGTCGTCGACGGCTTCGAGGCGAGCCGGCGGATCCGCGCAGCCGCGTGGCCGGCCTCCGTTGTCGTGTTCACCGGCTCGTCCGACCGCGGCGACGTCGAAAGGCCTACGACGCGGGCGCGGCCGGCTACGTGACGAAGGACCGCATCGCCGAGGATCTGGTCGCGGCCGTCCTCTCCGCTGCCGCCTGAATCCTCTCGCTATCCTGAGAGCGTGTTCGACGTCGTCTTGCCGGTCGTCCAGGTGCTCCTCTCCGCGATCCTGATCGGGCTCGTGCTCATGCACTCCGGGCGCGACACGGGCTTCGGCGGCATGGGCTTCACGCCCGCGTCACAGGGAGGCCAGCACATCGTCGAGCGGAACCTGACCAGGCTCACGCTCGTCGTCGCTGCGCTGTTCGGCCTCAACACCGTGGCGCTTTTCTACGTGCTGTAGGTCTCAGCCGCCCGCGATCGCGGCGACGAGGCGGATCTCTTCGCCGCCCTCGAGGCGCTGGTCGATCCCGCCTGCATCACGGACGTCGACGCCGTCGACGTAGACGTTCACGAGCTGCCTGAGGTCTCCGCGCTCGTCGAAGACGAGGTTCTTCACCGGAAGGGAGCGAAGTGCGGCGGCGACGGTCTCCGCATCGACCTCGAAGCGGCGCTGCCCGCCGACCTCGGCGGCCAGCATGCCGGGCAGCAGGACTATTGCCAGCTCGTCGCCTCGACCGAGAGGATGGGCGGAAGGTGCGTCGCGGCCTCCGACCAATTTTCGCCGCCGTCCGTGGTCGCGAACACCGATCCGCTCTGAGTTCCGAAGAAGACGCCTCCGTCGTCGAATGACGAGGCCTCGCGGAGCACCGCGACCCAGGCCGGCTCGGGGAGGCCGCTCGGGACGAGCTCCCAGCTGGCGCCGCCGTTGCGCGTTCGGTACACGCCGAGCCTCCCGTCTGGCGTGACCCTGTTCTCCGCCCCCTCCTCGGGGATGACGAAGGCGACATCGGGATCGGACCGGTCGAGCGCGATCGGGAAGCCGAAGCCGCTCGGCAGGCCGTTTCCTTCCAGGCGCTCCCAGTTGTGGCCATAGTCGTCCGAGCGGTAGACGCCGCAGTGGTTCTGCTGCCAGAGGCGCTCGGGCCTCGCCGGGTGCACGAGCAGCTTGTGGACGCACTGTCCGACCTCCGGGAACGGGTTGTCCGGGAAGAAGTCCGCGGCCACCCCCGCGTTTGCTGGAGCCCAGGACTCGCCGCCGTCCTCGCTGCGAAAAGTCCCTGCCGCCGAGATGGCGACGTACATTCGGTTCGGGTCGTCGGGATCGAGCTGGATGGAGTGGCAGCACATGCCGCCGGCGCCGGGGTTCCATTTCTCTCTGGACTCGTGGCGAATGAGGCTGTCCACCGCTTCCCAGGTCCGGCCGGAGTCGTCCGAGCGGAAGAGGACGCCTGGTGCGCCGCCGAGCCACAGGCGTCCCTCCTCGCCGTCGCGGCCGGGGCGGACATGCCACGTCTTCTCGAGTGTCAGGCCCGTGTCCTCGGGGAGGCCGAGCTCCTCGGCGCGAGTCCAGGTTTCGCCGCGATCGTCGGACCGGTGCACCGTCCCGCCATAGACGAAGCTGTTCGTCGCCGCGTACAGGGCTCCGTCGCGCGGATCGGCGATGGCGTGGAAGACCTCCCAGCCCTTGAGCATCGGGCCCGAGACGTCCCAGCCCTCGCGGTCCTCAGAGGTGAGGACGAAGAGGCCCTTGCGGGTGCCGACGAGGAGCGCCGTCGTCATCAGAGCCCTGGCCCCGAGCCGGTTCCCACGATCGTGAACGCGCTCGTCGCAACGGCGGGCACCCGCGTTCCGAAGGGGTAGCGCTCGTCGTAGAAATCGCTCCGGTTGACGAGCACGACCTCCTCGGAGAGGCCGAGGATGCCTTCGGCCAGCTTCGGGAA
This sequence comes from Gaiellaceae bacterium, assembly GCA_036265755.1. Classification (GTDB taxonomy): domain Bacteria; phylum Actinomycetota; class Thermoleophilia; order Gaiellales; family Gaiellaceae; genus DATEOR01. The sequence continues at coordinate 3,894 of DATAOL010000246.1, read as the reverse complement.
CGACGTGGTGAAGCGGAGGTTCACGAGCGGTTTCGTCACCTTACCGCCCTCGATCTTGAACGTGCCGTCGCGGGTCATTCCGGTGATGATCCCTTCGCGCGGATCGACCACGCCGAGGTAGTGCAGGCGCGTGACGTAGATCCCGTCGCCGACCCGCTCGGGAAGCTCCGGCGACGGGACGTCGCCGCCGTGCACGAAGAGGTTCAGCGGCAGCGGACCGAAGCCCTGGGCGGGCGCCGAGAGCGCGTGGCCGGTCGATTCCCGGCCGTTGTCCGCGGCTTGTTTCGCTGTGCGCCGGTCCCACACGACGTCCTGTGCGACACCGTTCTCGACGATCGTGACGCGCTGCTTGGGAACTCCTTCGAGGTCGAAGGCCTTCGGCATTCCGGTGGGATCCGCGCCGTCGTCGATGAGCGTGAAGCTCTCGTGGAAGAGCTGCTGGCCCAGCCTGCCGCTCAGATAGCTGCGGCCTTCGAGGCACGCGAGCGCGCTGAGCGAGCTGAAACCGAAGTACCAGAGAAGCTCGGAGAACGCATAGGGCTCGAGAACCGCCGCGTGCGTTCCTGGCTCGATCTCTGCCGCGCCTCGCGTCCGCGCGGCCTTCTCGGCCGCCTCGCGCGCGCACGCTGCGGGGTCGAGCTCGCCCGTTTTCCAGGAGGTCGCTTCCGCGTAGCCCGACGCATCGTCCGACGCAGCGATCGCGAGCACGCTCGCGTCGGTCATGCGCTGGCTGACGGCATGCCCGGTGCTGGACGCGACGGCGGTCTCGGTGACGCCGCTCGTGAAGTAGCCGTAGAGCCCGAAGTCCGGGCTTGCCTCGATCGCCCTGCTTGCGCCGTCCGCCTGCTCCTCCGGGCTGAGGCTCGCGGTTTCCTCGTCGTAGCCGGAGACCTCAGGGACGTCGCTCGGGGGTTGCAGGCCCGCGTAGCCCGGATCGGGAGGGGCGCTGTCGGCGGCCTCGGCCGCGCGGCGGGCCGCTTCCTTCAGCCCCTCGTCGTCCGTGCGGTTCGTCACCGCGCATCCGACCTTGCCGTCGCGGACGACGCGTAGCGTGATCGTCTCGTCGCGGATCAGCGTGGGCTGGTGCACCTCGGAGGCGGCGAAGCGCGCGAAGCCGGATTCCTCCACCTGGACGACCGCGTCGGCCTCGTCGGCTTCGGCTGCGCGCCAGGCCATTTCGGCCAACTCGAGGGCGCGGCCGTCAGACGTCACGCAAGCCTACCTGCACGTTGCGAAAGCGCCCGGGGGAGGTCCCGTGCGAAACGTGGGCGTGCTGACCGGGCTGCCCCTTCCCGCAGTTCGTTAGGCCGTAGAGCTCCCATTCGTCGGAGCCGGCGACGGCGTCGAGGCCTGACCAGAAGACGGGCGTCGACCCCATGTACGTCGCGTCGCGGAGCATCTTGCCGAGCTTTCCGTTCTTGATCTCCCAGGCGATCTGTGTCCCGAACTGAAAGTTGAGGCGCTTGTCGTCGATCGACCAGCTCTTGTTCGTGCACATGAAGATCCCGTCGTCCACGTCGGCGAGGAGGTCGTCGAAGGAGCCCTCGCCCGGCTCGAGGTGAAGGTTCGTCATGCGGACGAGCGGCATGCGGCTCCAGCCGTCGGCACGCATCGATCCTCCGTCCCCAGCGCCGATCAGGCTGGCCGTCTCACGGGAGGAGAGGAAGCCGCGGAGCACGCCGCCCTCGACGACGGGCTGCCGGCCTGCGGGCACGCCTTCGTCGTCGAAGGAGAAGGTGCCAAGCCCCCCCGGCGTCGTCGAGTCGGCCGTGATGTTCATCAGGTCGGAGCCGTAGCGGAGGCTGCCGAGGTCGCCCGGCTTGAGGAAGCTCGTGCCTGCGTATGCGGCCTCGGTCCCGTAGACGCGGTCGAGCTCGGTCGGATGGCCCACGGACTCGTGCACCTGCAGGACCATCTGCTCGCTGTCGAGGACGACCGTCGTCACCCCGGAAGGGCACGGATCGGCCTGTAGCAGCGCTGCCGCCTCCTCGGCGACACGCGGCGCGTTGGTGGGGAGGTCGAGCCCTTCGACGTACTCCCAGCCGGACTGGGAGCTCGACCCTCCGTGTGCGCTCGGGTAGCTGCGGATCTGCACGCGGCCGTCGCGGATGGCAAGTGCGTCGATACCGCCTCCGCATTCCACGAACTCCTGGTAGATGTCCGCGCCGTCAGAGGACTGGAACGCGCGGAGCTCGCGCTGTGCGCTGACGGTCGCCTCCGTGATCTTGACGTCCTCGTGGCGCATGGCGCCCTCTGCCTTCAGGCAGAGATCCACCTTCTCGGACAGCGGAACGTCGACCGGGTCTCGTTTCGCGGTGCTGCGGTACTCGCCCGACTGCCCTGCGGCAGGCGCGAGCTCTACCCGGCGGCGGCCGGCGCGTCCGGCGCTCGCGCGGGCGAAGGCGACCGCTCGCTTCGCCGCGTCGCGCGCGCCTTCCGCCGAAAGCCGGCGGTCGCATGCGAATCCCCAGGCGCCGTCGACGAGGACGCGAACCCCGACGCCTTCGGTCTCCCCGTCTGAGACCGACTCGACCTCGCCGTTCTTCGTCGCTACATGCTGAACACGCCGAGTGACCGCCCGGGCGTCGGCGTAGCCGGCCCCGGCGGCAGTCGCTGCGTCGATCGCCTCTTCACAGAGTTCGCGCACGTGCCGCGCCGTAGATTACTGACGAGGGCCCGCCCGGAACGAAGGAAGGCACCCGGAGGGTGCCTTCGATGCGCTGGAGAGGACTTGAACCTCCACGCCCCGCAAGGGGCACAAGGCCCTCAACCTTGCGCGTCTACCAATTCCGCCACCAGCGCGCGAACCGCATTGTAGCCATCGGCGGGTTTGACTCCGTCCGGACGACGCGCTACCTTGATGCGAACAGACGTTCGACCAGGGAGCCCAGATGCTGAGCAAGCGCCAGCAGGAGATCTACGACTTCGTCGTCCGCTACGCCGCCAAGCACGGCTACCCGCCGACCGTGCGCGAGATCGGCGAGGAAGTCGGCCTCGCTTCGCCGTCCACCGTGCATGCCCACCTCGCGAACCTCGAGCGCGCCGGGCTCTTGCGCCGCGACCCAACGAAGCCGCGTGCCCTCGAAGTCGTGGGGCGTGAGCGTTCGTCGGCCGCCGGGCCTGGACGTCCAGCCGTGTCCGATCCGCGCCGCCTGCCTCTCGTGGGCGAGATCGCCGCGGGCGGGCCGCTCCTCGCCGAGGAGAACATCGAGGATTACCTCGCCGTACCCGAGCCCCTCACGGCGGGCGGCGACGAGTTCCTCCTCCGCGTGAAGGGCGAGAGCATGATCGACGCCGGCATCCTCGACGGCGACTACGTCGTCGTGCAGAAGCAGCAGACAGCGCGCGACGGAGACATCGTCGTCGCCCTGGCCGGGGACGACGAAGCTGCGGACGAGGCCACGGTGAAGCGTTTCTTCCGCGAGAACGGGCGCATCCGCCTGCAGCCGGAAAACGAGACTCTCGAGCCGCTCTTCCCCACCCACGTACAGATCCTCGGCAAGGTGATCGGGGTCTTCAGGCGGGTCTGATGACGGAGATCGTCGCCTTCAACCGTACCCTCGACCAGGAGCTCCTGTCGCTCATGCGCGGAGCGAGCCTCGAGTGCTTGGTTTGCGGTGAGTTCGTGCTGCACACGGGCGAGGCGATCATCTGCCCCGAGTGCGGGGCGCGCTTCGAGGCGGCTGCAGAATCGGGGCTACAATTGAGCATGCAGGCCGGGTGACCGCGGGCCGGGCCGCTCAGGCGGCTCGCGTCCGAGGAAAGTCCGGACACCGAAGGGCAGGACGCTGGGGAAATCCCAGGCGGCGAAAGCCGACGGAAAGTGGCACAGAAAGGAGACCGCCAGCGGCGAACGTCTCTCTCCGGAGACGCCGAAGGCAAGGGTGAAAGGGT
>DATAOL010000245.1:0-4697 GCA_036265755.1 Gaiellaceae bacterium | reverse complement strand
ATGGCCGCGATCTCCGAGCGGGGATCCGATGCGGCCGGCTACTGCTTCCGCGGGCCGGACGTCGCGCTGACGATCCACAAGCAGCGTTCGGGAGCAAGCCGACTACTGGACTCGATCCGCGTCCCGGCGGCCGCCCGGCAGAGCCTTGTCCATATCCGCGACTACACCAAGGGCCACCCGAGCCTCGAGGCCAACAACCACCCGATCCGCCATGGCGCGGTCGTCGGCATCCACAACGGCATCATCCGAAACGACGAGGAGATCTTCGCCGCGCACGGCTTCGAGCGGGCGGCCGCGGGGATGACGGTCGACTCCGAGGCCATCTTCGCCCTCATGGAGGCGGAGCAGAGCTCTCCGGCCGCGCTCGAGGAGCTCTACGGCTCGATGGCGAGCGCCTGGCTGGACGAGCGCGATCCGGAGACCGTCCACCTCGCGCGCGGAATGGGCAGGCCGCTGTGGATCGGTGAGGGCGCCCACGAATTGTTCTTCGCGTCCACAAAGGCGGCGCTCGAGCTCGTCGAGCGCTACGCCGGCGTCCGCCTCGACAAGCGCGAGCTCGGCGAGGGCACCCTCCTGGCCGTCCGAGACGGGCGCATCGTCGAGCAGTCGTCTTTCCGACCGGACATGCAGTTCACCGAGGAGCCTCTCCCCTCGGTCCGCGCCCCCGAGGAGCACCGCTCCTGCCTCGCGCTTCTGGCTTCCCTCGCCTCGCCGACCGTCGCCGCGCGGGCGGCTGCTCGCTAGCGAGCCGGCGCTCGACCCGGGCCAGGAAGCGTGCCCAGGCGCCTCTGCGTCCGCCGAAAAGCCGGTAGACCTGCCACTCGCTGGCCAGTCCGGGCTCTCGCCGCCTCGCGCGCTCCCAGTCCTTGAAGGTCGGCAGCCTGCGGAGCCTGCGCGCGAGCCGCGCGCCGTCCTCCACCGCCTGCTCGGCTCTCTTCCGCGAGCCCGGAACGTCGAACCCCGCCGCGCGAAGCGCGGAGCTGAGCGAGCCGAACGTCTGCCAGTAGAGGGACTTCGAGGGCATCGAGTCCCGTCTACGGACGAGATCCATCCCCGTGGGCGTCCTCCCCAGCTCCTGACCCAGCACCCGAAGCTGGCGCAGAAGCTCCGCGCGCGTCGCGAAGCGGCGGGCGACGAGGCCCGCCTTGCGCTTGGCGCCGTTCCAGCTCCCGAAGCGGGCGACGAGCGTCTGAGGGTGCGGCCTCGCTCCCGGGTCGAGTTCGAACTCGCGCATCGTCGGGGAGCGTCCGAGGCGCTTCGCGGACGCCTGGAGCTCCGCGAGGAGCTCGTCGTCGGAATAGCGCGGCGACCGTGCCATGGCCGTCCCCGAACAGGATAGAGCAGGCTAGACGGCCCGCAAGGGCACGCCCGAAACGCTACGCGGTGGCGATCAGCTTCGAGGGCGGCTGGTGCTCGCCCTGATCCTCGGTGTGCAGCAGCCGCTCGAGCGCCGACACGCACCGGGGGCAGAATTGCGAGCCGGCTCCGCGCCTGAGCTCTTCGAGCGCCTCGTCCGCCGGCCGCGCCGCGCGGTAGATGCGGGTGGTCAGCATCGAGTCGAGGGCGTCCGCGACGTGGATGATGCGGGCGCCGAGAGGGATCTCCTCGCCGGCCAGGCCTTCCGGATAGCCCGTGCCGTCGAAGCGCTCGTGATGGTGGCGGATCGCCGGGACTGCGTCCTGCAGGAAGCCGAGGCGGTCGATGATGCGCGCGCCCTCGTCCGCGTGCCGCTGCATGAGCGCCCATTCCTCGGGCGTGAGGGTCGCCGGCTTCAGGAGGATGGAATCGGGGATGGCGAGCTTGCCGATGTCGTGGAAGAGCGCCGCGTGGCCGAGGAGGTCCAGCTCGGCCTGTGAAAGGCCCAGCTCCCGGCCGATCGCGAGGGCGAGCTGCTGGACGCGACGGGAATGGCCTGCGGTATATGCGTCGCGTGCATCCACGGTCGCCGAGAGGCTCTCCATCGCGGCCGTCGAGCGCTCCTTCAGAAGCCGGTTGGCCTGCTCGAGCGACACGTTCTGCTGGCGGATCGTCTCCGCTGCCTTGCGGAGTTTCTTCGTGGACTTCTCGGTGTGGCCGAGGTAGGCGGCCATCGTCTTGCGCATGAGGAAGAGCGGCAGGACGAAGACCGCGAGCCCGTAGAGACCGATGGCGGAGTACGCGAGCGCAATCGCCCCTCCGACCGCGCCGAAGGCCACGTAGTGCGGCATGAGCCACGAGAAGCGCTCGTTCCACACGTTCCTCCACTTGTCGTGACCCTCCAGGGCCATGGCGCCGGAGAGAAGCCCGGTGTTCACGACGAAGTACGCGCCTCCCGCGACCAGGCCGGACGCTGCGATGACGAGCTCGCCGGTGCGCGTCTCGTTGGAGCCGATGCTGAAGACGGCGGCTGCTGCGAGCGAGGCGAGGCTGAGAGCGCCGATGTTGAAGCAGACGTAGTACCAGGCGTCGCGCCGGGAACTCCACTCGACGGCGACCGTTGCCACGGCGAGCGGCAGAGCCGCGCGGGGGCCGAAGAGCGCTGCGCCTGCGAGAGCGCCGACCGCGCTGACCGAGATGGAGCCGGCCTCCATCTCCAGCGAGAGTGCCTGCCCTCCGCCGACGAGAATGATTATCGCGATGAGGCCGAGCAGGTCGTCGTTCGTCCCGAGGAACGCGCCGACGACGCCCGCACCGATGCCCGCAATCGACACGAGCGCGACGAGAGCTGCCACGGAAGGCGAGAGGGCGAGGAAATGCGGGCGGCCGGGCGTGTGCGGCCGCGGCTGCTGCTCCCGCCGTTCGCTCGCGCGCTGCTCCGGAATCGCCCGGGCGACGACGGACGCGTACTCCCCGTCCTCCGGGACCGCAGCGAGTCTCGCGGGCCGTTCCGCCGGCGTCATCAGGAGCGGCTCGGAGCTCGCTCCCTGAACACGGTTTCGGCCCTGCAGTTTCGCGCGGTAGACAGCGAGGTCGGCCTGGTGGATGAGCTCGTTCGGGTCCGCCCCGTCCTTCGGGAAGCCTGCAACGCCGAGTGAGATCGTGGCCCGAATCGGCTCACTCGAGGTTTCGACCTCGAAGCGCTTGTCGGCGACCGCACGCCGGATACGCTCGGCGATCTCGAGCGCCTGCTCGGGCGGCGTCTCGGGCAGGAGGATGGCGAACTCCTCGCCGCCGAAGCGGGCGGGTACGTCGTAGTGGCGAAGTTGCTTGCGGAAGACCTCGGCGATGCCCTTCAGCACAGCGTCGCCGGCGAGGTGGCCGTAGGAGTTGTTGATGTCTCGGAGGAGGTCGAGGTCGGCCATGATGATCGACATGGGCCGGTCCATCCGCCCGGCGCGAGCAAGCTCCTCGCGCAGCTCTGCGGCGAAGTAGCGCGCGTTGAAGAGGCCCGTCTTCGGGTCGACGCGAGCCTCCTCCTGGAGAGCGGGGACGCTCAGCGAGCGGTGGATGAGGAGGAGCGGAGCAACGGCGGTCGGGAGGAGCCAGGGGTTCCACGTCCAGATGGCCGCGAAAGCGACACCGAGGGCGGCGAGCACGAAGTCGGTCGAGAGGCTCTCGGAGGAGAAAAGACCCGTCTCCCGCAGGGTGTGGCCGCGCGCGAAATGGAGCATGGTCGCGAGCAGGACGTGGTTCAGCGTGACGAAGACGACAGAGGCTGCGAGCCCCGCGAGGGCGAAGGTGACGTCGGGGTTGAGGTTCAGCCCCTCGACAAGGTGCACCGCGCTCCAAGCCGCGAGGCCGTTCAGGGTGTAGTTCGCGATGTTGAATCCCTGGATGTACCAGGGGTAGCGAACCTTCAGCCATTCGGGGATGTGTTGGACCACGCCCATGAGGGCGACGAGCTCGGGTGGCAAGAGCATGGCCGCCGGAATGAGGAAGACAATCGTCGTGTGGTACGACTGGTCGCGCGGCGTGCGCACGACGAAGAGCTGGGCTACCGCCGCGCACGAGGCGAGGACGAGGAAGGTCGGCCAGGCGTCCGTGCTCGGCTTCAGGTGCGAGAGTGGAACCAGAGCCGCTGCAACAGCGATCGCGGAGACCGTGAAGAGGTAGAGCTTGGCCTGGCGGGAAAGCGTCTCCTCGGGCGGCTCAGGGCCGTTTCGGCGCTCGGCAGCGCCGAATTCGCTCGAAACTGCGCTCATCTCATTCGCCCCAGGGGACGCCATGCGTCAACGGACGCTCCTTTCCACGCGGAAGCGTGGGGCCGCAGAGCCATAGCTGGAAGGTACGGCGCAGGGAAAGGCAGGGCGTCCCCCGTTTGAGGGACGCCCCAAGGGGTTCTGCAAATTCCCCCGGAAGGGTGACTTCGGTGAAGTTCCGGCCTGGCCGGCTCAGCGACCGATCACGGGAGCGTCGCCGGGAGAGTCGAGTCGACCGTGGAGGCCGCATCCGTCGCCGCGGCGGTCGTGTCGTCAACGAGCCCGAGGTCGGCGGCGAACTGCTGGAGCTCGGTGTCGCTCAGGAACTCGCCATCCCTGGACGGAACCTCCGAGTCGGCGTTGTCCGACCAAGAGGCCGATGCCCAGGAGGCGGAAGCCCAGGAGGCCGCCGACTGGGAGTCGCTCGCCCACGAGGCGGAAGCCCAGGACGCCGATGCCCACGAGGCGCTCGCCCAGCTGGCGCTCGACCAGGAGGCGGAGGCCCAGGAGGCATCCGACCAGGAGGCGGAGGCCCACGAGGCGTTGGCGGAAGCCGTGCTCGCCCAGCTCGCGGAGTCG
>DATAOL010000244.1:0-4095 GCA_036265755.1 Gaiellaceae bacterium | reverse complement strand
ACGCCGAGGACCTCGTCCGGATCGTCGAGAGCTCGATGAGCTCGCCCATCTTCGAGCTCCTGAAGCGGCCCGACGAGCTCTTCGTCGTCGAGCACGCCCATCTCACACCACGCTTCGTCGAGGACTCGGTGCGGCTCATGGTCAAGAGCGCGCTAGAGGACTACGGCGAGCTCGCGGGCGACGACTTCGTCCTCGCGCGCCAGGTGAACTTCGAGACGATCCACAACCACGACGTTCTCGCCGAGCGCTTCGGCACTGTCGGGGAGCTGCGCCACGAGCTCGCGAGCGGCGAACACTCGCTCGCCCACACCGAGCTCAGGGATTGGCTGCGGCATTTCGTCCGGTAACCAGCGCCACGAGCCCCGCCTGGCGACGGCTTGCAGCCGCTCAGAGCGCCGGCGGTGGGTTGCCGGGCGAGATGCTGGGACGCCTGGCTCCACGCAGGCGCATCTTCGATTCCTGGCCGTGCACGAGCCGCGCGATGTTGGTGCGGTGGAGGACAACGATCGCGAGCGCGCCCCCGGCCGTGAACGCGACCACGGGCCAGGAGGCGTCGAAGAGGAGCGCGAAGAGCGGCAGCGTGACCGCTGAGATCATCGACGCGAGCGACGCGTAGCGGCTCACGAGGAAAACGGCGATCCAGACCCCGGCGGCCGAAAGCGTCGCGAGCGGAGCGACAGCGAGCCCGACACCGCCCGTGGTCGCGACGATCTTCCCGCCGCGGGCGAAGCCCATGAAGAGCGGGCGCCAGTGCCCGGCCATGGCGGCGCAGCCGGCGAGCACGGCGATGAGGTCGTTCCCGAGCCAGCGGCCGAGGAGAGCCGCAGCCGCGCCTTTGGCGATGTCGAGGAGCGCCACCGCGAGGCCGAGCTTGAAGCCGAGTGTGCGCCAGACGTTCGTGGCCCCGGTGTTGCCGCTCCCGAGGGTGCGGATGTCCACGCCGGCGAAGAGCCGCGGCAGCCAGTACCCGAACGGCAGGCTGCCGAGGACATAGCCGAGTGGGACGAGGAGGAGGTCGCTCAGGTCTGGATCTGGTACTTCGACACCCAGCCCGAGACGACGTCCCAGTCGAGGTTCGCGAAGAACGCCTCGATGTAGGACGCGCGGTCGGTCTGGTAGTCGAGGAAATAGGCGTGCTCGTAGACGTCGAGCGCCACGAGCGGTGTGGCGTTCCAGATCGGGAACGTGTTCTGGGCGTCCCCGATGTAGTTGAAGAGACGCTGCTCGTCCCAGTCATACGCTGTCCAGGCCCAGCCGCGGCCGCCCATGCCAGTGGCCTTGAGGTCTGCCCGCCACGCCTCGACGGAGCCGAAGTCGCGCTCGATCAGGCCCGCGAACGGTCCGGTCGGGTCACCTCCGCCGCCGCCGAGGTGCTCGAAGTAGATCTCGTGGTTCTTGACCCCGCCGATCGCAAAGGTGAGATCGATCTTCAGCGCGCGCACGTCCGAATAGACCTGGTTGGCCGCGGCGAGGTCGACCTCGGAGAGCTTCGTGAGGATCTCGTTCCGCTTCGCCACGTACCCCTGGTAGAGCTTGTAGTGCGCCTCGACCGAGGCCCGGGAGATGCCGTCCATCTCGAGCAGCGCCGGCTTGAGCTCTCGGGCTGCGATCTCCTCGTGGTTTTGGGCCAGTGTCGCCATCGGTCTCCTTCCGCGTTCCCCTTCGGGCGTGTGGACGAGAGCTTATCTTTCCCCAGGTGACGGAAAACGTGCGTCGCGCGCTGATCACGGGCGGCACCGGCCGCGTGGGAAGTGCGATCGCAGACCGCCTCGAGACCGATGGTTTTTCCGTCCTCGCGGCCGGGTCGGCCGACGGCGACCTCACCCGGCCGGACGAGGCGCGCGCTCTCGTCGAGCGGGCCGCCGAGGACCTCGGCGGGCTCGACCTCCTCGTGAATGCGGCCTCTGCGGGCTTCGAGCCGCGGCCCGTGACGGAGGTGACCGAGGAGGAATGGGACGCGGCGCTCGACTCGACCGCCAAGGGCACGTTCTTCGTCACCCAGGCCGCTGTGCCCCATCTGCGCGAATCGGGCCGCGGGCTCGTGGTGATGATCGAGGACGTGGCCGCGTACCGGCCGTGGCCCGCCTTCGGGCCGCACTGCGCGGCAAAGGCGGCCCAGGCCATGCTCACGCGGATCTTCGCCAGGGCGCTCGCACCGGAGATCCGGGTGTGCGGGATCGCCCCGGGCCCCGTGGCCGTCGAGCCCGGCCAAGAGGAGCGGCGCGCCGCTGAGACGCTGCTCGGGCGCATCGGCTCGCCGGAGGACATCGCGGGCGCCGTCGCCTTCCTCGTCAAGGCTGAGTTCGTCACCGGCTCCACGCTCTTCGTGGACGGCGGCCTGTCACTCAATCCATAAGCGCATGAGCTCCGTATCGCCTCTCGGTATGCCTGCTGCAATCGCCACAGCCGAGAGCGACAGCCGGCTCATCGAGCGGGTCGGCCGCGGCGATCGCGAAGCCTTCGAGCAGCTCTACAAACGCTTCGCGCGCCCCGTCTTCGCAATGGCGCTGCGCCAGCTCGGCGACAACGGCCGAGCCGAGGACGCGGCTCAGGAGACGTTCGCGGCGGTCTGGCGCTCGGCGAAGAGCTACAAGGCCGATCGCGGCACTGCCTCCGCCTGGCTCTACGCCGTTGCCCGCCACGCGATCATCGACCGCGCGCGCCAGAAGCGCGAAAACGCTGCCGAGGCTCCCGACGAGGCCGATACACGGGCAGGCCCTGCCGAGCTCGCGGAGCAGTCGTGGCTCACGTGGCGCGTCCACTCCGCCCTCGAGCTGCTGCCCGAGCGCGAGCGATCCGTCATCGAGCTCGCCTACTGGAGCGGGCTCTCGCAGACCGAGATCGCGAGCTATCTGGATGTCCCGCTCGGGACGGTGAAGACGCGTACCCGCACAGGGCTGCAGCGGCTCTCCGGTCTTCTCGACGAGGTGAAGGAATGAGCGAGACACCTGACTTCCGCGAGCTCGTCGGCGACGGCCTCACTCCCGAGGAAGAGCTCGAGCTCGCCCGCGTCGACCACCTGCTCCGCTCGGTGCCCGCTCCTGCGGCGGAGGTCCCCGGGTCGCTGACGGCGGCCGTCGAGCGCATCGGGACGGTCACGCCGATCTGGACCCGCCGCCGCGCGGTCCTCGCGGTCGCGCTCGCGGCCACGCTCGCAGCCCTCTTCTTCGGAGTCGGCCGGTGGGTCGACCGCGGGTTCGATGCGCGGTCGACGGTGCAGATGACCGCGGGGAAGAGCGCACCGAGCGCTTCCGCAGTGATCAAGCTCGGGCCGCGGGACGAGGCGACGGGCAACTGGAGGATGCAGCTCACCGTGGACGGGCTTCCGCACCTCGACGGCAACCGCTACTACGTCCTTTGGCTCGAGAAGGACGGCGAGTACGCCGGAACGTGCGGGACCTTCGACGTGAACGGCCGCACCACGATCGACATGACGGCGAGCTACGACCTGAGCGAGTACGACGCCTGGGTCATCTCCGAGGCGAAGCCGGATTCGCCCTGGCTTCTGACGGCGGAAATCTAAGGGGCGGTGCGGCCCGAGGCGACGAACGCCTCGTAGGTCACCGGCATCTTCTCGGCGAAGAGCTCTTCGACGGCGTCTGCGTAACGCCGGATCTCCCGCTGCGCAGTCTCGGCGGCCCGCAGCGAGACGAAGTTCATGAGCGCTCGTGCGTTGACCGTCCAGTAGAACTCGGTGTAGGCCCCGACAGGCATCACTGCGCGGGCCAGCTCGCGCGCGACCCCCATCTCGACGAGCCGCTCGTACGCCGCGTAGGCGGCAGCGTAGACGGCGGCCAGCTCGTCACGTGTCGTCTGGGCGACCTCGTCGGTGACCGGCTCGAAGGAATAGGCCCCCGGCTTGCCGACCTGCGTGCGGACGTCTTCGCGCGCGGGGACGTAGAACTCGTCGGTGGCTTTCGCGTAGCGCATGCTGAACTCGTTGAAGGAGCCGATTCGATGCCGGAACCACTCGCGCGCGACGAAGATGGGCGCGCGGATGTGGAAGCGAAAGGCGTTGTGCTCGAACGGCGTTCCGTGGCGCTCGCGCATGAGGAAGCGGATCAGGCCCGCGTCCGAATCCTCCATCACGTCCTT
>DATAOL010000243.1:0-26598 GCA_036265755.1 Gaiellaceae bacterium | reverse complement strand
GGCGACTATGCGGCCGACCCCATCCCGGGGAAGCCGACCTTCGTCGACGCGCATCCGCCGCCCAACGTGACCGGCGAGCTCCACATGGGGCACGCGCTCCAGCTCGCGCTCGGGGACGCGCTCGTGCGGCTGAAGCGCATGCAGGGCTTCAACGTCCTCTTCCAGCCCGGCTACGACCACGCGGGGATCTCGACGCAGAATGCCGTCGAGAAGCACCTCGCCAACGAGGGAAAGACGCGCCAGGATCTCGGGCGCGAGGCGTTCGTCCAGCGTGTCTGGGAGTGGCTGCGCGAGTACGGCGGCAAGATCATGACCCAGTTCCGCCGCATGGGCGCCTCGCTCGACTACCGCCGCGAGCGCTTCACGATGGACCCGGAGTACTCGCGCGCCGTCATTCGCTTCTTCGTGCACCTGTACGAGAAGGGCTGGATCTACCGCGACAACCGCATCATCAACTGGTGCCCGTTCCACGAGACGTCCCTCTCCGATCTCGAGCTCGTGCACGTCGAGCGTGACGACGCGCTGTCGTACTTCACGTATCCCTTCGTCGACGGAGAGGGCGGGGTGACCGTCGCAACGGCGCGGCCGGCGACCATCCCCGGCGACGTCGCGGTCGCGGTCAATCCGGACGACGACCGCTACAGGGAGGTCGTCGGCAAGGAGGTGGTCGTCCCCTACGTGGAACGGCGCGTCCCCGTGATCGCCGACGAGGCCGTCGACCCCGACTTCGGAACCGGCGCGCTCAAGGTGACGCCCGGTCACGATCCACTCGACTTCGAGATCGGCCGGCGGCACGGCCTGCCCGAGCCGACGGTGATCGGGTCCGACGGCCGGCTCAACGACGAGGCGGGCGACCTGGCCCGGCTCACGCAGGACGAGGCGGGGGAGCGGATCGTCGCGTGGGCGAAGGAGCGAGGGCTGCTCGAGAAGCGCGAGACCTACCGCCACTCTGTCGCGCTCTGCGAGCGCTGCGAGTCGCGGATCGAGCCGCTCGTCTCCCTCCAGTGGTGGTGCTCGATGGCGGAGCTGAAGAAGCCCGCGCTCGCCGCCCTCGGCGAGCGGAAGGTCGTCTACCACCCGGAGTCGCAGCACCGGTTCGCCACCGACTCGCTGGAGAACGCGCCGGACTGGAACATCTCCCGCCAGCTCTGGTGGGGCCACCAGCTCCCGGTCTGGTACTGCCCGGACGGGCACGAGACCGTTGCCGAGACCGAGCCGGATGCCTGCGCCAAGTGTGGGTCCACCGAGCTGCACCGCGAGAGCGACGTGCTCGACACGTGGTTCTCGTCCGCGCTCTGGCCTTTCGCGACCCTCGGCTGGCCGGACGACACGCTCGACCTTCGCACCTACTACCCCGGCGACCTCAACACGACTGCGCGCGAGATCATCCGCCTGTGGGAGAACCGGATGATCTTCTCCGGCCTCGAGCTCATGGGCGAGATCCCCTTCGAGGACGTGATCATCCACTCCACGGTGCTCGCGCCCGACGGGCGGCGCATGTCGAAGAGTCTTGGCACCGGCATCGACCCCCTCGACGTGATCGCAGAGCACGGCGCTGACGCGACGCGCTACGGGCTCCTGAAGATGTCCTCGACGCAGGACGTGCGCTTCTCCTATGGGGCCGTCGAGGAGGGACGCAAGCTTGCGAACAAGCTCTGGAACGTCAGCCGCCTCATCCTCACGAACGCCGAAGGCGTTGCCCCCGCGCTGGAGCCGCAGGACACCGAGGAGCGCTGGATCCTCGCGCGCCTCGACGCCGTCCGCGCCGAGGTCGAGGCGGACCTCGCCGTCTTCGACTTCTCGCATGCGGTGCAGTCGCTCTACCGGCTCACGTTCGACGATTTCTGCGACTGGTACGCGGAGGCGATCAAGCCGCGGCTCTACGAAACGGACGAGGCTGCGGCCGCGACCGCGCTCGGCGCTCTGGAGCGTTTGCTCGAGCTCCTCCATCCGGTCATGCCGCACGTGACCGAGGAGATCTGGTCGAACCTGCCGGATCGGGAGACGAAGCTGATCGCCGCTCCCTGGCCGAAGGCCGACGACCGCTTCGCCGGCGACGTCGAGTCTCTGGACCGCGTCCAGGACGCAGCGGCGATCTTCAGGCGCAGCGGCGTGCTCGCCGAGCTCGAGGGCGAGGAGAAGCGGATCTTCGACGCAGTCGTGAGGCCGGACCGGGTGCAGGCGAACGGGAATGCGGACGCGGAGCGCGAGCGACTGCGCAAGGAGATCGCCAGAGCGGAGGGGATGCTCTCGAACGACCGCTTCGTCGCGAACGCGCCCGAGGATGTCGTCGCCGGCGAGCGGGAGAAGCTCGAGCGCTACCGGCGCGAGCTCGATGCCCTCGGCGGCTGACAACCATCTCCACTGGGTCGAGTCGCTCTCTCCGTGGCCGGAGGAGTTCGGGCTCGGGCGGATGCAGCGGCTCCTCGCCGGCCTCGGCGACCCTCAGAACACTTTTCCGGCGATCCACGTCGTCGGTACGAACGGCAAGACGACGACCACGCGGATGTGCGCCGCGCTCCTCGCCGGCGCGGGCAAGTCGGTGGGCGCGTACACGTCCCCGCATGTCACCGGCTGGCACGAGCGCGTCCTGGTGAACGGCGAGCCGGTCGGCCTGGAGTCCGCGCTCGGGCGCGTGCGGGCCGCCGCGGAGGACATCGGAGCGACGCAGTTCGAGGTGCTCACCGCTGCCGCCCTCGCCGAGTTCGCGGCGGCCGGGGTCAACGTGGCGGTGGTCGAGGCCGGGCTCGGCGGCCGTCTCGACGCGACGAACGTGCTCGACGCGCCGGTCGTCGTCCTGACGAACGTCGACCTCGAGCACACCGACGTGCTCGGCGACACGCGGGAGGAAATCGCCCGCGAGAAGCTCGCGGTGTTGCGGCCGGGCGCGACGGCCGTGCTCGGAGAGCCCGAGTGGGAGAGTGCGGCGCGCGAGGCCGGCGCCGCGGCCGTGGTCGTCACAGGCAGGAGCAACCTCGCGCTCGCGGTCGCCGCGGCCGAGTCGTTCCTCGGCGTCCCGGTCGACTCGCACCCGGCGGAGGCCCTGGCAATCCCCGGGCGCCTGGAACGAGTGGGGGAGGCTCCGGTCGAGATCTGGGACGGCGCGCACAATCTTGCTGGAGTCGGTTACGTGCTCGCGCGCTTGCCGGCGCGCCGCTACGTCGTCGTCGCGTCCATCCTCGCTGACAAGGACGTGGACGGGATGCTCGCGGCGCTGGCGGCGCTCGGCGAGACCTTCGTCGCGACGCAGTCGACGAACTCCCGCGCGCTCGCCGCCGACGAGCTGGCCCGGCGGGCGGAACGGTTTTTCGCGGTCGTGGAGAGGGTCGCCGGCCCGGAGAGCGCGGTCGCCAGGGCCCGGGACCTCGCAGGAGCCGACGGGGCCGTCTTCGTCACGGGGTCCCTCTATCTCCTCGCCGATCTGGCCTTCGTCCGACCGCACGCTCCCGTACCATGAGCGGCGTTGGTGAGCGGCTCAGCGTCTTCGTGCTCGCTGCAATCGTCCTCGTGGCGATCGTCGCGCTCTCGTTTGGCGCAGGGTGGCTCGTAGGAAAGATCCTGCTGTGACGGCGATGCAACTTCTGGCTCAGACGACGACCGATTCCAACAGCGACCTGTTCGGGGGCTTCAAGGACTTCTTCGACTCGGACGTCTGGCTCGTCGTCAGGAACGTCTTCTTCTTTTTCCTCGTCGTCTTCTGGCTCGCCTCCGCGTTCTGGGTGTACAAGGACGCGCGCCGTCGCATCGAGGATCCGTGGCTTCTCGCCATGGCCGTCGCGCTCGGCATCTTCCCGCCGTTCCTCGGGCCCCTGCTCTACATGTTCTTCCGCCCGCCCGAGTACTTGGAGGAGGTGCGCGAGCGCGAGCTCGAGATCAAGGCGATGGAGGAGTCGCTCGGCCAGGCCGAACGCTGCCCGGTATGTCGCGCCGTCGTCGAGCCCACTTTCCTCGCCTGCCCCGTCTGCACGACGAAGCTGAAAGAGGCCTGCCGCCGCTGCAAGGCGCCGCTCGAGCCGCTCTGGCAGGTTTGCCCGTACTGCGAGACCCCTGTGGAGTCTCCCCGGGCCGTCGAAAATCTCTAGGGTTTCTCGGCCGTGGCCGAGCAGACCCTGGTTCTCATCAAGCCTGACGCAATGCAGCGCCGGCTCGCGGGCGAGATCCTTGCGCGCTTCGAGGGCCGGGGCCTGACCGTGAGGGCGGCGAAGCTCGTGCAGGTGGACACCCAGCTGGCCGAGGAGCACTACGCCGAGCACACCGAGAAGCCCTTTTTCGGCGAGCTCGTGGAGTTCATAACGTCGGCGCCGACCCTTGCCCTCGTGCTCGAAGGTGAGGGCGCGATCAAGGTCGTGCGGACGACGATGGGCGCGACGAACCCGGTCGACGCGGCTCCGGGAACGATCCGCGGCGACCTCGCGCTGGCGATGCCGGACAACCTCGTGCACGGTTCCGACTCGCCGGAGTCGGCGAAGCGCGAGATCGGGCTCTGGTTCGCCGACTCAGAGCTTGTCTGACTTCGAGCGCAACCGCGCGTTCTGGGATCGAGAATCGGACTCCTACCAGGAGCTCCACCGGGACCACATCGGGCGGCCCGAGCCGCGCTGGGGCCTCTGGCAGCTTCCCGAGAGTGAGCTCCGGATTCTCGGCGACGTGAAAGGAAAGGACGTGCTCGAGCTCGGCTGCGGCGCCGCGCAGTGGTCGATCCTGCTGGCGAGGCTCGGGGCGAGGCCGGTCGGGATCGACAACTCGGAACGACAGCTCGAGCACGCGCGGCAGGCCCTTGCGATTGCGGGCCTCGACTTCCCGCTGGTCCACACAGCGGCCGAGAGCATCCCCCTTCCCGACGCGAGCTTCGACATCGTCTTCGCTGACCACGGCGCGAATCGCTTCGCCGATCCCTACACGTGGGTGCCCGAGGCGGCTCGGCTCCTCCGGCCCGGAGGCGTCCTCGCCTTCAGCGGCTCGACGCCGTTCGAGATCATGTGCTGGAACGAGTGCGCCGACCGCATGGAGCCGGTGCTCCAGCGCGACTACTTCGGGCTGCACCGTGTGGAGGGTCCGGACGGGCCGGTGCAGTTCGAGCTTCCATACGGCGAGTGGATCCGTCTCTTCCGCGCCAGCGGCTTCGAGCTCGAAGATCTGCGCGAGATCCAGCCACCGGACGGCGCCGAGTCGACCTACCGGACGGCCGAGGACACGGAGTGGGCCCGGCGCTGGCCCATGGAGCAGATATGGATCGCCCGCAGGGAAGCATGAGCCACGTCGAGCGAAACAGGGAGGTCTGGACGGAGTTCGCCTCCGACTTCGCGGAATGGGCGCCGCGTGCGTGGGGAAGCGAGTTCACCTGGGGCGTCTGGAACGTTCCGGAGTCGGAGCTCCGGGCTCTTCCGGACGTTGCCGGAATGGACGTGGTCGAGCTCGGGTGCGGGACGGGGTACATCTCCGCTTGGCTCGCGCGACGCGGCGCGCGGCCGGTCGGGATCGACGTCACCCCGGCCCAGCTCGAGACCGCGAGGCGCATGCAATCCGAGTTCGGCCTCGACTTTCCGCTCCACGAGGCGAGCGCCGAGGAGGTTCCCTTTCCGGACGGGAGCTTCGACCTCGCAATCTCCGAGTACGGCGCCTCCATCTGGGCCGACCCGTACCGCTGGATCCCGGAGGCCGCGCGCCTGCTCCGGCCGAGTGGCTGGCTCGTCTTCCTCGTGAACGGCACGGTGATGATCCTCTGCTCGCCCGACGAGGAGCTGTCTCCGGGCCGCGAGCTGCTGCGGCCGTACTTCGGCATGCACCGCTTCGAATGGGACGGGTCGGGCGGCATCGAGTTTCACCTCGGCTACGGCGACTGGATCCGCCTCCTGCGCGCGAACGGTTTCACCGTCGAGAACCTCATCGAGATCCAGGCGCCCTCCGAAGGAGAGCCGCACCGGTTCGCCGCGCTGCCCGACCGCGACTGGGCGCGGCGCTGGCCGTCCGAGGAGATCTGGGTGGCTCGCAAGCGCCCATGAGCGTCCCGCCGGCACCTCCCCTTCTCCTCGTCTCGACCTCGCCGCAGCGGCGGGCGATCCTCACCCAGCTCGGCATTCCCTTCGAGCTCGCCGAGCCGCTGTACGAGGAGCACGACCCGCCGGACGCGGACCCCCTCGCGCTCGTGCGCGAGCACGCCGCAGGGAAGGCTCGGTCGATCGGGCAACCGGACGAGCGGCCGGTGCTCGGCGTCGACACGGCAGTCCATCTCGCCGGCCGCGTCTTCGGAAAGCCCGCGGGCCCGGAGGAGGCGGAGGAGATGCTGGACGCCCTGGGCGGCCGCACGCACGAGGTCGTGTCCGGGCTCTGTGTGCGCACGCCGGGCTGGGACGTCGTCGAGCACGAGGTGACTCGCGTCTCCTTCCGTGCGCTCACGCCCCGCGACCTAGCCGCGTATGTCGGGTCGGGGGAGTGGGAGGGGCGTGCCGGCGGCTACGCCATCCAGGGCCTCGGCGGGAGCCTCGTCGAGCGGATCGACGGCGACTACCTCAACGTCGTCGGCCTTCCCGCTGCCCTGCTCGTCAAGCTCCTCTCCGAACGGTTTGCAGGCGTTTATGGCTTCGGGTAGCAGCGGCACTGCTCTACACTTGTCCGCTCTATGACGCTCTGGGGGTACCTGAGCGGGTTCGGCGGGCGCGAGATGGCCGTCGATCTCGGCACCGCGAACACGTTGGTCTACGTGCGCGGTCGCGGCATCGTGCTCTCCGAGCCGTCGGTGGTCGCGATCGACCAACGCACGGGTGAGGTGCATGCAGTCGGCATCGAGGCCAAGCGAATGCTCGGCCGGACGCCCGGGACGATCTCGGCCATCCGGCCCTTGAAGGACGGGGTCATCGCGGACTTCGACGTGACCGAGCAGATGCTTCGGCACTTCATTCAGAAGGTGCACCACAACCGCTTCGCGCACCCGCGCGTCGTGGTCTGCGTGCCGAGCGGCGTGACCGGCGTGGAGAAGCGCGCCGTCGAGGAGGCGACGCTCTCAGCCGGGGCAAGGCAGGCCTACCTGATCGAGGAGCCGATGGCGGCGGCGATCGGCGCCGGCCTGCCCGTCTCCGAGCCGACGGGGAACATGATCGTGGACATCGGCGGCGGCACGACCGAGGTCGCGGTCATCTCGCTCGGCGGCATCGTCGTCTCGCAGTCCATCCGCGTCGGCGGAGACGAGATGGACGAGGCGATCATGAGCCACATCAAGAAGGAGTACAAGCTCCTCATCGGCCAGCAGACGGCCGAGGAATTGAAGCTCGAGATCGGCTCGGCCTGGGAGCTGCCCGAGGAGGTTCAGGCCGAAGTGCGCGGCCGCGACATGCTCACCGGCCTGCCGAAGACCATCGTGATCACCTCGGAGGAGGTCCGGCGCGCGCTCGACGAGCCCGTCGGCCAGATCCTGGACGCGATCAAGTCCACCCTGGACAAGACGCCGCCAGAGCTCGCGGCGGACATCATGGACCGCGGCATCGTCCTCGCCGGCGGCGGCTCGCTGCTCGACGGCCTCGAGGACCGTCTCCGGGAGGAGACCCAGATGCCGGTGCAGCTCGCGGAGTCGCCGCTCACGTGCGTCGCCGTCGGATCGGGGAAGAGCCTCGAGGAATTCGAGGTCATCCACCGCGCCGCGAAGGCCAGAAACCGCAACGGCCGCCGCCGCTAGGCAACCGGCCTCTCGCTCCGCACAAGGCTTTACACTGTTGGCTCCCGTGCCACGGCAACGCACAGCACGGCTTCCCGTCCTGGACGCACACGTCCGACGGTCGGAAGGCTCCTACCCTCGCACGAGCCGTGCCCTCCGGGCTCGGTTGGTTGCCGTCGCGCTCGTCCTCGTGTCCATCGCTCTGGTCACGGTCTACTTCCGCGAGTCCGAAGGAGGGACGCTGCACGGTGCCCAGCGGATCGGCGTCTCCGTGGCCATGCCCTTCGAGGTCGCCGGTGAGCGCGTCGCGCGCCCGTTCAAGGACGCCTACGGCTGGGCTTCCGACCTGCTCGGCGCGAAGTCCGAGAACGCGAAGCTGAAGAAGCAGGTCGAGGACCTTCGCCGGCAGGTGATCGCCGAGCAGACCGCGGCGCAGGAGAACAAGCGCCTGCAGGAGCTGCTCGGGTACATCGACGGCCCACGCTTCCCCGAGAACTACCGCGGCGTCGCGACGACGGTGGTCGCCAGGCCCCCGACCGCGTACGACCAGGAGATGCTGATCGCGGCCGGAACCGGTTCCGGCATCGAGCGGAACGACCCGGTCGTGACGGAGGAGGGACTCGTCGGCCTCGTGACGGACGTGACGTCGAACGGGGCGCAGGTGACGATGCTCACGGACCAGTCCAGCGCCGTCTCGGCGATGGTTCTCGAGAGCGGCGCCGCGGGCATCGTCCGCCACGGCCCGAGCGATCCGTCCGCGCTCATCCTCGACCGGGTCGGCAAGGACGCGATGGTGAAGGAGGGCGATCTCGTCATCACTGCCGGCTGGCGAAGCGGACAGCTCGAGTCGCTCTACCCGCGCGGGATTCCGATCGGGACCGTGAAGTCCGTCGGCCAGCAGGACGTGGATCTCTACAAGCGCATCCAGGTGGCGCCGCTCGTCAACTTCGACTCGCTCTCCGATGTCGTCGTCCTGGTTCCCACCGCACGCCCGAAGTGACCGCCGACGCTCTCAAGGCAGGCCTCCTGCTCCTCTTGGCGGCGCTCGTGCAGGTCTCCGTGACGTCGAACATCCAGGTCGGCTCAGGGCACCCGGATCTCCTGCTCGTGCTCGTCATCTCCGTCGCGCTCCTGCGCGGCCCGGGCTTCGGGGCGGCTGCCGGCTTCTGGGCGGGCCTCGTGCTGGACATCGCCTCCTTTCAGACGCTCGGCCTGACCTCGCTCCTCCTCACGCTCGCGGGCTACTTCGCCGGCCGGCTGGGGGAGGTGACGAAGAAGTCGTCCGCGCATCCGGCGCTCCTCGCCGTCACGATCGGGACGATCGGCGTCGGACTCGGCTCGGCCGTCCTCCATTTCATGCTGGGCGAGACGGTGTCGGCGTCGGAGTTCTTCATCGGGATGCTCCTGCCGACCCTGGCCCTCAACCTGCTCCTCGCCTACCCGCTCTACGGGCTCTGCCGCCGGCTCTTCCCGGTCTCGCCGCGCGAGCGGAGGGAGGCCGTGCCGGTTGTCTAGCCCGAGCGCCAATCTCCCGCGCGGGTTCCTTCCGCCCGACCCCCGGGTGGAGGAGCCGTATCGCGTCACCCCGCAGGCGGCGATCCGCATCGCCATTCTCGGCGTCGTCGCGGTGACCATCTTCTGCGCGCTCTTCTTCCGGCTCTGGGCGCTGCAGGTCATCTCCGGCGACCGATACCTCGAAGTCGCCAAGAACAACCAGGTGCGGACGTTCCGCGCGCCCGCGCCGCGCGGCTCGATCCTCGACCGAAACGGCGTCGTCCTCGTCTCCAACAAGCCGGGAACGGCGGTGCAGCTCTGGCCCGCGGCCTTCGACCAGGCGACTCCGGAGCGGCAGCAGTTCGTCCTCCACCGGCTGGCGCGCCTCCTCGGCGTCCCCTACCGGGAGATCAAGGCAGACCTCGCGGCCCGCAAGGAGGACCTCCTCACCCCGGTGACGCTCAAAGAGAGCGTGAACGAGGAGAAGATCAACTTCCTCCTCGAGCATCAGAACGACTTCCCCGGCGTCCAGATCAACCAGACCTACCAGCGCCACTACGACCAGGGCGGCATCGCGGCGCAGAGTCTCGGCTACGTGAGTGAGATCTCCCAGCAGCAGCTCGACGCTGCCAAGGGCGAGGGATACGCGGCCGGCGACAAGATCGGCCAGACCGGGATCGAGTCCGCCTACGACACCTATCTCCGCGGCCTGCCCGGGATCGGGCGCGTCTTCGTCGACGCGCTCGGCCGGGTGACGAGCGCACGCCAGTTCCAGCAGCTCCCGGAGGCCGGCGACAACGTGCGGCTCACGCTCGACGCGGGGCTGCAGAAGACCGCCGAGGACGCGCTCAACTACGGCGTCCGGCTCGCTCACGAGGACGGAAAGTGGGCCGCGGACGGCGGCGCCCTCGTCGCGATGGACCCGAACTCCGGCGAGATCCTCGCGCTCGCGTCGAATCCGAGCTTCGACCCGTCCATCTACACGGGACGCGTGTCCCGGAAAGATCTGAAGAGGCTGGCCGAACCGGTTGCCAACCACCCGACCCTCGACCGCGCGGTCTCGGGCCTCTATCCGCCGGGCTCGACGTTCAAGCCCGTGACCGCGCTTGCGGCGCTCGAGACCGGGGTGCTCTCGCCTGACGAGCTCATCCAGTGCACGCCGAAGGAGGTCGTGGACGGCCAGACCTTCACGAACTGGGATCCCTACGCCAACGAGCCGATGACGCTCACGACGGCACTCGCGGCGTCCTGCGACACCTACTTCTACCAAGTCGCCCTTCGGTTCTACAACCGCACGGATTCGCCGCTTCAGAAGTGGGCGCGCGCGATGGGCTTCGGAGCGAAGACGGGCGTCGACGTGGGCCCCGAAGAGGCTGGGCTCATCCCGACCCCAGCCTGGCGGCGCCGGTACTTCAAGACGGAGATCGACAAGATCTGGACTTCGGGTGACTCCGTCCAGCTCGGCATCGGACAGGGCGACGTGCTCGTCACTCCCATCCAGATGGCGCGCTTCTACGCGCTGCTCGCCAACGGCGGCAAGCTCGTCGAGCCCCACATCGTCAAATCGGTGGAGGAGCCGGCTACGCAGGGGCAGCCGCCGGCGATCCTGCGCCAGTTCAACCCGAAGCCCCCGAAAGACGTCGGCCTGAACCCGAACAACATCCGCACCGTGGACCAGGGTCTCTACGACGCGACGCATGCGAACTACGGCACATCCGCCGGGATCTTCGGATCGTTCCCGGTGGAGATCGCAGGGAAGACCGGAACCGCCGAGAAGTTCGTGCGGCTGCCCGGCTTCCAGGGCCTACAGGACCAGGCGTGGTGGTGCGGCTACGGCCCTTATGCCAAGCCCAAACTCGTCGTCTGCGCCATGATCGAAAACGGCGGCCACGGCGGTGTCGTCGCGGCGCCCGTCGCCCTTCAGGTTTTCCAGAAGTACTTCAAGGTCGATCCGAGCACGTTCAGCGCCTCCGTGGGGAACTCGGACTAGTGGCGGTGGACCGCTGATGGCGACCATCGCCCGCGAGACCCGCGCGCACCGCGCGCACGTCGGCTCCGAGGTCGGGGCTTTCCTCCGTCATTTGGACTACCTGCTTCTCGCGGCGGTTGCCGCGGTGATCGCGTACGGGACGTGGGTGCTGACGGCGGTGACGCGGAACGACGTCCCCGGCGACCCGAACTACTTCGTCTCGCGCCAGGAGGTCTACATCGCGGTTGGCGCGATCCTCGCTGTGGTCGTGACCGCGGTCGATCCGGATCACTACCGACGCTACGGCAGGGCGCTCTACGCGGTCGCCGTTTCGCTGCTTCTGCTCGTCCTCGTCGTCGGGGACGACGTCCGCGGCTCCAAGCGCTGGATCGAGCTCGGGTCCTTTCGCTTCCAGCCTTCCGAGCTCGGAAAGATCCTCCTGATTCTCTTCCTCGCCGCCTTCGTCACGAACCGCATCCGGGGCGACGCGGGCTGGCGGACGGCGTGGGGCGCAGTCGGTCTCGCCGCCGTCCCGATGGTGCTCGTCTTCAAGGAGCCCGACTTCGGATCGACGCTGATCTACGGCGCGGGCCTCCTCGCGGTCCTCTTCTTCAGCGGGATGCCGTGGAGGCAGCTCGCCGGGATCGCGATCGCCACGGCGCTCGTCTCGCTGTCCGTGCTCTGGTTCCTGCCGGCGGCCGGCGTGGAGGTACTCGACCCGTACCAGAAGGATCGCCTGGTCGGCTTCGTCCACCCCGACGTGGACCCGAGCGGGACGACCTACAACGTGAACCAGTCGATCACGGCGGTCGGCTCGGGAGGCATCGACGGCCGCGGTGTGGCGGGCGCGAGCCAGACCAACATGAACTACCTCCCGGAGCACAACACCGACTTCATCTTCTCGTCCCTCGCCGAGCAGCGGGGCTTCCTCGGGGCGGCGATCCTCCTGCTTCTCTACGCGCTCATCGCCTGGCGCGGGATCAAGATCGTCGCGCTCGCGCCCAGTCTCTACACGTCCGCCGTCGCCGGAGCGATCGTCTTCTCGTTCCTGTTCCAGATCTTCGTGAACGTGGGCATGACGATCGGGATCGCGCCCGTGACCGGCATTCCGCTGCCGTTCGTCAGCTTCGGAGGCAGCTCGATGATCACAACGCTCCTCATGATCGGGATCCTCGAGGCGATCCACATCCGCGGCCGCCTGGCCGGCCGAAGGTAAGTTCAGGGCGATGCGCCGACTGCCGTTGCACCCAGCTGCCGTCTACGGCGTCGTCAAGGAGATCAAGACCGCCGCCGAGGACCTGCAGCCGCTCGTCGTCGCCGGCGCTGCAGGCCCAGCCTCCCGCCTCGTCGAGGAGCTCACTGCAGGAGGCGACCCGAACGCGATCCGCGACCTCTCCGGCAAGGACGTCGCGCGCTACGACCTGCAGGGGGCCTCTCTCCTCGTCTACGCCATCGAGGGCGAGCGCCCGAGCGACGAGGACGAGAGCGTGCTGAAGCTGGCGGACCGCAACGACGTCGACGTCATCTGCGTGCTCGAGGGCGCCGCCGGGCAGCCGCTCGACGTTCCCTACGTGCCCGCGACGAGCGTGATCGCGGTCCCGCCGGGCCACCCTGCCCCGGTCGCCCGCGTGGCCGAGCTCGTCGCCTCCCTGACGGAGGAGAACGGCTACGGGCTCGCAGCCCGCCTCCCCGTCATCCGCGAGGCCGTCGTCGAGGCGATCGTGCGGCGCTTCTCGCGCCAGAACGGCGTGCTCGGCGTCGCCATCTTCATCCCGGGAGCGGACTTCCCGGTGCTGACGCTCAACCAGCTGCGCATGGTCTTCCGGATCGCCGCCGCCCATGGACAGGAGATCGACCGCGAGCGCATCCCCGAGATTCTCGCCGTCGTCGGTGCCGGGCTCGGCTTCCGCACGCTGGCGCGGGAAGCGCTCGGTGTCATTCCGGGTCTGGGCTGGGCGATCAAGGGCGGCGTTGCGTACGTGGGCACGAGGGCGCTCGGAAAGGCCGCGGTGGCCTATTTCGAGCAAGGCGCCGCCGCCGGGCTCGCCCGCGCGGCCGATGCCGTCCGGTCCAGGTCCTAGCCTTCCCGCGCATGAGCGCAGAGCAGCTGTTGCCGGCACACGAGGCACTGGCAATCGAGGAGGCCGACGCCTGGTTCGAGTACCTGGAGGTCACCAGGGCCGAGATCGGGTCCGGCCGCTATCACGAGATCGAGCCCTGGGCCTGGGCCCGGCTCAGCCAGCGCCTCCGAGCCGTCAAGCGAAAGCAAGCCCAGCTTCGTCCCGCAGCCGCGTAGCCTGGCCGCCGCGAGGCTCCTGCTACCCTGAGAGGGTACGCGCAGGGAGAACCGAGCCCAGATCGGGCGAGCGGGATTCCGCGCCACGACAAATGAGATTTGTGGCAGACACGCTGAGATCGCCCGCGCTGGCATGCGCGGACTCCGGCGTGCGCCCGAAAGGAGATTTCGAACGTGCGATTCTTTCGCAGGAACACGCGCACCGAGGAGGCGGCGCCCGTCGAGGCGGCCGCTCCGGAAGCGCTCGAGGAGGTCTCACCCTCCAAGGAAGACGAACAGGCTGACAAGCCGAAGCCGCGCCGGCGCCGGGGAACACGCGGCGGGCGCGGACGCAGCAAGAAGAAGGTAGAAGCGACTGCCGAGGCCGGCGCGAAGAGCGAGGCGAAGGCCGAGACCAAGGCCAACCCGAAGCCGCGGCAGCCGCAGAAAAAGAAGGCCAAGGACGGTGAGGAGGCCGCGAAGCCCCGCCGCAGGCGCACGCAGACTGCGAAGCGCTCGGCGCTCCCGAAGGTCAAGAAGGAGATCCTTGTCTCCGTCGAGGTGACCGAGCAGCGGGTGGCGGTTCTCGAGGACGACGTCGCCGTCGAGGTCTACCTCGGCCGCCCGTCGCACCGCTCCGTTGCAGGGAACGTCTACAAGGGAGTCGTCGACAACGTCCTCCCTGGAATGGAGGCCTCGTTCGTCGACATCGGGCTCGAGAAGAACGGCTTCCTGTACGTCGACGAGATCGTCGTCCCCGAGCTCGAGGGCAAGCCGAAGCACGGACGCCGAATCCAGGAGCTGATCGAGCGCGGCCAGGAGGTGCTCGTCCAGGCGGTCAAGGACCCGATGGGCACGAAGGGGGCCCGGCTGACCACCGAGATCTCGCTCCCCGGGCGCTTCCTCGTGTTCGTCCCTTACGGCGACGGCATCGGCGTCTCGCGCAGGCTCGAAGACGAGGAGCGGGAGCGCCTGAAGGCGATCTGCAAAGAGCTCGATCTTCCGGATGGCGGCCTCATCGTTCGCACCGCGGCCGAGGGCGCATCCAAGGAGGAGCTCGAAGGCGACCTGGCCCTCCTGCAGAAGCTCTGGTCGACCATTCAGGGGCGCGCCAAGCGCGCCGAGGCACCGTCGCTCGTCTATCAGGAGTCCGAGCTGCCGCTCCGGATCATCCGCGACCTCTTCATCCGGGACTTCGAGCGCGTCCTCGTCGACCACGAGCGCACCTATCGGCGGATCGTCGGCTATCTGAAGCGCACGTCGCCGGAGCTCGCCGCCCGCGTCGAGCGGTACACGGGCAAGGAGCCGCTGATGGAGCGCTACGGCGTGGACGAGGCGGTGCGCTCGACGCTCAACCGCCGCGTCGACCTTCCCTCCGGCGGTTACCTCATCTTCGATTACGCCGAGGCGTTCACGGTCGTCGACGTGAACACCGGCCGCTTTGTGGGCTCGCGCGGCCGCGCGAGCGGCGGGCGTCTCGAGGACACGATCACCAAGAACAACCTCGAGGCGGTCGGCGAGGTCGTTCGCCAGCTCCGCCTCCGGGACGTCGGCGGGATCATCGTCATCGACTTCATCGACATGGCCAATCCGAAGAACCGCCACCTCGTCGAGGAGGCCCTCGAGCGCGAGCTGGAGCGAGACCGAACGAAGACCTACGTCGTCGAGATCTCGCCGCTCGGGCTCGTCGAGATGACGCGCCAGAACGTCACGGATGGGCCGCGCGAGATACTCACGAACGTCTGCGCGGCGTGCAAGGGCGACGGTGTCGTCGTCTCCATGGAGACGCATGCGGTCGACGCCGAGCGCCGCATCCGCCGCCTCATCGCCCAGTCGAAGAGCAAGGCTTTCCACATCGAGCTGAACTCGCAGGTCGCCACGATGCTGATCGGCCCGGGCGCGGCCCGGCTCGCCGAGCTGGAGAAGGAGACAGGCCGGAGCCTGCAGATCAAAGGCCGGCAGCGGGCTTCTCACGACCACTTCGTGGTCCTCGAGGAGGGCGCAGCCGAGGAAGTCGAGCCGCAGGCGCTGCCCGTCGAGCGCGGCCAGGAGCTCGACGTCGAGCTCGAGGAAGCGCACCAGCACTCGGACACGGACGCGATCGCGCGTGTGGACGGCTACGTCGTCACCGTGAGCGACGGCGCCGGCCGCGTGGGTGAGAACGTCCGCATCAGGATCGAGAACGTCGCCAAGACGACGGCCAAGGCCGTGATCGCCGACGAAGAGAGCCCGAACGGGGACGGGCCTGCCGGGGACGCGCCCGCCGAAGAGAAGCCGAAGAAGAAGACCCGGCGTGGAACTCGCGGCGGCCGCGGCCGCAAGAAGAAGACCGAGACCGCCGCTGCTGCGGAAGCGCCCGCCGAGGACGCGGCCGCCGAGGAGGCGCCTACAGCCGAGAAGAACGGCGACGAGCCGGCGACCGAGGTCAAGAAAAAGAAGACGCGGCGCGGGACGCGCGGAGGGCGCGGACGCAAGCGCAAGCCGGTAGAATCCCCACCCGAAGCGGGCCAGGAGAGCCCGCTCGTCTGACGATATGGCCACGAAAACGGACAGCTACGCGATCATCGCCCTGTGCGGCAAGCAGTACCGCGTCCGCGAGGGCGAGCGGCTGCTCGTCGATCGGCTTCCGCACGACGAGGGCAAGACGTTCCACCCCGACCTCATCATGCTCGGCGGCGACGGCGATCCGAAGCTCGGCGACGCCCTCAAGGGTGCTCAGGTGACCGCGAAGGTGTCCGCGCACGTTCTCGGCGAGAAGGTGATCGTCGGCAAGCACCGCCGCCGCACCGGCTACCGCAGACGAAATGGACACCGCAGCCGGCTGTCCAAGATCGAGATCCAGTCGATCGGCAAGAAGGCCGCGCGCTCCACGACGGCGAAGAAGACATCGAGCACGACCACGAAGAAGAAGGCAGAGGATTAGATGGCGCACAAGAAGGGATTGGGGTCGTCGAAGAACGGTCGCGACTCCGAGTCCAAACGGCTCGGTGTCAAGATCTTCGACGGCCAGGAGATCAAGGCGGGGATGATCGTCGTCCGCCAGCGCGGGACGCGCTTCCGCTCCGGCCCAGGCACCGGTCTCGGCCGCGACCACACGATTTTCGCGACGCGCGACGGCAAGGTCGCGTTCAAGACGAACGGCTCCGGCCGGATCGTCACCGTGGTCTAGGGGGAGCCATCTTCCACGATCGCGCCCGCATCGAGGTGCGAGGCGGCCGCGGCGGCGACGGCGCGCTCAGCTTCCGGCGCGAGAAGTACGTGCCCAAGGGCGGGCCGGACGGCGGCGACGGCGGCGACGGCGGCGACGTCGTCCTTGTTGCAGACACCGATCTCCGGGACCTCGCGTACTTTCAGCGCAAGCGCCGTTTCCAGGGTGAGCGCGGCGGCCACGGCCGGGGCAAGTCGAAGCACGGCGCAACCGGAGACGCTGTCGAGCTCGCCGTCCCGGTCGGTACGCAGGTGTTCGACGAAGGCGAGCACCTGCTCGCGGATCTCGCCTCGCCCGGGGCGCGGGTCGTTGTCGCGCGCGGCGGCCCTGGCGGAGCCGGAAACCGGCGGTTCGCACGGCCCACGCAGCAGGCGCCGCGGATCGCCGAGGTCGGCTGGCCCGGAGAGGAGGCTGCGGTCGAATTACGCCTGAAGCTCCTCGCGGATGCGGCGCTGCTCGGGTTCCCCAATGCCGGCAAGTCCTCGCTCCTGCGCCGCATCTCGAACGCGAAGCCGAAGGTGGCCGACTATCCCTTCACGACGATCGCACCCGTGCTCGGCACCGTCGACGCGCCGGATGGGCGGCAGCTCACCGTGGCCGACGTGCCGGGGCTGCTCGAGGGGGCTCATGAGGGTGTCGGCCTCGGCGACGAGTTCCTCGCTCACCTGGAGCGCGCCCGGCTTCTCCTGCACGTCATCGATGGGACCGAGGCCGTCGAAGAGCGCTTCGCGGCGATCGACCGGGAGCTGCACGGTTACGGCGCTGGCCTCGACGAACGGCCGCAGATCCTCGTCCTGAACAAGTCCGACCTCGTCGAGAGGCAGCCGACCTTCGAAGCTGACGACACGCGCGTCCTTGCAGTGCTCACTGTCTCCGCGGCGACGGGGGCGGGCGTCGAGGAGCTCGAGCGTGCGCTCTTCGAGCTCATTCCCGAGGCCTCGCCCGAGCCTGCAGTGGAGGACGAGCTCTCCGAGTTTCTCGTCTACCGGCCCCGGCCGGAGCGCCGCCGTGCCTTTCGCCTCTTTCGCACGGATCGCGGCTACCGGGTTCGCGGAGACGCGACGGAGGAGGAACTTCGAGCCGCCGGCGTGAAGCCGGGCGACCCCGTGGAGTTCGAGTGACGGGCCTCTTCGGCGGCGCCTTCGATCCGCCGCACAACGGCCACGTGGCCCTCGCGCAAACGGCGCTGCGCCACTTCGGGCTCGAACGCCTGGCCGTGCTCGTGGTCGTCGATCCCGGCCACCGCGGAGTCGAGCTCGACTTCGCCACCCGGTTCCGGCTCGCGGAGCTCGCGTTCGGCTCGCTGCCAGGTGCCGAGATCGTGCCGGAAGAGCATCCATACACCGTGGACGCGGTACGCGGAGGACGCTTCGACGATGTGATCTTCCTTGTCGGTGCCGACGAGTTCGCGGGCTTTCTCTCCTGGAAGGACCCGAACGGCGTCCTCGCGGCGGTGCGCCTCGGGGTGGCCACGCGTCCCGGGTATCCCAGCGCGCCGATCGAGGAGGTTCTCGCCGGGCTCGAGCGGCCCGAGCGCGTCGAGTTCTTCGAGATCCCCGCCGTCCCAGTCTCGGCCACCGACATCCGCGCGCGCATCGCGCGCGGAGAGCCCATCGACGATCTCGTCCCTGTCGCGGTCGCGCGCGAGATCGAGAGCGGCGGCCTTTACCGGTGATACCCTGAGAGAGTCGTAATCGAGGAGTTTTCGACCCGCTGAATTCGCTCGAACAAGCTCGCCGAATCGCCCACCTCGCCCAGGAGAAGCTGGCGAGAGACGTCGTCATTCTCGATATGCGTCCGGTGTGCAGCTACACCGATTACTTCGTGCTCGCCACAGGCGGCAACACGCGCCAGGCGAAGGCGATCTACGACGAGGTGCACGAACGGCTGAAGAAGGAAGCCAAGCTCACGCCGCGCAACGTGCACGGGAGTGGCGAGGCCAAGTGGATCCTCGCCGACTACCTCGACGTCGTCCTGCACGTGTTCACGCCCGAGGCGCGCGATTTCTACCGCCTCGAGGAGCTCTGGGGCGACGTTCCCTCCGTCGAGCTCGCCGCGGCGAACTAGGCGCCTGGCCGGCGTCGGCATTCGCCGAGCGCGAGTCAGGCGAGCCAGATGACGAGCAGGACGATTGCTGCGAGGACGAGCGCGTAGATCCAGAACGCGTGCGCCCCGAAGAGGAAGGCTTCCCACTTGCGCCGCTCCCGGCGCTTCTCGGCGTCGCCGCTCTCTTCGACGACAGGGCTGTAGTCGGTCTTGTCGGCCACGACCTCTCCGTCCCCCGTGGCGGGTCAAGGGAAACGTTCCGCGAAGAAACATTCGATGGGCGAGCGACTTCGAGTTCGGCGCTACACTGAGCGAGCACGGGGCCATAGCTCAGCTGGGAGAGCGTCGCGCTGGCAGCGCGAAGGTCACGGGTTCGAATCCCGTTGGCTCCATTCGCGGGCCTCAGAGCCGGCTCACAGGGCGCCTTCGGCGGGAACAGGAGCGGTTCCGCTACGGTGGCTCGATGAACCAAGCCACCCTGCACACCAATCACGGCGCCATCGAGCTGGAGCTCTTCGAGGACGACGCGCCCAAGACCGTCGACAATTTCGTCAAGCTCTCGAAGGACGGCTTCTACGACGGCATCACGTTCCACCGCGTCATCCCTGACTTCATGATCCAGGGCGGCTGCCCTCGCGGCGACGGGACAGGTGGGCCGGGATACGAGTTCGAAGACGAGGAGAACGAGCACCGCGTCGAGCGCGGCGCGCTGGCGATGGCGAATCGTGGGCCCGACACGAACGGAAGTCAGTTCTTCATCGTCACGACCGAGGCCGCCCCGTGGCTGGACGGCAAGCACACGGTGTTCGGCCGCGTCACGTCCGGAATGGATGTCGTCGACGAGATCGCTGAGGTCGATCGCGACTCGAGCGACCGGCCTCGCGACGCCGTCACGATCGACCGGGTCGAGCTGACCTAGCGCTCAGGGCCAAGCCGAAGACCACGGGGCGAGGTCGAGCGTACCCCCGTTTCGGCATTCGGTCGAGCGATAGTCGGCCGGTGCGGTGACCGCGCGCTCGGCCAGAGCGATTCGCGCGAATCGCTCGGCCTCGTCGGCAGTCGCACCGAGGTCTTCGGCGACGACGGCGGTCCGCTGCAGCCCGTAGCAGTCAGCCGCAGCTTCGTCGCGAACGCCGGCGAGGTGGGACGACTCGTGGGCGAGCACATGTAAGGCGCGTGCGACCTTCGTTTCGTCCTTGAGGCCGGTCTTGCCCTCGGCGAAGCGGTCGAGGGTGGAGCAGGTTTCCTCGTCGAGGTCGGTGAAGTTCGCGGGCCTGCCTGTCTCGTCGAAGAAGACGGTGCCGGCGTTGGAGGAGACGTCGACGAGCCGCTCGAGCAGGCCTGGGCAGTGGACTTCCACATTGCGGCCGGCGATCTCGCTGGCCACTTTGGCAAGCCGGTGCTCGTTGTTCCGTTGCTCCTGCTGCAGCGCCACGACGGCCAGGAGCGGAACCGCGAGCGCGGCCAGGATGGGCGCGAAAGGTCGCACCAGGCCTGTATCGGCGCGGCGCCTGCTTCAGGAAACCCTCAGGCGAGCTCGCGCTCGAGCACGGACGAGACAGCGCGAAGTGCCACCCGCGTCTCGTCCAGGACCGGTTCCCGTGTCGTCAGGCGCTGAAGGCCGAGGCCGGGGAGAAGGAACGCCCGGGCTCCGCGATGGGTCGAGTCCTGCACCGCTCGCCACAGCTCCATCGTGACCGCGAGCGAGAGGACCGTCACCACTGCGGGAGTCCAGAGGGCCGCCGGGAAGGGCCAGGCGCGCTCCGCGACGATCGTCACCGGCAGAACGAGAGCGGCGAAGTTCGTACCGCAGCGGAGCGAGAAGCGCGACGGCTTCGCATCGCCTGCCCAGGTCGCCTCGAGCCGGCGCTCCTCGACCGCGGCGATCGCCCGATGCTCCGCGCCGTGGAGGTTCAGCGTGCGGCCCCGAAAGACCCAGGCGATGAGGCCGACCATGACCGCGATCCAGCCGACGACGTCGAATGGCGAGGGCAGGAAGACGAAGAGGAAGGGGAGGACGAGTGCCGCGAGCAGGATGGGCCGCTCCGCACGGCGCGCGACGCCGCTCCGCCGAAAGAGCGGCGCCAGCGACATCCACAGCTTCGCCAGCCCGCGCGCGAGTGGGACCCTCTGCAGAGCCGCGGGAGGCCGCGGCATCAGGCCCTCGAGCAGCTCGCCGTTACTGCGCGCGAAAGCCCAGAAACGCTCGCTGACGACGATCACTCCATCGGGCCGCGCCATCCCGCCGAGACGGGGAAGCGAACCGGATGCGTCCGCGCGAACGAAAACCTCGGGCAGGTGCATACCGACACCGTGCCCGAGGCGCGGCCGCCTGGCAAGGGCCAGGCGGCCCGTTCTCAGTGCGTCTCGGTCCTACCAGTACCCGCGCGAGAAGAAGCCGAGGAGCGCGAGAACCAGGATAACGATGAGGATGATCCACAGAATGCTCAATGGGCCTCCTTTCGTCGAAGATTGTCCCCGGTGCCCTCACCCGGGGAAACATCGTGGTCCGTTTCACGTAGTTCGAAGACCCAGAAATCCCGTCCCATGACGGGAATCGACACGTTGTAGACCGGGATCGCGCCGATGAACCCCTCGAAGGTTCCCGCATGGCCGTGCCCGTGGAGCACGAGGTCCGGCCGGTGGTCGGCGATCGGGCGCGCCAGCCGGTCGCTGCCGAGGAACGCCCAGATTCCGGGCGGCTCGCCTTCGATGGTGGACGAGGTCGGCGCGTAGTGGAGGAGCACGACCCGGAGCGGGCAGTCCGCGACCGCTGCGAGCCCGCGATCGAGCGCGTCGACCTCCGCCGTCGTCTCCGCGTAGACGGCGCGCATGGTCG
Organism: Gaiellaceae bacterium; assembly: GCA_036265755.1. GTDB lineage: Bacteria > Actinomycetota > Thermoleophilia > Gaiellales > Gaiellaceae > DATEOR01. The sequence continues at coordinate 5,119 of DATAOL010000243.1, read as the reverse complement.
GCTCGCCGAAGTCGGTCAGCGTCGAATCCGGGAAGCCGCCGACGAAGCCCTTCGTCCCGACGACGCCGATTCGCGTCCCCGCGCACTCGAGAACCTTCCAGCCGCGGTCGAGCACGACGATCCCCGCCTCCACCAGCACCTGCACGACCTCGGGCGCCCGGTTCGCGTGCCAGTCGTGGTTGCCGAGCACCGCGACGACAGGCACGGGCAAGCGCGCGCAGGCCTCGGCGAGGACGGTGGCCTGCTCCGGCTCGCCGTATGTCGTCAGGTCGCCGGCGAGCAGGATCGCGTCGACCTCCGGCGCGATTGCCGCGAAGGCGGCCGCGACCGCATCGCGGTTCTCCTCGCTGCAATGCACGTCGCCCGCTGCGGCGATCCTGACCGGGGCCCGTTTGCTCAATCGGGGCTGGAGGGTACCCGCATCGCAACGATGGCCAACGACGAGTTCCCCGCCATGCTCGAGACGCTCAAGCGCTCGGCCGGCGCACTGCGGGAGGCAGGCGTGCCGTTCATGTTGGGCGGGAGCCTCGCCTGCTGGGTGCGCGGCGGGCCCGAGTCGGACCACGACCTCGACCTGATGGTCAAGCCCGAGGATGCGGAGGAGGCGCTGCAGGTGCTCGCCCGGCTCGGCATGCGCGCCGAACGACCGCCCGAGGGTTGGCTCTACAAGGCGTACGACGAGGACATCCTCGTCGACATCATCTTCTCGCCCGTCGGCGTCGCGATCACGGACGAGGTGCTGGGCCGGGCGGAGCTCGTCGAGGTCGAGGCGCAGCCCATGCTCGTCATGACCCTCGAGGATGTGCTCGTGACGAAGCTCCTCGCGCTGGACGAGAACTCACTCGACTACCGATCGGTCATGCAGATCGCGAGGAGCCTCCGCGAGCAGGTGGACTGGACCGAGGTCCGCGAGCGAACGGCCGGCTCGGCCTACGCGGCGGCCTTCTTCACGCTCGTCGAGGAGCTTGGCATCGCCTCGACGGTTCGGGACGGCGGGTAGACCGGCCCGGAGCGGCGCGCGCCGTCCGGCAGCGTCTCCGGAAAGCCGGCTGCGATCGCCTCGCCCGCCTGGCGCCAGAGGTGGCGGAGCTCGTCGCCGACGATCTCGGCTGCGCGCCTGTAGCCGCGGCCCGACCTCGGAATCGGGCTGAGGTCGATCGGCTCTCCCCAAACCACTGCGCACGGCATCCGGTTCTTCCGCGACCATCCGAAGGAATAGATGCCGCACGGGACGACCGGCACGCCTTCCTGGAGTGCGATCATCGTCGCGCCGGGCAGGACTTCTCCGGGGTAGCCGAATTTCTGCCGCGTCCCTTCGACGAAGACGCCGACGAGATGGCCGTCGCGTGCGATCTGGCGCGCGAGGCGGAGGGACTCCCGATCGCCCGCGCCGCGCCGCACCGGAAAGGCGCCGGTCCACATGAGGGCGTCGCCGACGATCGGCACCGCCAGGAGCTCGGCCTTCGCCATGTAGTAGATCGTCCGGGGGGACAGAGCGCCGAGGAGCGGCGGGTCGATTGCGGAGAGGTGATTGGCGGCGACGACGCCTCCGCCAGTTTCCGGCACGCGCTCGAGTCCGTACCCGTAGGAGGGCGCGAGCCACATCGTGGTCGGCGCGACGAGGTAGCGGGCCCACGGCCACATCCGCTCGGGGTCGCTTCCCCAGAGCTTCGACACCAGACGGCCCGGAGCGGACACGGGCGCGAGCATAGCGATACTCTCGAAAAGTGAGCGAGCGTTACGACCCACAGGCCATTGAGGCCAAGTGGCAAGCGGAATGGGAGCGCGAGAAGGCGTTCGTCGTGACGAATCCGTCCCCGGGCGACGCGCCGCACGAGCACACGTACGTCCTCGAGATGCTCCCGTACCCCTCGGGCGAGCTGCACATGGGCCACGTGCTCAACTACACACTGGGCGACGTCGTCGCGCACATCCGGCGCCGGCGCGGCTTCACCGTCCTGCGTCCGATCGGCTACGACGCCTTCGGCCTGCCGGCCGAGAACGCCGCGATCCGCGAGGGCCGCCACCCGCGCGACGTCACGAACCGGAACATCGCAGCCATCCGGGAGCAGATGAAGCGCCTCGGCTGGTCGATCGACTGGAGCCGGGAGATCTCCACCGCCGAGCCCGACTACTACCACTGGACGCAGTGGCTCTTTCTGAAGTTCTTCGAGGCAGGCCTCGCCTATCGCAGGGGCGCGCTGGTGAACTGGTGCCCGAACGACCAGACGGTTCTCGCCAACGAGCAGGTGATCGACGGCCACTGCGAGCGCTGCGGGTGGGAGGTCGAGTCGCGGACGCTCGAGCAGTGGTTCTTCCGCATCACGGCCTACGCCGACCGGCTGCTCGACGACATGGAGACCCTCGAGTCGTGGCCGGAGCGCGTCCTGACGATGCAGCGCAACTGGATCGGGCGCTCCGAAGGCGCGGAGGTGATCTTCCGCATCGAGGAGCTCGATGTCGACATCCCGGTCTTCACGACGCGGCCGGACACGCTCTTCGGCGCGACGTTCTTCGTCCTCGCGCCCGAGCACTCGCTCGTCCCCAAGCTCGTCGAGGGGACGCCCCACGAGCAGGAGGTGCTGGACTACGTGCGCCACTCGGCCGGCCGCTCAACCGCCGACCGCGCCGACCCGGAGAAGGAGAAGACCGGGGTGTCCACGGGCCGGTTCGTCACGAATCCGGTGAACGACAACCGGCTGCCGATCTGGGTCTCCGACTACGTGCTCATGGAGTACGGCACGGGCGCGATCATGGCCGTCCCCGCCCACGACGAGCGGGACTATGCCTTCGCGAAGCGGTTCGAGCTTCCCGTCAAGACAGTGGTCGTTCCCGCGGAGGGTGAGGTCGAGGAGGGCGAAGCCTTCATCCCGCATTCCGCCGACGAGCGACTCGTCGACTCGGCGCAGTTCACCGGGCTGACGAGCCCCGAGGGGAAGCAGGCGATCGTCGAGTGGCTCGAGTCACGAGGACGAGGCCGGCCGGCCGTCAGCTACCGCCTGCGCGACTGGCTGCTCTCGCGCCAGCGCTACTGGGGTTGCCCGATCCCGATCCTCTTCTGCGACGAGTGCGGGCTCGTGCCCGTCCCGGAGACGGATCTGCCCGTGCTCCTGCCCGAGGTGGAGGAGTACCTGCCGAAGGGCCGCTCCCCCCTGGCGGCCGCCGAGGACTGGGTCAACACGACCTGCCCGAACTGCAGCGGCCCCGCGCGGCGGGAGACCGACACGATGGACACCTTCGTCGACTCGTCCTGGTATTTCCTCCGTTACGTCGACCCCCGGAACGACGGAGCGCCTTTCGACCGCGGGAAGGTCGACTATTGGCTGCCGGTCAACCAGTACATCGGCGGGATCGAGCACGCGATCCTCCACCTCCTCTACGCGCGCTTCTTCACCAAGGTCATGTACGACCTCGGCATCGTCGGGTTCCAGGAGCCGTTCGCGCGGCTCTTCAACCAGGGGATGCTCCACTACCGCGGCGCGAAGATGTCCAAGTCGAAGGGAAACGTCGTCGCGCCCGACGAGATGGTCGAGCGCTACGGCGCCGAGGCCGTGCGCCTCTACGTCCTCTTCATGGGCCCGGCCGAGGCGGACAAGGAGTGGCAGGACGCCGGCATCGAGGGCATGTTCCGCTTCCTGGGGCGCCTCTGGCGGCTCGGGGTCGAGGTCGCGGAGGCGGGCGACCCGGAAAGGGACCCCGACGGCCCGCTCGTCCGCAGGGCCCATGAGACGATCGCCAAGGTCTCGGACGACATCGAGCGCCGCTTCCAGTTCAACACGCCGATCGCGGCAGTGACGGAACTGGTCAACGACATCTATGCGGCAAAGGACGACCCGGAGCAGGCCGCGGCCGTACGCTTCGCGACCGAGACGGCGATCAGCCTGATCCAGCCCTACGTGCCGCACATCGCCGAGGAGCTCTGGCAGCGACTCGGCCGCGAGCATCTCTGGGAGACGCCGTGGCCGGAGGCCGATCCCGCTCTCCTCGAGCGCGACACATTCGAGCTCGTCGTACAGGTGAACGGGCGCGTGCGCGGGCGAGTCGAGGTTCCCGCCGGGCTGGAAGAGGACGAACTCGTCGCGCGGGCGAAGGAGCTTCCCCGCGTCGCCGCCCACCTGGACGGCAAGGAGCCGAGGCAGACGATCGTCGTGCCGGGCAGGCTCGTGAACCTCGTTGTCTAGCCGAGCGCCTAAGGTGGGCGCATGGCCGTGGTCGACATCCTGGTCGTGCTCTGGGTCGTGCTCTTCGCGCTCCAGGGCGCATACCGCGGACTCGTCGCGCAGGCGCTCGCTCTCGTCGGCCTCCTGATCGGCGCCCTCGTCGGCTCATGGCTCGCGCCCAAGCTCCTGTCCGAGGGGTCGCCGTGGGTCTCGATCGCGAGCCTCGTCGGCGCGATCATCGGCGCGTCGCTCCTCGGCGCGGCGAGCGCCACACTGGCTGAGACGCCGCGGCGCTTCCTCGCCTTCCGGCCCGGTCTCAGAACGGCGGACTCGCTGGGCGGCGCCATCCTCGGAGCCGGCCTCGGGCTCGCCCTCGCCTGGCTGATCGCGGTCGTGGCGGTGCAACAGCCGAGCCTCGGCTTCCGCCAGGACGTGCGCCACTCCACCATCCTCCCGAGGTTGATGCGGGCCGTCCCGCCGGACCGCGTGCTGCAGGCGTTGGCCCGCTTCGATCCCTTCCCCGAGCTCGCGCTCTCGGGTGGCCGGCTGCCGCCCCCCGATCCCAGCGTCCTCCAGAGCCCCGGCGCGAGCGCGGCGTCGGGCAGCGTGGTCAAGATCCACGGGACCGCCTGCGGGCTCGGCATCCAGGGGTCCGGCTGGGTCGTTCGGCGCAACCTCATCGCGACCAATGCGCACGTGATCGCCGGAGAGCACGATACGAGCGTGCTCGCGCCGAACGGCCAGTCGCTGTCCGCGCAGGTCGTGTACGTCGATTCCGGGAACGACGTCGCTCTCCTGCAAGTCGACTCGCTCCGTACGCCGCCTCTGCCGACGACGTCGAAGTCGGACTATCCGGTCGACGTCGTCCTCATGGGCTATCCCCGCGACGGGGCCCTCGTGGGCGTGGCCGGGACCGCCGGCGCGCCGAGAACGGTCCTCGCACCGAACGCCTACGGGCG
>DATAOL010000242.1:0-13798 GCA_036265755.1 Gaiellaceae bacterium | reverse complement strand
TACATCGGCGAGCACTCGCGCAACCTCTCCGCCCGCTATGTGACGAGCGAGATCTTCATGAACGACTTCATCAACTCGCTCCGCGACAAGCGCATCGAGGGCTTCAAGCAGCGCTACCGACACTACGACGTGCTCCTCATCGACGACATCCAGTTCTTCGAGCACAAGGAGCGGATCCAGGAGGAGTTCTTCCACACGTTCAACTCCCTCTACGAGGCCGGCCGGCAGATCGTCATCTCCTCGGATCGTCCCCCGCGGGCGATCGCGACCCTCGAGGCGCGGCTGCGCTCCCGGTTCGAGTGGGGGCTCATCACGGACATCCAGGCGCCCGACCTCGAGACGCGCATCGCGATCCTGCGCAAGAAGGTCAAGACGGACGCAATCCACGTGCCCGACTCCCAGGTCCTGACCTTCATCGCCAGCCGTATTTCCACGAACATCCGCGAGCTCGAGGGTGCCTTGACGCGAGTCGTCGCATTCTCGTCGCTCACCGGCCGTCCGATGACCGTCGAGCTCGCCCAGGAGGTCCTCAAGGACGTCTTCCCCCAGGGCGAGCTGCCCGAAGTCTCCGTCGAGCGCATCCAGGAGACCATCGTCGAGCGCTTCGGGATCTCCATGCAGGAGCTCACCGGCGACCGCCGCTCGCAGTCGATCGTCTATCCACGCCAGGTGGCGATGTATCTCTGCCGCGAGCTCACCGACTCGTCGCTGCCGAAGATCGGCAAGAAGTTCGGCGGACGTGACCACACCACCGTCATCCACGCCACGTCCAAGATCGCGAAGCTCATCCAGGAGGACCGCAGCGTCTACAACCTGGTGCAAGAGCTGACCGCGCGGATCAAGCAGCCCCAGTGAACAACCGCCTGTGCACAGCCGCCGATACCTGGGGAAACCTGGCCGGAGCTGTACGGGCTTGTTGGCAAGCCCAGCTTGTCCACGACAGCCGTCCCCAGCGATTTGCGAGGAATCAAGCCGGAAGTGCTCGTCTTCCCCGTCGTTCACACTCCCTATGACTACAAAGAGGTTTTTTTAAAATGGCAAGCATCGATACCGTTGTGAGTACGACGATGAAGGTCACGTGCGGTAGGGACGAGCTCGCGGACAAGCTTCAGCTCGCCGGCCGCGGGGTGTCGACCCGGACGAACGTTCAGATCCTCGCCGGGATCATGCTGCGCGCATCCGCCGGCCAGCTGCACCTCTCCGCCACGGACATGGAGATCTCCCTTCGCGTCTCGCTGGACGCGCAGGTCGAGGACGAGGGCGCCGTGGTCGTGCCCGGCCGGCTCCTGGTCGACATCGTGAAGCTGTTGCCGGCGGGGGACGTGACGATCGCCCACCGCGCCGAGGAAGGAGTCGCGGAGCTCACGTGTGGCTCGGCGTCGTACAAGCTCCACACCTATGCGGCGGAGGACTTTCCGCGCCTCCCAGAGGTCGAGCCCGAGACCGCATTCACCATCGATCGCGAGGCGTTCGTCGACACGATCGCGCGCGTCAGCCGCTCGTCGTCGCGCGACGAGTCGCGTCCCGTCCTCACGGGGATTCTCGTCCGGTTCGAGGACTCGAAGCTCGTCATGGCTGCGACGGACTCCTACCGCCTGAGCGTCAAGGAGACCGCTCTGGAGAAGGGGCCCGGCCAGGAGCTCGAGGCGATCGTTCCGGCTCGCGCTCTCTCGGAGCTCTCGCGGATCGCGCAGGGCGGTGAGCCCGGGACGATCTCCGTCGGCGTCCAGGAGAACCAGATCGTCTTCGGGATCGACGACGTCTGGCTGACGGCCCGCCGCATCGACGGGCAGTTCCCGAACTATCGGCAGCTTCTCCCCGAGACGTTCGAGGCCGAGATCCAGCTTCCCCGGGACGAGTTCCTGGAGATCGTCCGCCGCGCGTCGCTCATGGCGCAGCGAAAGTCACCGCTTCGCCTTCGCTTCGAGAACGGCGAACTGACCGTCTCGGCGCAGACCCAGGACGTGGGCGAGGCGCGCGAATCGCTTCCGATCTCCTACTCCGGCGACACGATCGAGATCGGCTTCAACGCCGAGTTCCTCCGCGACGGTCTTGAATCCGTGAACGAGGAGGCCGTGCGCTTCAAGCTCATCAGCCCGTTGCGGCCGGGGCTCATCCTCGGCGAGGCGGACGACTTCCTCTACCTGATCATGCCGATCCGGCTCGCCGGCTGATCGTCGGGCACGTCTCGCTTCGGAACTTCCGCTCCTATGCCGGGCTCGAGCTCGACCTGGCGCCGGGGCTCGTCCTCGTGACCGGGCCGAACGGGGTCGGCAAGACGAATCTCCTGGAGGGGCTGCACGTCGGCGCGCAGGGCTTCTCGCCGAGGACGCGCTCGGAGCCGCGGCTCATCCGCTTCGGCGAGGACGCCGCTCGCGTGCGCCTGTCGGGCATGTCGGAAGCGACTGCGTTCGAGACCCAGGTCGACCTGGCTCCGGGAACCGGGAAACAGGTGCGGTTGAACGGTGCTGCCCTAGGGAGCGGCGAGGAGCTCCGCGCCAGGCTCTCGGCGCTCGTTTTCACGCCGGAGCGGCTCGCGGTGGTCAAAGGCGGGCCGATCGTGCGGCGCGCGTATCTCGATCGCATGCTCGGCCGCGTTTTTCCGAGCAGAGCAGCGATTCCGACGAACTACGGGAAGGCGGTCGCCCAGCGGAACGCGGCCCTGAGGCGCGCCCGCGCCGGCGAGTCGGGGCTCGACGCGGTCGAGCCATGGACCGCGCAGGTCGCCGAGCTCGGCACGGAAGTGGACGCGGCGCGGACGGAGCTTGCCGAGCTGCTCGGGCCGGGGTTCGGCCGGATTGCCGCCGCCCTTGGGCTCGAGGAGGCGCGACTTTCCTACGACGGCCCGGGCTTGACCGTGGAAGAGCTGACAGAGCGCCTGGACCGCGACCTCGAGCGCGCGGTGACCGGAGCAGGGCCGCATCTTCGCGATGCGGCGATCACCGCCGGCGACCGCGAGCTGAGGAGCTATGGGTCGCAGGGCGAGCAGCGCACGGCCGTCCTGGCGCTCGTGCTGGCCGAGGCCGAGGTGCTCACGGAGCGACGCGGCGAGCCGCCTCTCCTTCTCCTCGACGACGTCTTCAGCGAGCTCGACACAGACCGTCGAGGGGCGCTGCTCGCGGCGCTGCCGCCGGGAGGCCAGGCCGTTATCACCGCGACACACCGGCCGGGGGTTGCGCAACCCGACCTCGTCCTCGAGGTCGCGCCCGGGGAGGCCAGGGCGGCATGAGGTTCGACTCGCTTCGGCCCATCGAGGACGACGTGCGCAGGGAGCTCGGCCGCTTCGGGCCCGCGGTCGGTCTGGGGGAGATCGTCACCGCGTGGCCCGAATGTGTCGGGGAAGCGATCGCGGCGAATGCCTGGCCTACTCGGCTCGCGCGCGACGGCAGTCTGCACGTCGCGACGAGCTCGAGCGCGTGGGCCTTCGAGCTGACCCAGCTGGCGGGGTCGATTCTCGAACGCCTGGAGGAACGGATAGGCGACTCCGCGCCGAGCTCGCTCCGCTTCGCGCCCGGCCCCCTTCCGGAGCGCGGCCTGCCGCCAGAAAAAGCTTCGCAACGGACCGTCAAGGAGCTCAGCGCGGACGCGCTTGCGGAGGGCGAGCGGATCGCTGCGGCCATCGAGGACGAGAACCTTCGCGCCGCCGTAGCGAGGGCTGCGGGAGCCAGCTTGGCCGCCGATTCCAACCGCTCGATCTGATAGACTGTATTGGGCGCGGAAATAGCCCATTAGCAGGGCTTTTTTGATGGCAAAGAACACTTACACCGCAAAAGACATCACCGTCTTGGAGGGGCTCGAGCCCGTCCGGCTTCGGCCTGGGATGTACATCGGCTCGACCGGCGCCCGCGGGCTCCATCACCTCGTCTACGAGGTGGTCGACAACTCCGTCGACGAGGCCCTCGCGGGACGCAACGACCGCATCGAGGTGGCCCTTCATCCGGACAACTCGGTCACGGTCCGGGACTACGGTTCGGGGATCCCCGTGGACGTCATGGCCGACCAGGGCAGGCCGGCCCTCGAGGTCGTCCTGACGAAGCTCCACGCCGGCGGAAAGTTCGGCGGTGACGGCTACAAGGTCTCCGGCGGCCTGCACGGGGTCGGCGTCTCCGTGGTCAACGCGCTGTCCGAATGGCTCGTGGCCGAGGTGCACCGCGACGGGAAGATCTACCGGCAGGAGTACGAGCGCGGCGCGCCCAAGGCCGACATGGAAGTCGTCGGCAAGGCGGCGGACACCGGGACGATCATCTCGTTCCTCCCGGACGCGGACGTCTTCGAAGAGATCGAGTTCTCGACCGAGACCCTGGTCCAGCGCCTGCGCGAGACCGCCTTCCTGACGAAGGGGCTCGCGATCGTGCTCATCGACGAGCGCGAGGGTGAGGAGCGACACGAGTTCAAGTACGACGGCGGCATCCGGGACTTCGTCGCCTACATCAACGAGAGCAAGGACCCGGTGCACAAGCACATCGTCTACTTCTCCGGGGAGACGGAGCGCGGCCAGGTCGAGGTCGCGATGCAGTGGAACACGAAGTACGTCGAGTCCGTCTTCTCGTTCGCGAACAACATCAACACCCACGAGGGCGGCTCGCACCTTTCCGGCTTCAGCGCCGCCCTCACGCGCACGATCAACAAGTACGCCCGCGACAAGGGCCTCCTGAAGGAGAAGGAGGAGAACCTCGAGGGCGAGGACGTCCGCGAGGGCCTCGCCGCGGTCATCTCCGTGAAGCTCCAGGAGCCGCAGTTCGAGGGCCAGACGAAGACGAAGCTCGGGAACCCGTGGGTGCGGGGTTACGTCGAGCAAACGGTCAATCAGAAGCTCGCGGAGTTTCTCGAGGAGAACCCCACCGACGCGAAGCAGATCATCCAGAAGGCGATCTCGGCTGCGCGCGCCCGCCAGGCTGCACGCAAGGCCCGAGACCTCACCCGGCGGAAGGGCGCGTTCGGAGGCGGCATGGCGAAGAAGTTCGCCGACTGCCAGATCCGCGACCCGGCGCAGACGGAGCTCTTCATCGTCGAGGGCGACTCGGCCGGCGGCAACGCCAAGCAGGCCCGCGACAAGTCGAACCAGGCGATCCTGCCGCTGCGCGGGAAGATCATCAACTCCGAGAAGAACCGCATCCACAAGGTGCTGTCGAACGCGGAGATCCAGTCGCTCGTGCAGGTGATCGGCACCAGCATCGGCGAGGAGTTCGACATCGCGAAGCTCCGCTACCACAAGATCGTCGTCATGACGGACGCCGACGTCGACGGCGCCCACATCCGCACGCTCGTCCTCACATTCCTGTACCGGCACATGCCGGAGCTGTTCGACCGCGGCCACATCTACATCGCCGTGCCACCCCTCTACCTCGTGAAGATGGGCAACCAGCAGACCTATCTCGAGAAGGACTCGCAGCTCGAGGACTTCCTCGTGCGCGGGAAGTTCGGCGAGATCGTCATCCACGGCCGCGGCGACGAGCAGGTGAAGCTGACCGAGTCGCGCTACGCGCGCTTCCAGGCAGCGTTGCACGAGTTCGAGGGCTGGTCGGCGCGGCTGCGCTCCGACTTCGGCGTTCCCGCGGTCGACTTCGTGATCGGGCACCGTCTCGTGGAGGACGAGGCCGAGTCCGCGGCGCGCGCGAGGGACGTCCTCGCAGCGGTCGAGGCAAACGGCTTCGCGCTCGAGCCCGATCTCGTGGAGGGCGGCTTGAAGATCCGCGTGGTGGAGGCGGCGACGGGCGCTGCGCACACGGTGCAGGTGCCGGAGGAGCTCCTCGGCTCGCCGATCTACGCGCGCCTCCGCAAGGCGTACGACCGGCTCACCGATGTCGTCGGCGCGCGGCCGCCGTTCCATCTCCAGTTCGGAACCCGGGAGGCCCACGCGGAGACGTTCGAGCAGCTCAGGTCGCAGTCGCTCGACCTCGCCAAGCACGGCATGCAGATCACGCGGTTCAAGGGCCTCGGCGAGATGAACTTCGAGGAGCTCTGGGCGACGACGATGGATCCGTCCCGCCGGTTGCTGATCCGCGCGGACGTCGAGGACGAGACCGCGGCGGATGTCTGGTTCTCACGGCTGATGGGCGACGAGGTCGAGCCGCGGCGGCTCTTCATCGAGGAGAACGCCCTCGACGTGAGGTTCCTGGATGTCTGAAGTGACGCCGCCCGTCGACGGGCGGATCGAGCCCCGCGAGCTCGACCAGGAGGTTCGCGCCAGCTTCCTCGACTACGCCATGAGCGTGATCGTGAGCCGTGCGCTCCCCGACGCGCGCGACGGCCTGAAGCCGGTGCATCGACGCGTGCTTTACAGCATGCACGAGGCGGGGCTGCAGCCGAACCGCCCGACCCGCAAGTCCGCGAACGTCGTCGGCGCCGTGATGGGGAACTACCACCCGCACGGCGACCAGGCGATCTACGACGCCCTCGTCAGACTTGCGCAGCCGTTCTCCATGCGCTACCCACTCGTCGACGGGCAAGGCTACTTCGGGTCGGTGGACGGGGACTCTGCTGCCGCGATGCGCTACACGGAGTCCAGGCTCGCGCGGCTCGCCACCGAGCTGCTGCGGGACATCGACGCGGACACGATCGACTTCGTCCCCAACTACGACGAGTCGCGGAAAGAGCCCTCGGTGCTCCCGTCGCGGTTCCCGAACCTCCTCGTCAACGGCTCCTCGGGGATTGCCGTCGGCATGGCCACCAACATCCCGCCGCACAACCTCGGCGAGGTGATCGACGCCATCGTCGCGATGATCGACGACCCCGATATCGATGTCGAGCGGCTGAACCGGCACATCAAGGGCCCCGATTTCCCCACGGGCGGTGCCATCGTCGGCCGGTCCGGCATCCGCGACGCATACCGCTCCGGCCGCGGCCGCGTCATCGTGCGCGGGCGGGCGCACATCGAGGAGCTGCGGGGCGGCAAGACCGCGATCATCATCACGGAGCTTCCGTACGGGGTTCGCAAGGGCGGCGAGGGCGGCGTGATCGAAAAGATCGCCGACCTCGTCGAGAACAAGGTCCTCACCGAGATCCCCATGACGGATGAGGCCCTGCAGGACCACAGCGACAAGGGCGGCATGCGGATCTACGTCGAGCTGAAGCGCGACGCTGTCCCGCAGGTCGTCCTCAACAAACTCTTCAAGCACACCCCGCTGCAGACGACGTTCGGCTACAACGCCGTCGCGCTCGTGGATGGGGTGCCGCGGACGCTTTCACTGCTCGAGCTCATCCGCTACTACCTCGACTACCAGCGCGAGGTCGTGACGCGCCGCTCGAAATTCGAGCTGCGCAAGGCGGAGGAGCGCGCGCACATCCTCGAGGGCTACCTCAAGGCTCTCGACAACCTCGACGCGGTGATCGCGCTCATCCGCGCCGCCGAGGACACGGACACGGCGCGAACGGGTCTCATGGAGCAGTTCGAGCTCACGGAGATCCAGGCGCAGGCGATTCTCGACCTCCGCCTCGCGCGCCTGACCGGGCTCGCGCGCAAGGAGATCGAAGGCGAGTACGCCGACCTCCAGGAACGGATCGCGGAGCTTCGCGCCATTCTCGGTGACGAGGCGCGCATCGACGACCTCATCCGGGAGGAGCTTCTCGAGATCAAGGAGATCTACGGACGAGGGGACGCTCGGCATACGGAGATCGTGGCTGCAGAGACCGAGCTCGAGGTGGAGGACCTCATCGCCGAGGAGGACATGGTCATCGCGATCACGCAGTCGGGCTACGTGAAGCGCTTGCCCGTCACGACCTACCGGGAGCAGCGGCGCGGTGGAATCGGCGTCATGGGCATGGATCTGAAGGACGAGGACTACATCGAGCACCTCGTGGTCGCCTCGACCCACGACTACCTGCTCTTCTTCACCTCTGTCGGAAAGATCTACCGCCTCAAGGTGCACGAGCTTCCGCTCGGCAGCCGGCAATCCAAGGGGCGCGCGCTCGTCAACCTCCTTCCGCTGGCCCAGGGCGAGAGCGTGCGCACCCTCATCGCGACGCGGGACTTCGGCGAGGCGGAGTACCTCGTACTCGCAACGAAGAACGGCGTGGTGAAGAAGACGCGGTTCGCGGAGTACAACACGCCCCTCAAGGCCGACGGCATCATCGCCGTCAAGCTGCGCGACAGGGACGAGCTCGTTGCCGTGCTGCACTCCTCGGGGGACGACGACATCCTCATGGTGTCGCGGAAGGGGCAGGCGATCCGCTTCCACGAGAGCCAGGCGCGCCCGATGGGCAGGGCGACCGAGGGGGTCCGGGGTATGAGCCTCCGTAAGGGCGACGAGGTGATCGCGGCAAGCTTGGCGCAAAATGACGCCGATCTCCTCGTCGTCACGCGGAACGGCTTCGGCAAGCGGACGCTGATCGACGAGTATCCGGTCAAAGGGCGAGGCGGGCTCGGCGTACAGACGGTCAAGCTGACCGAGGCGCGTGGCGAGCTGGCCGGGGCGCTCGTCGTGCGGGACGGTTACCAGATCATGCTGATGTCGACGGGCGGCACCGTCATCAAGGTTCCCGTCGAGGACGTCAAGCGCCTCGGGCGCGCGACGCAGGGCGTCATCGTAATGCGCACCCGCGACGGCGAGGAAGTCTCAACGATCGCACCCGTGGTCGAGCAGGCGGACGTGCCGGACGAAGCGCTGGGCGAGGCGACCGTCGAGGCGGCGATCGAGACCGCAAAAGACGAGTCTCCCAGCACCGACAAATAGTCTTTCCCGGCCAAACGGCCAGAAGGAGAGATTTCGGCAGGTCTGACCTTCACAAAGGATCGGGTGGGTGGTAGCTTCCTCCCGGGATCGTCCCTCCCGATTCGAAAAGAGTGTTTTCATGGCAGTTCCACGGCATGTCGACCTGCTTGAACCGGTGGATCTTTCCGATCATCTCGAGAAGGTGGAGCTCTATCTCGGCCAGGTCTGTCAGGTTGCGGGCATCTCGAAGATGCAGCTCGACTACTGGACGAACAAGGCCCAGATCCCGACGAAGGGCAAGAAGCAGCGCATCTACGACATGGACGCGCTCGAGACGGTCATGCTCATCAAGCAGGGGAAGGACAAGGGCCTGAACCTCTCGACGGCGATCCAGGCCGCGAGCCAGTTCAAGGAAGAGCGCTCCCCCCGCCGCGTCCTCGCGAAGGCTTAAGCCTCCCGGAGGACGCCGGCAGCGGACTCCGGCGCGAGCGTGTTGACGAAGTAGCCGGCGCCGAGCTCGAGTCCTGCGAGCACGGAGAGCCGCGGGACGATTTCGAGGTGCCAGTGACCCGAGGCGTGCAGCCACGCGTTGACCGGTGCTGCGCCCTCGCTGGCGTGCAGCCGCCGCAGGCCGTCGGCGAGGAGCCGGAGCGCGGCGGCAAGGCGCGGGCCCGTGAAGGGATCCTCCTCGCACTGGCGCGGAGCGACGAGCATCTCGTAGGGCTGGCGCCCTGCGAACGGACAGAGGAGGACGAGGCCGTCTCGCTCGTCCACGATCCGGATCCGCTGCTCCATCTCGTCGGCGAGGACGCGGCAGAGAACGCATCCGCCCTCGGCCTCCTGGGCGGCGCGCTCCTGGGCGACGAGCGGCGGCTCGCTCTCGAGCCAGACGAGCTGCGAGTGGCTGTGCGCAAGGCTCGCGCCGGCCGCGCGACCTTCGTTGAGGAGGGCCTGTAGGTACGGGAAACCCTGTTCTTGCGCCGCGGCGGCACGGTTCTGCCACGCCTCGGCCACCTGCTCGATCTCGCGCCCCGTCAGGTCGGCGAACGTGCGCACGTGCCGGGGCGAGTGGATCACGACCTCCTGCCGGCCGCGAGCAGCCTTGCGAGCCTGGAGGCCGCCCCGGCCGCCCGCGTCCGACCAGGGTCCGAATGCCGGGAACTTGTTCGGCACGACGCGCACCCACCAGCCCGGCGCGTCGGCAGCTCGCCCGGGCGGCCCGATCGCGAACGTCTCAGGTGGAGTTGCCGCTTCCCGCCCCGCGCAGAAGGGGCAGCCGGAGACGTCGTCCTCGAGCTCCGCGGCTTCGGGCCGCGGTGCGCCGGGCCGCCGAGCGCGAGCGGGAGCGATGACCACCCAGCGCCCGGAGACCGGGTCGCGGCGCAGCTCCGGAGGGGTTTCGCCGCTCAGCTCGACTTGTCGGATCCGCTGAAGAACGGCTTGAAGAGCTCGAGCGGGATCGGAAGGATGAGGTTGGAGGTCCGCTCGGAGGACATCTCGAGCATCGTCTGCAGGAAGCGAAGCTGGATCGTGATCGGGTTCTCGCTCATGACGTTGGCTGCGTCCTTCAGGCGCTCTGAAGCCTGAAACTCACCCTCGGCGGCGATGACCTTCGCGCGACGCTCGCGCTCCGCCTCGGCCTGACGCGCCATGGCCCGCTGCATGCCCGTCGGGATCTCGACGTCCTTGACCTCGACGATCGACACCTTGATCCCCCACGGCGAGGTCGCCTCGTCGATGATCTCCTGAAGGATCGCGTTGATCTTGTCGCGTTCGGAGAGGAGCTCGTCGAGAACGTGCTGCCCGAGGACGCTTCGCAGCGTCGTCTGGGAGATCTGGGACGTCGCGACCATGAAGTTCTCCACCTGCACGATCGCCTTCTCGGGGTCGATGATCCGGAAGTAGGCGACCGCGTTCACGCGGACGGGCACGTTGTCCTTGGTGATCACTTCCTGCGGCGGGATGTTCAACGTCACCGTCCGCAGGTCGACGCGCACCATCTTGTCGACGACCGGAATGAGGAAGAAGAGCCCGGGACCCTTGGGCGGCGAGTGTAGGCGGCCCAGCCGGAAGATCACGCCTCGCTCGTACTCCCTGGTGATCCGGATCGCGGCCGAGACCAGGAACAGGATGATGACGACGACTGCCGCGATTGCGACGAGCGCAGCGATCATGGAGGCTCCGTTTCTTCTGGGCTTCCTATCCTATGCCGTCACGGGGACCGCCGTTCCCGCGGGCCGGACGAGGAGGACGAGTCCGTCGTCCATCCCCGCGACGAGGACCGACTCGCCGGCCTGGATCGTTTCGCCGTCCGTTCGCGCCTGCCAGAGCTCCCCGTGCACGAAGACGAGCCCCGCCGGGTCGAGCGTTCGCCGGGCGACGCCCACCTGGCCGACGAGCTCCTCCTGGCCGGTGACAGGCCGCCTGCGTCGTGACTGGACGATCTTGGTCACCGCCAGGGCCACGAGCAGCGCGATCGTCCCCCCGATCGCGATGGCCACCCAGATCGAGACCTGATAGCCGGGCCCTGCAGGGTCGAAGAGCATCAGCGAACCGACCACGAAGCAGGCCGCACCGGCGAGCGCGAGGGCTCCGTGGCTCATGACGAACGGCTCGGCCGCGAAGAAGGCGGCGGCGAGGATGATGAGGAGGACGCCCGCGGCGCTCACCGGCAGGACCTGCAGCCCGAAGAAGGCGACGATCAGCGCGATCGCGCCGAACGTCCCCGGGAAGATGAGGCCCGGGTTGAAGAGCTCGACCGTGATCCCCAGCGCCCCGAGCGAGAGGAGGAGCACGATGATGTTCGGGTCGATGAGCGTGTCGAGGATCCGCTTCCAGAGCGACATGTGAATCGTTGTGATCTCGGCATCGGCGGTGTGCAGGACGATGCCCTTCGGCTCCACGCGCATGCCGTCTATGTCGTCGAGAAGCGTGGGCAGGTCGGGCGCCAGGACGTCGACGACATTCATATCCAGCGCCTCTTGGGCTGTCAGGTTCGAGGCCTCGCGCACCGCCTTCTCGGCCCAGTCGGCGTTGCGCCCGTGCTCCTTCGCAAGTCCGCGGATGTAGGCGGCGGCGTCGTTGATGACCTTGCGCCTGAGGTCGCTCGGGATGTTCCCGCCGCTCGTCGAGATCGGCGTCGAGGAGCCGATGTTCGTCGCCGGTGCCATCGCGGCGACGTCGGCGGCCATTGTGATGAAGACGCCGGCCGAGGCTGCGCGCGAGCCGGGCGGAGAGACGTAGACGACGACCGGGACGGGCGACTCGAGCTCCTTCTTGATGATGTCCCTCATCGCCGAGTCGAGGCCGCCCGGGGTGTCCATGAGGATGACGACGGCGTCGTAGCCGCCGTCCTTGGCCTGGTCGATGGCGCCGGTCAGGTAGTCCGCCGTGACCGGGTTGATGTCGTTCGAGAACTCGACCGCGAGGACGCGCGGCTGATCGGCTGCGGCTGCCGTGCCTGCAAGTGCGAGGGCCACGGCGAGGGCGCTGAGAAGCGCGCAAAAACCCCGCAAAAGCAGCATCTTCGACTGTAAGAATTCTATCAGGGTCAAGCTTTCCCACTTGAGCGCCGAGAAGGCCTTTGTTTCCGTTACCAGAAGGCCGACGAACCGCAATGACTCTGCTTCGCGCCGCCCTCGCCGCTCTCGTGCTTCTCTTCGCCGCGCCGGCCACGGCGCTTGCGGCCGACCGCCTGGCCGCGCGCGACGAGCCCATCGGAGCGCTGCGTTCCGGGGAGCCTTCTTCCGCGCAAGCCACGGCGCGGCCGTTCGACCTCGTCGGGCTGCACTGGCAGGGAAGCGGGACGGTCCAGTTCCGCACGCTTTCCGTCTCCGGCGCGTGGAGCGCCTGGCATCGGGCTCTGCCGGAGGCCGAGGATGCGCCCGACCGGGGCTCGGCCGAAGCGCTTACGCGGCGAGGC
Source organism: Gaiellaceae bacterium (assembly GCA_036265755.1). Taxonomy (GTDB): domain Bacteria; phylum Actinomycetota; class Thermoleophilia; order Gaiellales; family Gaiellaceae; genus DATEOR01. The sequence continues at coordinate 1,225 of DATAOL010000242.1, read as the reverse complement.
TGGAAGCTCGGAAGCCCTTTCTGGACGGGGCCGGCCAAGGCAATCCGGTACAAGGTCACGAAGGGCGTCTCTCGTCTCCGCGCCTACTTCGTCTGGAGCGGTCCCTCGGCGGCCCAATCCGGCTCGCGCCCCTTCGACGCGCGTGCGGCCCAGCCGACCGTCATCCGCCGCGCCCAGTGGGGCGCCGACGAGTCGATCGTGCGCGCGGCGCCGTATTACGCCTCCGCCGTGCACTTCGCGGTCGTCCACCACACGGCCGGGACGAATTCCTACTCGGCCTCGCAGTCCGCCGCGATTGTTCGCGGGATCGAGCGCTACCACGTGCTCGCCAACGGCTGGAACGACATCGGCTACAACTTTCTTGTCGACAAGTACGGCCAGGTCTTCGAGGGCCGGGCCGGCGGGATCGCGAAGAACGTTGTCGGGGCGCATGCGGAGGGCTTCAACACCGGCAGCACTGGGGTCGCCCTGCTGGGCACGTACCAGTCCATGAAGATCTCCGCGGCGGCGCGGGCGGCGCTCGTCAGGCTTCTGGCCTGGCGCCTCGACGTGGCGCACGTCGACCCGTTGAGCCGGCTGACCTGGTCGTCCGGCGGGAATCCCGAATATCCGGTCGGGACGAAGGTGAGCCTGCGAGCAATATCGGGCCATCGCGATACCGGGCTTACGAGCTGTCCCGGAAGCTCGTTCTACGCGCAGCTTCCCGGAATCGCGAGGAGCGTCGCGGCGACCGGGCTCCCGAAGCTCTACGCCCCGGTCGTGACGGGCAGCCTCGGCGGGTCCGTGCACTTCACAGCGACCCTCACCTCGGCGCTGCCCTGGACGGTCACGATCGCCGATGCCGGTGGGAAGACGGTTGCGACCGGCAGCGGCACAGGCGGAGCGGTCGATTGGACCTGGGAGGCGTCCTCCTTTCCGTCCGGCGACTACACCTACTCGATCGCGGCCGGCCCCGATCTCCTTCCGGCGACGGGGCGTGTCCCGGGGCCGTCTCCGCTCGAGATCCTCTCGCTCACCGCCAAGCCGCACGTCCTCACCCCGAACGGCGACGGGAGTAGAGACGACGTCACCGTCGCGTACTCGCTGTCGACGAGAGCGACCGTGAAGGTGGAGGTCCTCGACTCCGCGGCTGCCGTCGTTCGCTCTCTGGCTGTCACCCAGGCATATCGGAGCGGGCCGTCGACTCTCGTGTGGGACGGGCGAAACGCCTCGGGGAAGCTCGTGC
>DATAOL010000241.1:0-7486 GCA_036265755.1 Gaiellaceae bacterium | reverse complement strand
AGCGTGAGCAGCACGGCGAGCGGGCTGCGCAAGAGCTGCACGAGCCCGCGCGAGCCCTGCTCGACCGCGACGCAGAAGAAATCGGTCGCACGCGTTCCGAAGAGGCCACCCGCCGGTACGGCGTAGCTCCGGTCGCGCCAGCCGTCCGACCACTCGATCGGCGCCGTCCACTGATCCTTCAGGTTCGGCCCGGTCGGCCCGTTGAAGAACGCTTTCTGCAGCTCGCCCCAGCGGCCCTCGAACGTGACCCAGGGGAAGGCCTGCGCGGCGGCGGCCGGGTCGCTCGGGATCGTCTTGACGGCCGGCCGGAGCTCGCGGTGCGGGCCCTCGGTGTCGTCGCAGCCCACGCCCGCCTCTGCAGAGCTGCCCAGATAGAGAGCTGCGCCGAACTTGTTCGCGTGCGAACCGGCGGCGGGGTAGACGACGGGATGTGTCCCGTCGACGATCTCGAGCTTGTCGTCGCCCCATGGGGCGCCCTCTGCGCCCTCGTGCGAGCTGTATCCGACCATGACAGGCGTCTTTGCGAGCGCCTCGCTCGTGTCCGCCGCGTCGAAGTCGAGCTGGATCATCTCCCAGTCGCCCTCGTGCAGGTTGTTGAACTGGTTGAAGACGTAGAAGAACCAGTACTGGAGGGAGAGCTGACCAGGACGGCCCGGATCCGTGGCTACGTGCGCGTAGACGGTGGGCTGGGTCCCCGCGGTCAGACGGCGGTTCCACTGCTCGTAGCCGCACCCGGGATCAAGTGCGCTCCCGGGATAGTCGAGGTGGTACTCGTAGCGGTTCGTGAGGTCAGCCCCTTCCGGGCCGACCTTCACGAGATCGTTCGTGTTCCAGGGCCCGCGAAGGGCCACCGTCGGGTCGCCGAAAAGGAGGTCCACGTCGATCGGCTCGTAGGGCTCGCCAGGGCCGCATTCCTCCGTCTGCGCGACCAGGCGGACGACCGGCGCGAAGCGGTCCGCCAACTCCTGTTCGTCGGAGAGGTCAGCTGCGGCAGTTGGCGCGAGTACGAGCGCGCCGGCGATTGCGAGCAACGCGAGGAGACCGAGCCGCAGCGGCCGGGTGGCGCCCATCCGATTCACGCGGGGGACTTTCGACGCGAACCCACTGAATCCCGCACCGCGAAGCCGATACACTCGCCCTCCGTGGCTCCATCGGAACCAGGGAAGATCCGAAACGTCGCAGTGGTCGGCCACCGGGGGACAGGCAAGACGTCCCTCGTGGAAGCCATGCTCTTTCAGGCCGGCGCGGTCAACCGGCTCGGCGCCGTCGAGCAGGGAACGACTGTCTCCGACTGGGACGAGGACGAGCAGAAGCGCCAGATGTCCCTGGCCGCTGCGGTTTGCCACGCCGAGTGGCACGACCGGAAGCTGAACTTCATCGACACGCCCGGCGACCCCGGGTTTCAGGCCGACGCGATCGCGTCCATTCGCGTCGTCGAAGGCGCGCTCTTCGTCCTGAACGGCGTCAACGGCGTCGAGGTGCAGACGTCGAGGCTCTGGGACCGCTGCGAGCAGCTCGGCCTCTCGCGCGTCCTTTTCGTGAACATGCTCGACCGCGAGCGCGCCGACTTCTTCACGGTTCTCGAGCAGGTGCGCGAACAGCTATCGAACCGCTGCGTCGCCGTCCAGATCCCGATCGGGCACGAGCACGAGCTCACTGGCATCGTCGACCTCTTCCACATGCGCGCGTACATGTCTGCGGAAGGCGGGCGCGAGAGCGATCCTGTCGACATCCCGGGGGAGATCGCCGACCAGGCGGCCCAGTACCGCGAGCAGCTCGTTGACGCCGTCGTCGAGACGGACGAGGCCCTCATGGAGCGCTACCTCGAGGAGGGCGCGGTCTCGGGCGAGGAGCTCGCCGCCGCGCTCAAGAACGCGGTCTCCAACGACGACCTCTTCCCGGTCCTCTGCGGCTCGGCGACCAAGAACCTCGGTACCACTGGCCTCCTCGACCTCCTCGTCGAGGGCGTGCCCTCGCCGGCCAAGAAGCCGCTCGACCTCGGTGTCGAGCCGAACGGCTCCGCCGCATTCGTCTTCAAGACCGTCGCTGACCCGTTCGCGGGCCGCATCAACGTCTTCCGCGTCCTCTCGGGCCAGCTCGGCTCGGACTCGAACCTCGTCAACGCGCGCACGAAGGGCAAGGAGCGTCTCGGCCAGGTGCTCCTCCTGCAGGGCAAGGAGCACGCGCCCGCCGAGGCCCTCGCCCCTGGCGACATCGGCGCTGTCGCGAAGCTGAAGGACGTCATGACCGGCGACCTCCTGCTGGAGAAGGACGATGGCTCCGAGGCGCCCGCGCTCGAGTTCCCGCAGCCGGTGATGAGCTTCGCCATCACGCCGAGGGCAAAGGGCGACGAGGAAAAGATGGCCTCGGCGCTCCGCCGCCTCGCGGAGGAGGATCCCACGCTCGTGCTGCGACGTGACGACCAGACCGGGGAGCAGCTGCTCGCCGGGCTCTCGCAGATGCACGTCGAGGTCGCCGTGGAGAGGCTCCACCGCCGCTTCGGAGTCGATGTCGACCTGCACCAGCCTCGCGTGCCGTACCTGGAAACGATTCGCAAGGAGTCTCGCGCTCAGGGGCGGTACAAGAAGCAGACCGGGGGGCGCGGCCAGTTCGGCGATTGCGTGATCGTCCTCGAGCCTCTTCCCGGCCACGAGGGTTATGAGTTCGTCGACAAGATCGTCGGCGGCGTCATCCCGCAGGGCTTTCGGCCCGCCGTGGACAAGGGCATCCAGGAGGCGATGCTCCGCGGCGAGCTCGCGGGAGCACCCGTGCAGGGTGTCCGCGTCCGGCTCGTGGACGGGTCGTACCACACCGTCGATTCCTCGGAGATGGCGTTCAAGATCGCCGGCTCGATGGCGTTCAAGTCTGCCTACGAGAAGGCCGACCCCGTCCTCCTCGAGCCGATCATGTCCCTGGAGGCGACCGTGCCCGACGATACGGTCGGCGCAGTCAACGGCGATCTCAATTCGCGCCGTGGCCGTCTGCACGGCATGGAGCCGCGCGGCGGGATGACGACCATCAAGGCCGAGGTGCCCATGTCGGAGGTGCTGACGTACTCGCAGTCGCTCACGTCGCTGACAGGTGGCCGAGGGGACTATGCGCTCAGCTTCCTCCGCTACGAGGAAGTCCCCATGCACATCGCGCAAAAGATCATCGAAACGACGCAGAAAGAGCGGGAGGAGGCGAAGGCATCCTGATCGTTCGGAGACAGGATGTGTACCGTCAGTGCGCGGTCTGCCACCGCACGCTCCTCATGGGCGAACGGTCGTTCCGCTTCACCCCCGGTGGGGAGGACTGGGTGGATGTGTGCGCGCTCTGCACGGAGCAGGCCGACGAGCACGGCTGGATCAAAGAGGGGAGCCCGACGACGCCGCTTGTGCCCGACTCGTCGCGGCGTCGTAGGCGCTTTCCCGGCCTCGGTCTCATCGAGCAGCACCGCAAGGTCGAGCCCGAGCCGGTCATGCCGGAGCCGATGCTCCGCCGGCTCTCCGGGACAGAGCAGGCGATGGTCGAGGCGGCCGAGCTCTTCAACGAGAGCGCGTTTCGGCGCACCATCGCCGGCATCGCGAGGAGCCTGGGCGAAGCGAGGGTGAGTTTCCTGCCGCTCTCCGGCGTCAACCCCGAGGTTGTGGTCACCGTGGCGTGGGACATCTCGTGGTACCAGTACCGCGTGGTCTTCGAATCGGCCCAGCCGGTTCGCCTCGCCGAGCGCGGCTACGAGCTCGAGGAACTGGATGACCGGTTCAAGGACTGGAACGGCCATCTCGGGCCCGACGGACGGCTTACACCCGATATTCCCCGGGTGTAGAGCGAGCACGGATCCGCCACTACACTCCGGCGCAGATGATCTATTGCGTCATTCCGCCCGAGCTGAAGGACGAGCTGTACGACAGGCTCGTCGATTACTACAAGGACAACCCGAACGTCGAGGTCATTGTCGACCGGCGGACCGGGCCTGATCGGCGCCAGGGCCAGCCGAGCCCGGAGATGAAGGAGCGGAGGACAACTCGCGATCGCAGGCGTGGACGGGTCACGGGCGAGTTTCCGCCCACCGACGTTTCCGAGGATTAGCCGTCAGTAGAATCGCTTTCCGACACGGAAAAGGGGAGCGATGGCGACGACGAGCACGAAGACCTACAAGAACTACATCGGCGGCGAATGGGTCGACGCTTCCGGCGACGAGACGTTCGAGTCGACGAATCCGGCGACCGGCGAGCTGATCGGGGTCTTCCCGAAGTCGACGGCGGATGACGCCGACCGCGCGGTCGAGGCGGCGAAGGAGGCCTACGAAACCTGGCGCCTCGTGCCGGCGCCAAAGCGCGCCGAGATCCTTTTCCGTGTCGCGCAGGCCTTCGTCGAGCACAAGGACGAGCTCACCGACCTGATGGTGCAGGAGATGGGGAAGGTGCGCGCCGAGGCGGGCGGCGACGTGCAGGAAGCCATCGACATGACCTACTACATGGCTGGCGAGGGCCGCCGAATGTTCGGTCAGACGACGCCGTCGGAGATGCCGGACAAGTTCCAGATGAGCGTTCGCCTCCCGGTCGGAGTGGTCGGCGCGATCACGCCCTGGAATTTCCCGATCGCGATCCCGAGCTGGAAGATCGCCCCTGCGCTCGTGTGCGGTGACACCGTCGTCTTCAAGCCGGCGACGGATACGCCCGCTCTGGCCGAGCGCTTCGTCGAGATCTTCGAGGAGGCGGGTCTCCCGCCTGGCGTCCTCAACATCGTGCACGGGAGCGGAAGCACGGTCGGCGAGCGGCTGGTCAAGCATCCCGACGTCCCGCTCATCTCGTTGACAGGCTCTCGCGAGGTCGGGATCAAGACGGCGGAGAACGGCGCACCGTTGCTCAAGCACATCCATCTCGAGCTCGGCGGGAAGAACGCGATCATCGTCATGGACGACGCCGACGTCGATCTCGCAGTCGACGGGATCCTGTGGTCGGCCTTCGGCACGTCCGGCCAGCGCTGCACTGCTGCGAGCCGCGTGATCGTCGGCTCGAAGGTCTACGAGCCGCTCCAGTCGAAGCTCGTCGAGCGCACGGAGAAGCTCAAGCTCGGGTACGGGCTCGAGGGCGACACGGACATCGGTCCCGTGATCAACCGCGCTGCACTCGAGAAGATCCATTCGTACACGGAGATCGGCGAGGGTGAAGGTGCGAAGCTCCTCACCGGTGGCGAGATCGCGACCGAGAACGGCCTCGAGAAGGGGTTCTTCTACCGGCCGACGATCTTCGGAGACGTCGATCCGGAGATGCGAATCGCGCAGGAGGAGATCTTCGGGCCGACGACGGCACTCATCCGGGCGACCGACATCGACGAGGCGATCCGCGCGGCGAACTCTGTCGAGTTCGGCCTCTCGTCCTCGATCTTCACGCGGGACGTGAACAAGGCGTTCCGCGCCATGCGCGACCTGAACACCGGGATCACGTACATCAACGCGGGGACGACGGGCGCCGAGGTGCATCTGCCGTTCGGCGGGACGAAGGGGACCGGGAACGGCCACCGGGAGGCGGGCCAGGCTGCGCTCGATTTCTACACGGAGTGGAAATCGATTTACGTCGACTACTCCGGCAAGTTGCAGCGGGCGCAGATCGATCAGTTCGAGGATCCAGCGCCGTAAGCGCGGGGCCACCCCGAGCCTCCACCCGCTTTCGAGCGTAACCCTGCCGCGCGCTCCAGTGGCGCGCCGATCACGCCGCCTCCGCGCCCGTTCGTCACGGCTGTGTAAAGGTGGGCCGATGGGGAGGAGAGCCTGAACCGCAAGCTCGTGGTGTTCGTGCCGCGCGAGGCGCTCGACGCCGTCCGCGATGCGCTCTTCGACGCCGGCGCGGGGCGGATCGGCGACTACGAGCGCTGCTCCTGGTACACGCAGGGGACGGGCACATTCCTTGGCGGCAAGAGCACCAGCCCCTCCGTCGGGGAAAGCGGACGGGAGGAGCGCGTCGCCGAGCTCCGGCTCGAGACCGTCTACCCGGAGGAGAGTCACGACGCGGTTGTCGCCGCCCTCCGCGCTACGCATCCGTACGAGGAGCCGGCCTTCGACGTCTACCCCTTGCTGTGAAGGCCCGCCTCCTCACCGATGGAGGGGCGCGCGGAAATCCAGGCCCCGCGGCGGCCGCCTTCGTGCTCGAGGCTGACGACGGCACCGTCCTCGACGCCCGTGGCGAGGCCATCGGCGTCGCGACCAACAACGTCGCCGAATACCGCGCGCTCGTGGCAGGCCTCGCCAAGGCGGCCGAGCTTGGCGTGGAGGAGCTCGAGGTCGTCTCCGACTCGGAGCTCCTCGTCAAGCAGATGCGGGGCGAGTACAAGATCAAGAATGCCGCCCTGATCGACTTGTCTCTCGAAGCCAAGCGGCACGAGCGGGAGATCGGCTCCGTGCGCTACACGGCCGTCAGACGCGAGCACAACGAGCTCGCGGACAAGCTAGTGAACGACGCCCTGGACCAGGCCGCCAAGCCGCTATAATCGGCGCGTTTGGCGGATGTAGCTCAGTTGGCTAGAGCGTCTGCTTGCCATGCAGAAGGTCGTGGGTTCGAGTCCCATCATCCGCTCCATTGAAACCCGCTGGAAACGGCGGGTTTCTCGTTCTGGAAAACCCCTGTGGCCGGTCTCGAGCCGCCCGTTGGTAACAGAAAAGGTAACGAGGCGTTCGACCCGGGGGCCACGTCGGTCCCACTTGAACCCTCACACCGTCACTTCGCTTCCACTGACCGAGTGACGGCGATCTCCCGGAGGGGGTTGTCCTGGCGAAACGAACGGCGCCCCCGGCTCTGCTCTGCATGTAGTCCAGTTTGCTCTGGTATCATGGAGCGCAACGATAAGTGTTGCGCGATCCTGACAGACTCCTGACCGTCCCCGAGGCCGCTCGCCGGCTTCGTCAGTCTGAGCCGACCGTTTACCGAAAGGTTCGGGACGGCACCCTCCCCGCCGTGAAGGTCGGGCTGGGCCCGAAGGCAGTCATCCGCATTCCGGCCGACGAGCTCGAGCGCTTCATATTCGGCTCTTCGCCGCTTTACAGCGCCCACGCACGACGGCGTTTCCCTTTGCAGCGATGAAGAAGACGACCAGCCAGCGAGGGTATGGCAAGCACCATCAGCGGCTGCGTCAAAGCTTGAGGGCTCGAGTTGAGGCGGGGATTGTGAACTGTGCCCGCTGCGGAAAGAGGATTTATCCGGGGGAAGCCTGGGATCTCGGCCACGATGACGACGATCGGACGCGCCACTCGGGACCAGAGCACACACGCTGCAACAGGGCAACTGCGGGGCGAGCGACGCCAAAACACTCTCGGCAGTGGTAGGCGGGGGGTGGTCAGGCTGTGAACGCGCGAGGCTGACCCCTCGCAGTCAGGATCTCCCTCCCCGTTTTCTCCCTTGATGCCTAGCTACCCGAGACGATGCCCCAAATGCGGCCTGATGAGAGAGGAGGAAGGCTTCGGCGTCGACCGCAGCAAGACGAGCGGGCGCAAGTCGCATTGCAAAAC
>DATAOL010000240.1:0-6014 GCA_036265755.1 Gaiellaceae bacterium | reverse complement strand
AGCCCGAATCGCCGCAAGTGCCTCATGCGGCACGCCCTCGGCGTAGACGCGCGGGCTCGCAACGTCGACGTTGGCGAGATCGTCCAGCGCGACGCTCATCGCTTCTCGTGCCCTCCCTGTCCTAGCCGGCCGTGATCACCGGCGACGCGGCCGAGGCCGAGCCAGAGGGCGCCGGTGGAGGACACGTGGCGGATCATCGCGGATTGCGCTCGCGCGGGGCGCCGAGCGGCGACCGCGCCGACGATCTCCGCGTGCTCGCGGTCGGAGAGCTCGACGACGGCGTCCGGCACGGATCCGAGCTTCGCGAGCCGGTAGACCTCGCCGCGAACGGCCGCAACCTGCTCGACGAGCCGGCGCGAGCCCGACGCGTCGGCCACGATCAGATGAAACAGGCCGTCGCGCTCGCTCCACGGATCGAAGCCCTGGGTCTCTTTCATTTCCCGGACGAGCGCCTCGAGGTAGTCGATCTGCTCGACGGTCGCCCGCTCCGCGGCGAGCCAGGCTGCGCCGCCCTCCACCACCCGCCGGTAGTCGACGAGATCGCGCAGCTCGTCCGGGGTCAGCAAGGGTTCGTTTCCCAGAACGCCGTCGGGCGAGCCGTCGCCGCTCACCTGCGTGCCGCCTCCTCGCCCTCGCCGAGTCTCGACGAGCCCGGCACTCCGCAGGATCCCGAGGGCGCTTCGGAGTGTGACGGGAGAGATGCCCAGATCGACAGCGAGCTGGCCCTCCGGCGGCAGCCGGTCGCCCGGGCGTAGAAGTCCCATCCCGATCGCGCGTCCAAGGCGCGCGACGGTGTCCGCCACAGCGCTCCCCTGCCGCACGGGTGTGTAGACCGTCTGCTCGAGCAGCCGGCGAAGGGTCTCGTCCGTCGCGGTCGTCACGACGCACTCCCCTCGGGAGGCGAATCCTTAGCCACCGCGAGGATCATCTCCTCGAGCTCGTAACTTCCGTGGGCCTCGCGGACGTGGGCGTTGACCGCCTCGACGAGCTCCTCGTCGGACTCCGCCGTGATTACCTCCCCGCAACCGATCTCGAGGCATTGCCACTGCCGTGCCATCAGCCTGCCTCGACCCCGACGACGAAATCGATCTCGGGATCGAGGATCTCGTCGACGAGCGACTGGTCGGGCGAGATCCCCATCTCGCGACAGCGGTTGAGGTAATGCCGGACCTTCTGGCGCTGGTACTTGTCGAGGTCGAGTCCGGGGACCTTGCGCTGGTACTCGAGCATCCCGACTGCGTTCGCCCGGTACTCGTCGATGACCTCGTGGGCGAGAGTCTCGTAGGCCGGGTTCTTCTCGATCAGGATCTTGCACGCCTGTGTGCCGAAGGTGATGTGCCTGCCCTCGTCGCCGAGGATGTTCTTGAACCCTTGCCGGAGGGCCGGCAGTACGCCCCAGAGCTCCGTCGTGTCGATGACGATCTCGTAGGAGGGCATCGTCAGAACGCCCTCGACCCAGGCGCAGTAGAGCGTCGCGAACCGCACGAAGGCACCCTCGATCGCGCTCTCGACGCCCGACTCGACCGCGGTGGAGAGCTGGCGTCCGTATTTCGGCAGCCCTTCGTACACGGGCTCGCCGACGGTGAAGCGCCCAGTCGGGTCGACCGTGTGGTCGCGCGGTGGCCAGAAGCTCGCCTTTTCGGCCGGTGTCGAGAGCCCGGGTACCTGCGCGTGCCACGTCGCGAAGAACTCGGAGTGGCGCGCCTCCTCGAGCATGAAGGTCGCGAGGTACATCACCCAGTCGAAGCGCCCGAGGGCGTGAGCGGCCGCGAGCATGGGGAGGAGCTCGTCGGTGACCTCCTGCTCGCCGGCTTCGAAACGAACGGTGATCGTGGCGATCCCGGCGCGCTGCTCCTCGGTCATCCTTGCCCAGTCCGCCTGATCCCTCGCGTAGTCGAGAAGCTTCGCGTCCCAGACCTTCCTGGTCGCCTTCTCGTACTTCCGGTAGATCGGGCCCGCCATGATCTCGGGGTCGAGCCGGAAGCGAGTCTCGACCGGCCTGAGCTCGGCAAACGTCGTCACGCCGCCTCCTTCGTCCGCGGGAAGACGATAATAACTGAAACCGTAGGTTTTCCTAGGGGACGAGCACGATCCGCCCGCGGGCCTGCCCGCTACGCACGAGATCGTGTGCCTCCTGCGCGGACTCGAGCGGCATCGGGTCGATGGTGTACTCGAGCCGCTCGCGCTGCGCGAGCTCGATCAGTTCCGCCAGCTCGTCGCGCGAGCCCCAGATGCTCGACATGAAATGCGCCTCGTGGGGCACGGCTCCGAGGCCGAATGGAATGCGCCCGCCGAAGAGGCCGATCACGATCACGATTCCCTGCCGGTCGACGAGGCGGGCCGCCTGCGCGACGGATTCGTTCGAACCGACGAAGTCGAGCACGGCGGTGTACGGGCCCTCGAGATCTTCAGGCGCAGCGGCCTCCTCGGCTCCGAGCTCGAGGGCGCGCTCCCGTTTCTGCGGGGACGGGTCGCCCGCATCGACTGTGGCGTCCGTGAGCAGACGGAGGTACTGGATTCCGAATTGCCCGAGACCGCCCGCCCCGAGGACGAGAGCCTTCGAGCCGTCGCCGAGCCACGGGCGAGCATGCTTGACCGCCCGATATGGGGTGAGCCCCCCACAGCCGAGCGGCGCCGCCTCGATTGGGTCGAGGTCTCCGATCGGGTAGAGGTAGCGGCGCGAAGGCACGAGTACGTACTCCGAATAGCCGCCGTCCTGGAAGAGCCCGGCCTCGCGGGCGTCCGGGCAGATCATCTCCTCACTGCGCCGACAGAAGCGACACTCGCCGCATCCCCACGGGGTGTAGACGAGGACGTTGCCGAGCTCCTCGTCCTCGGCCGTGATCTCGTGCCCGAGGACGAGCGGAAGCTCGGAGTCGAAGAAGTTCTCGGCGACATGCAGGTCCGAGTGGCACACGCCGCAGGCGAGCACCCGGACCACGGCCTGATCGTCGGTGCTCGCAGCCGGTACCGCGCGGTCTTCCACCTCGAGCGGTGCGTTGAAGGAGCGAAGAACGACTGCCCGCATGGTTTCCTCCGGTTTCTTCAGCGGACGTAAGCTGATCCGTGTAGTCGAGGGCGCTACGATAACCGCCCTCGCCGCTCCGACCAAAGGGAAAAGTGATGACGGTCGCCGAAACCAAAGAAAACGTCGACGCCGCCAAGGATTTCCTCGAGCGCCACGACGTCCACACCGTGGAATGCATGTTCGCCGACACGTGGGGGATCCCACGCGGCAAGCGGCTCTCCCCGAAGCACTTCCTCTCGACGGCCGCGGGCACGGGCTTCGCCGTGGCGAACGTCGCGCTCACGTGGGACATGCACGGCGTGATCTTTCCCACGAGCTTCGTGAACGACGAGACCGGCTATCCGGACATGCACGTCGTCCCCGACCTGTCGACGCTGCGCGTCGCCGGCTGGCGCGACGGCACGGCCTTCTGCATCTGCGACACGATCGACCCCGCGACCCACGAGTCGATTCCACTCGACAGCCGCGCGATCCTGCGGCGGGCTGTCGAGCGGGTCCAAGCTCAGGGTTTCGAGCCGATCGCCGCAACGGAGCTCGAGTTCCACCTCTGCAGCCCGGATTGGACACCCTTCTACCAGGGCACTCATTGCTACTCGATCGGGAAAGGCTCCCAGGTTGAGCCCGTGGTGACCGACATCAAACGCGTCCTCGAGGCCTCCGGGATCGAGGTCGAGGCGTGGAACGTCGAGTACGGGCCGGCCCAGGTCGAGGTGAACCTCGGGCACGGCTCGGCCATCGACATCGCGGATGCCACCGTAGTCTTCAAAAACGTCGTCAAGCAAACGGCGGAGGTGCACGGGCTGCGCGCGACCTTCATGCCGAAGCCGTACATCAGCGAGGCGGGCAACGGGCTTCACATTCATCAGAGCCTGCTCGGCGCCGACGGGCGGAACGCATTCGCGACGGTCGACGACGAGCCTCCGCTCGGGTCGAAGCTGATGCGCCGCTACCTGTCGGGGCTGCTCGCGCATCAGGTCGAGCTGCAGCCGATCAACTGCCCGACCATCAACGCGTACAAGCGCGTGGAGGACTACTCGTTTTCCCCGACGCAGGTGAGCTGGGGGCTCGACCATCGTCTCGTGGCCGTTCGGTCGGTCGTGAATCAGGGCGACGCGAACAGGCTCGAGTGCCGGTGGGCCTCCGCCGACGCGAATCCCTACCTCGTGCTCGCCGGGTGCCTTGCCGCGGGTGCGGACGGACTCGAGAACGAGTACGAGGTTCCTCCGATCGTCACGGGAGACCCGCACGTCGACGCCTCTCTGACCCGCCTCCCCACCTCACTCGCCGATGCGCTCCCGGCCTTCGAGCAGAGCCGGTTCGCCCGCGACGTCTACGGGGACGTGTTCGTGGACGTCTACCCGGTAATGCTCCGCCACGAGCTCGAGCTGTTCGCCCGCCACGTGACGGACTGGGAACGCGAGCGCTACCGCGAGGTCATGTAGCGAGGAGCTCGTTCAGCAGGCTGTCGATCTGATCGGTCTCCGCCCGCGTCATGCCCCAGGCGTAGTGGCCCCAGAGGCTCTCGACGACGCGGAACTCGCTGCTGGGAACGAGGCGCTGCTCGAACTCGCAGTCGGCGAGCGGGAACCAGCCGTCATGAGAGAACGCCGCGACGACGGTTCGCGCGGAGATGCGCCCCAGAGCTGCGCCGAGGTCGCCGCCCGCATGGCGTGAAACGTCGGCACTGCGCCACTTGGCGAGCTGGCAGAGGAGGTCGGCCGTCGCGAAGCGGCCGTAATCCTCCTCGAAGAGGCGCGCGACGAGGTCGTCGAGCGACTCGAAACTCGCGCCTCGCCACCCCTCCTCCCGAAAGAGCTCCGCCGACAACGCGGTGGCCGCCCAGAAGTGGGCATGCTGCTTCGTGCCGCCGGTCTGCAGCGCTTCCGCGGATGCGGCCACCAGCAGGTCGTTCGCCGCCGTCGTGCGGGCGAGCCCGGCAAAGACGGCCAGGCGACGCACCGCCCCCGGGAAGGACACCGCCCATTCATACGCCTGTTGGGCGCCCATCGAGAAGCCGAGCACGAGCTCGAGCCGCTCGACACCGAGGCGCTCCGCCAGCAAGCGGTGCTGGGCGGCGACATCGTCGCCGATCGTCAGCGCCGGAAATTCGGCGGTCGTGTTGCTCGGCGAGGACGAGACGCCGTTCCCGAACTGACCCGGGCAGATGACGAACCAGCGGGCGGGATCGAGTGGGCGTCCCGGCCCGATCCACCCGTCGAGGGACGCAGGGGTCCCCGAATACATGTGCGGGAAGAGGATCGCGTTGTCCCGCTCTTCCCCGAGCGACCCATGGGTGCGGTAGGCAAGCCGCGCATCCGTGAGCGTCCCGCCCAACTCGAGCTCGAGATCCCCGAGCTCGAAGATGTGATCCTCGGCCACCCCCGCCGCGGTCAGAGGCCGTGCCAGTCCCGAAGGTGCGAACGCACGTGGGCCGGAAGCGCCTCGGGCGGGTAGTACCGGTCGTAGAAGTCGATGTCCAGGTGCGCGGCCTGGTACCAGACCGTCATCAGGAACGGGTCGATCGTGGCCGGGAAGCGACCGTACGTGTTCCAGATGTAGCGGCAGAGCGTCTTCGTCGCCTCGACCGCCTCGTCCGACGGGCGCGGCACGGCGCGCGCCACCTCGGAGGAGCGCCACGGGATCTGCTGCGTGTCGGGCGCCGAGAAGATGCCGTGCTTGCCCCAGCGCAGGTCGAGCACGAAGTCGACCGCAGCGTCCATGTCCGCGTGGAAGGGCGGGCACGCCCCCTCGAACACACCTGCGAGCCCGACCGGGATCTCCTCCCCCGCACCGACCGGCGCGTCGTCCGGCACGCGGTGGAACCTGAAGCCGAGCGAGCCGCACGGGCCCTCGCCACCCGCCGCCGCCCAGTACTTCTCGCCGCCCATCGTCACGCGGCCCTTGCCGCCCGAGAAGGGGTGGCCGCCGATCCCGAGCGCCTGCGTGGCGATCATCAGGCTCTGGACGACCAGGCCCTCCTCGACGC
>DATAOL010000239.1:0-5947 GCA_036265755.1 Gaiellaceae bacterium | reverse complement strand
GTGGCGGGCTCGCGAATCAGCCGGCGGTGCTCCACGAGGACGGCAGTCCACCGTTCCTGGAGGGCGTGCGCCAACTCCGTGGACCCCTCGAGGTCCGTGAAGAGGAACGTGACTGTGCCGGACTTGGGTCGCTTCATAGCGGTCGCGGGTACGTCGCGAACGCTATACGGCTGGGCGCGGGCGGGGCATTGCCCACCGCACTCCGTCGACTGCCCAACCGCCGATTGCGAGGACGAGCATCGCGACTGCGACTGCACCGATGATGAGCTTGAACTTCATGGCCGCAGCATGAACCTGAACGCATGCCGCGACGATGGGGCCTGCTGGCGTCTGCAGGTGCGGGAAACCCTACGAGCGGAGGTATGCGAGGACGGCCAGCACGCGGCGGTGATTCTCGGATGCGGCGGGCAGGCGGAGCTTCTGGAAGATGCTCGTGACGTGCTTCTCGACCGCGCGCTCCGTGACGACGAGCTGCTCGGCGATCCCCGAGTTCGACCGTCCCTCCGCCATGAGGCCGAGCACTTCCCGCTCACGCGGGGTGAGCTGATCGATCGGGTCGTCCCGGCGACGGCGGCCGACGAGCTGGGAGACGATCGTCGGGTCGAGGGCGGAGCCGCCCTCCCCCACGCGCCGCACGGCATCCGCGAACTCGTTGACGTCGGAGACGCGATCCTTGAGGAGATAGCCGACGCCCTCGGCGCTCTCGGCGAGGAGCTCCATCGCGTAGGTGGCCTCGACGTACTGGGAGAGGACGAGGACGCCCACGGCCGGGTGCTTCTCGCGGATCTCCTGCGCCGCTCGCAGCCCCTCGTCCGTGTGCGTGGGCGGCATGCGGATGTCGACGATGGCGACGTCGGGCGAGTAGCTCCGCACCTTGAGCATGAGCTCATCGGCGTTGCCCGCCTGTCCCACGACCTCGAAGCCGGCCTCGCCCAGGATCCGGGCGACGCCCTCGCGGAGCAGGACCGAGTCCTCGGCGAGGACTACCCGCACGGGATCTCCGCGCGCACGACGGTTCCCCGGCCCGGCGTGCTCTCGACGTGCAGACGCCCGTCCAGGGCCTCGACGCGGTCCGCCAGCCCGCGCAGCCCAGAGCCCTGCAGCGGGTCGGCGCCGCCGACGCCGTCGTCCGCGACTTCGACCACGGCACGCCCATTGAGGCGCGTCACCCGCACGTCGACGGCGGATGCCTGGGCGTACTTCGCCACGTTCGTCAGCGCCTCGGAGACGACGTAGTACGCGGCCGCCTCGACCGGAGGCGGGAGGCGCTCTTCGGGCGTATCCACGTCGACCGGCAGCGGCGCGCGACCGGCGAGCGCTTCGAGCGCGGCCGACAGCCCGCGGTCCGACAGCACGGCGGGATGAATGCCGCGCGCGAGCTCCCGCAGCTCTTCGAGTGCCTGGGCGAGCTCGTCGGAGGCCGCGCCGAGCAGGCTCGATGCCTCCTCGGGAGCCGTTTGGAGCTTCGCCTGCGCGAGACGCAAGGCGAGCGAGAGCGAAACGAGCCGCTGCTGTGCTCCGTCGTGGAGGTTGCGCTCCAGCCGGCGCCGCTCGGCGTCACCGGCCTGCACGAGGCGCTTGCGCGAGTGGCGAAGCTCCTCCTCCTGCCGCTTGCGCTCCGTGATCTCCATGCCGGAGATGAGGAAGTTCGGGCGCCCGTGCTCGTCCAGGAGCGGCGTGGTCGACCAGGCGACGACGGCCTCGCCGTCCTCGGCCGCGCGCCAGCGGTTCTCGTGCTCTCCCGCGGCGCCCTCGGCGGCGAGCGAGGCGAGCTCTTTCCGCACCTCTTCTGCCTCCTCGGCGACGATGAAGACCTCCCAGAAGCGCCGCTCGCGCATCTCGGGAGTGTCCGGGAAGCCGGACATCTGCTCCAGAGTCTGGTTGAAGCGGACGATCCTGCCCTCCGGGTCGATCATGCAGAAGAGGCTCGGCGCGTTGTCGACGACCGTGCGGATGAAGTCGCGCTCGCGCTCCAGCTGGGCGTTCAGGCGCTTCAGCTCGGTGAACTCGCGGGCGACGAGAATCGCCTCCTCCCCGTCCTTCACGATCCTCGCCTCGAAGTCGCGCTCGACGCCGTCGATCTCGACGCGGTAATCGTCCGTGACGAGCCGGCCGGTGTCGATCGCCTCCTGGACGCCTGCGACGATCTTGTCGGCGACTTCCTGGGGCAGCACCTCGTGCGCGCGACTCCCGAGCAGCTGCTCAGGCGGGATGATGAGATCCTCCGGATGGCCGTTGAAGTCCAGGTACGTGCCGTCGCGGTCGAAGCGAAACATGAGGTCCGGGGCGGCGTCGAGAAGCGCTCGGTAGCGTCCCTCGCTCTGCCGCAGGGCCTCGACCGTCTGCTCGCGGACGAACGCCAGGCTCGCGGCCGCGCTGACGGCGTCGATCAGGTCGCGCTCCTCCTCGAGAGCGGCGTCGTGGACGAGCGCGGCGACGACCTCGCCCTCGTGCTCGATCAGCGTCGTGCTCTTGCCCTCCTTCCCGGCCTCGGCGCCGAGGTCGAACGGGCGGCCGTCGACTCCGACCCATTGGTCGGTCTCGGGAAGCCAGAGCGCGAGCTCGAGGTCGGGGTCGTTGAGCGTCCCGGCGATCGCATCGCGCAGCTCGCGGGAGCCGTTTGCGCTGAGTAGCTCGATGACGAGAACGGCCACGGATGCGCGCGCCAGCCGGATCTGAAGGAGCCCGGCGAGGAATGCGAGGGGCACCGCCGCGAACGAGAAGATGACGAACCACCAGATGACGTTCGACGCGTCCTCCGAGATGAACGAGACGACGATCGCCAGGCCGAGGAAGAAGAGCGTGGCCGCAGAGGTGACGAAAATCGGCGCGAGCGTCCTGCGCAGCGGCGGCGAGGCGGCGCGCCACCGCCGGTTCAACACCCAGGCCGTCCCGAGGAGGACGAAGCCCGCCCCGAGGACGGCCAGCGCCCCGACGGCGTCGCGCCCGCCCTGCGAGTCCCAGACCGCGAGCACGTTGTTGGGACAGCCGTTGCAGTTCGTGGCTCCGAAGAGGTTGTAGAGCGTCTGGACGCCCAGGACGAGGAAGTACGCGGTGGCGACGATCGCGTAGACGAGCTTCGTCTCGAGGTAGCCGCGCGGGAAGGCGAGCAGCGCGTGGACGAACAGGGCGATCCCGAGGCCTCCGAGAATCTCGCCGGCCGCGAAGACGTACTCGTTGCTCGACTCCGAGAGCGCACCGAGCATGAAGCCGAAGCCGACCGACGCCATGAGCGGCCCGAACTTGTTCGTCGGGCGCCGCGCCCACGCCAGGAGCCCCGTGGCGATGAAGGACCAGACGATCACGAGGTAGACGGCCGAGATGAAGACCGCGTTCTCCTCGTGGTCGCTCGTGAGCGTGAGGTAGAGAGCGCCCGCGGTCGCCGCGAGCGCGAGCATCAAGACCGCCAGGATCCGGGTGCGCATCGCTCTATCGAAGCACAGCGTGCAAGGCCGCACCGGACAGCTCGGCCTTGGGAACGAAGCCGCGTGCACCGCACTCGGCGACGAGAGGGCCGAAGTCCGCGGCATCGCGGCTCGACGTCAGCACGATCGAAGGCATGTATCCGTTCTCGCCGAGCGTCGACGCGACCGCGAACCCGTCCATGTCGGGCAACTGGACGTCCAGGAGCACGACGTCCGGGCGAAGCTCGTGCACCGCCGTGAGCGCCGACGTTCCGTCCTCCGCCTCGCCGACGACTTCGTATCCATCCGCTTCGAGAATCGCTCGGGCCGTGGCTCGGAAGCTGGGGTGGTCGTCGACGATCAACACGGTGGCCATGACCACATGGTGACGGACCCGCGTTTACGCCGAAATACGGCTAACCACACTCTTTTCAGGCCTTTCTAGACCCCTCTTGGAGACGCATCCTCGAGCGCGACTCTCATGAGGTCGCGGATCGAGACGATGCCGGCGACACGGCCATCCCGGAGCACAGGCAGATGGCGGAAGCCGCCGTGGATCATGAGGGCCGCGGCATGCTCGGTCGAATCGTCCCCCTCGATCGTCTCCGGGTGGCGGGTCATCCAGTCCGCGACCTTCGCGTCCGGGGAATAGCCGGCGGCGACGGCCTTCATCAGGTCGCGCTCCGTCAGGATCCCCTCCAGGCTCTCGCCCTTGAGCACGAGCACCGCTCCGACTCCGCGCTCGACCATGCGCTTGGCCGCATCCGCGAGCCGCTCCTCCGCGGCGACGGAGAGCAGGTCGCTCGTCATGTGGTTCGAGACGACCGCCATGGGGAGCGCCGATCCTAAAGCTCTCGGAGCAGCGCGTCGACCCTGCGGCCGATCTGGTCGCGGATTGCGCGCACCTCCGCAGACGGCCTCCCGGCCGGGTCATCGAGATCCCAGTCGAGGTAGCGCTTCCCGGGGAGCACCGGGCATTCCTCGCCGCAGCCCATCGTGACGACGAGGTCGGCCCACTCGGCGTCGGCGTCGGTCAGCCGGCGCGGCACCGCCCCGGCGAGGTCGATGCCAAGCTCATCCATCGTCGCGACCACCTCCGGGTGGACCGAGTCCGCGGGGCGAGTTCCCGCTGAGCGGGCCTCATGAACCCCGTCGGCCGCTCGAGTGAAGAGCGCCTCGGCCATCTGCGAACGCCCGGCGTTCTGGACGCAGACGAAGAGGACGCGGCTCATCCTTCCTTGCGAACCGGCTCGAGCTTGTAGCCGACGCCGTAGCGGGTTTGGATGAACGTGTGCCTCGGCCCGCGCGCGTCGATCTTGTCCCGCAGCTTGCGCACGAAGACGTCGACGGTGCGGTCTCGGTGCGTCTGCCGCCGGCCCCACACCTTCTGGAGCACCTCGTCCCGGGTGACGACTCGCCCCCGTTCGAGGGCGAGGGCGTAGAGGAGGCGGAACTCCGTGGGAGTGAGCTCGGCGCTCTTCCCGTTCACATAGGCCTGGACATTGAGCGGGTCGATACGGAGCTCGGCGATGTCGATTGGGTCGCCGCGATGCTCGTCCTGGACGCGCACGCCCCGGCGCGCCGCCGCGCGCACACGGGCGACGAGCTCTTTCATGGAGAAGGGCTTGACGAGATAGTCGTCGGCCCCGATCTCGAGCGCATGCACGCGGTCATGCTCGGTTCCGCGGGCACTGACGACGACGATCGGCGTGCCGATCCCCTCGGCGCGCGCGGTCTCGATCACGCGCCACCCGTCGACGCCCGGCAACATGAGGTCGAGGACACAAACGTCCGGCTTCTCGTAGCGCAGTCGCGCGAGCCCCGACTCCCCCTTGTTGACCCAGAGCGGATCGAACCCGGCCGCGTTCAGATGGCTCGCCATGCCGCGCGCGATGACGTCGTCGTCCTCGATGATGAGAACCTTCGGCACAGTCGCTCCAATCATGCCGCTTCGAGTGGTTTATGAGAGGTGAACGAGTGGTGAAGAGATTGTTTCAGCGCAGCCCGGCTCCGGCCCGAAGCTCCGAGTCGCGGGTCGACGCCGAGCGCGGGCGGATCCTCGTCGAGGAGAGCCGCGAGCTCGTCGTCGTGCTCGACGCCGAGGGACGCGTCGTCACCGCCAGCCGGCGGGCGCGCGAGCTCTTCGACGGCCTTGCAGAGGGCGAGGCGCCTCCCGAGGCCGTGCTCGTGGACTCGCTGCGCGTCCCCTACACGGTCGCCGGGCGGACCGAGACGCTCGTCTACGTCCGTGAACAGGGCGACCTCGCCGCCTACGAGGAGCTCCGAGCCGGGTTCACCGCGTCGGTCTCCCACGAGCTCCGCACGCCTCTGGCCCGGCTGCTCGCACTCCTCGAGACGGCGACGCTCCCGGATTCCGACCCGGCCGAGCTCGTCGAGCAGGCGCAGGCGGAGGTGCGCAACATCGGCGAGTTGATCGACGACGTCCTCTTCCTCAGCGAGCTCGAGTCGGGCCGCGAGCTCGTCGCGCTCGGATCGACGGTCGCCCTCCCCATCCTCCAGGAGGTCGTGGAGAGCCTCGGCGA
>DATAOL010000238.1:0-16641 GCA_036265755.1 Gaiellaceae bacterium | reverse complement strand
GGCTCCTACAAGCCGGCGCCGGGTCACTGGAATGCATTCTTCGAGCGCTACGAGGCCGACCGGGAGCACCACGTCCACGTGGCCGCGAGCCTTTTCCACGACATCGCGCCCGCCCAGGAGCTTGGGCTCAAGGCCGTCTGGATCAACCGGCTCGGCGAAACCAGCGAATTGCCACGCGCTTCGGAGCTCAAGGACCTCTCGCGACTTCCGGACGTCCTGGACGAGCTCGTTCCGACAGCTACGCTCTAGCCGTGTCGAGTCTGCGGGCGCGCTGCCCCGACTGTCGAACGCTGACCGCGGTCGCGCTCGAGGGTGGAGAGTACGAGTGCCATTCGTGTGGACGAACGTTTCGGGCCGGGCTCGTGCGCGTACCGAAGGCGTGGGGCGCGGACGGTGAGCCGATGGCGGAGGCGGCCTTCCTCGAGCTGCCCTATCCCGAAGCTGGCGTCGTCGAGGAGGACACGCTCACCGAGCAGACCCTGGCGATCGCCTGCTCGCTGCCCGAGCGGCCGCTGATCATGGGCGGCTGCTGCTGCGCGCACATCGGGGCGGTCGAGGCGCTCGCCACGCGGGTCGGGCGACTCGGCGTCATCTGGTTCGACGCGCACGGGGACTTGAACACGCCGGAGTCCTCGCCCAGCGGCAACCCATGGGGGATGCCGCTTCGGATGCTCATCGACTCGGACACCGTGAGGGCCGAGGACGTTGCGCTGGTCGGTGCGAGGAGCCTCGACCCGCCGGAGGAGGAGTTCATCAGCGAGAGCGGGCTGCGGCTCGGGGAGGAGCGAGTAGCCGAGGCGCTCGACGGGGTGGACGCGGTCTACGTCGCGTTCGACTGCGACGCGCTCGAGCCGGACTGCGGCGTCTCGATGTTCATGCCGGAGCCGGGCGGCATGACGCCGGACGCGGCCGAAGGGTTGCTCACCGAGGTCGCCCGGCGGAAGCCGGTCGCCGGACTGGGCTTCTCCGGCGTCGTCGCGGACCCGTCCAACGTGGCGGGCCTTTCCCGCTTCTGCGCCGCCCTCGGGCTTTGAGTCGCGTCCCCGTAAGATAGGCCGGTCATGGCGAGCCGCATCGACGTATCGATCGAGCACCGCGGTCCCGAGCCCGAACCCGCAGGAGACCACCCCAACACCTGCCCGAGCTGCAACTCCCATTACCGGGACGAGGAGCTCGACGCGGCGCTTTGGGTGTGCCCGCACTGCGGTCATCACTTTTCTGTTCGCGCGCGCCGACGGGTCGAGCAGCTCGCCGATCGCGGCACCTTCGAGGAACGGGACACCGAGCTCCGTTCCGCCGACCCACTCGGATTTTTCGACCTGCGCGCGTACACGGAGCGGATCGCGGAGGCGGAGGTCGCCACGGGTCTCGGCGACGCCATCATCGCGGGCGAAGCGATGATCGAGCGGCGGCCCTGCGAGCTCGCGGTCATGGACTTCGCCTTCATGGGCGGCTCGATGGGGAGCGCGGTCGGCGAGAAGTTCGCCCGTGCGTGCGAGCGTGCCGCGGAGCGAAAGGTCCCGCTCGTCTGCGTGACGGCATCCGGAGGCGCGCGCATGCAGGAGGGCATCCTCTCGCTCATGCAGCTCCCGAAGACCGTCGCGGCGGTCGACCAGCTGCACGAGGCGCCCGTCGCGTTCCTGTCCGTCATGACCCATCCGACCACCGCGGGCGTCCTCGCCAGCTTCGCCAGCCTCGGTGACGTCACTGTCGCCGAGCCCGGAGCCCTCCTCGCCTTCACGGGCCCCCGCGTCGTGCAGCAGACGACCCGGGAGAAGCTTCCCGACGACTTCGGTCTCGCCGAGTCGAACGCGCGCTTCGGGCATGTGGACGCGATCGTGCCGCGGCCGGAGCTCAGGCCTTACCTCGGCCGCGTCCTCGCGCTCTTCGAAAATGGCGACTGAGAGCCGCGAGGGAGCCGCGGAGCAGCTGCGGTTGCGCCAGCGCCTCGCCCGGCTTCGCGACCTGCCCCTCTTGCGGGGCGTCGGAGTCTCGGGCGAACTGGCCCGACTCCAGCATCAGATCGACCGTATCGCCGCCGAGCCGAGCGCCGACGACGTCTGGCACGCCGTCGAGCTCGCGCGCCACCAGGACAGGCCCTACACGCTCGACTACGTCGAGCGGATCTTCGACGACTTCATCGAGCTGCACGGCGATCGCGCGTTCGCGGACGACGCTGCGCTCGTGACCGGGATCGGGCGCTTCGCCGGGCAGACCGTGGCGCTCATCGGCCATCAAAAGGGACGCGACATCCGCGAGCGCACCCATCGCAACTTTGGGATGACCTACCCGGAGGGCTACCGGAAAGCGATGCGGATCATGGAGCTGGCCGACCGCCACGGGCTCCCGGTGTTCACTCTCGTCGACACTCCGGGCGCCTACCCCGGAGTCGTCGCGGAGCAGCACGGCCAGGGTGGCTGGATCGCCCGCTCCCAGCTCCTCATGCTGCGTCTGGGCGTGCCGACGGTGTCCTGCATCATCGGCGAGGGCGGCTCGGGAGGCGCGGTGGCGATCGCGGTCGCGGACCGCGTGCTGATGCAGGAAAACTCCATCTATTCCGTCATCTCACCCGAGGGCTGTGCGGCGATTCTCTGGCGAGACGCCGGCGAGGCGAAGAAGGCAGCCGCCGCATTCAAGCCCGATGCCGTCCACTGCCTCGAGCTCGGCGTGATCGACGCGGTCGTCCCGGAGCCGGCCGGAGGCGCGCATGAGGATCCCGACGGAGCCGCCCAGCTCCTGGGGGAGGCGCTCGGCGCCGCGCTGGACGAGGTCAAAGGCCTCAGCCCGCAGGCCCGGCGCGCGGAGCGGCGGGCGAAATTCCGCAAAATGGGGATTTTCCTCGAGTGAGCGGACTCACCTCGAGCTCCCCGTTTCCCACAGCATCCACAGACTTTTCCCCGTCCAAACAAGACCTTTACACAAGGCCTCGAGGCCGGTTCGCACCGGCCTCGAGTGCCAACCCCCCCTGGTCGGCAGAGAAGTCGCTAAGGAGCCTCTCGCGACGACGTTCTACCCGGCGCCTTGGTGGATAAACATACGGCCGTGGCCACCCTCCGCGACTACGAGCGCAAGCGCGACAGACGCAAGACACCTGAGCCCTTCGGGGGAAAGCGGAAGCGGGAGCGGCAGCCGATCTTCGTCGTCCAGCGCCATGACGCTCGCCGCCTCCATTACGACTTCCGGCTCGAGCGCGACGGCGTCCTGCTCTCCTGGGCAGTCCCCAAGGGGGTCCCGCTCGAGACCGGGCAACGGAACCTCGCCGTGCACGTCGAGGACCATCCGCTCGACTACGCAGGGTTCGAGGGCGAGATCCCCAAGGGCCAATACGGCGCGGGCACGGTCGAGATCTGGGACCACGGCACGTACGAGCTCCTCGAGGAGAAGCGCGACGGCGGGCTGACAGTACGGCTCGACGGGGAGCGCTTGCAAGGCGTGTGGACGCTCGTTCCCGCCCATCTCTCCGGTGAGGAGAAGAACTGGCTCCTCATCCGCAAGCGCGACGAGGCGCCGGCGAAAGCGCCCGCGCGGAGGAAGCAGGGCGCCGAGTACGCGCCCATGCTCGCCACGCTCGCCTCGGAGGTGCCGGGCGGCCGCGGCTGGCTCTTCGAGGTGAAGTGGGACGGCTACCGCGCCATCGCGTACCTGCGCGGGAGCGAGCCTCGGCTGGTGAGCAGGAACGGCAACGACCTGACCGAGCGGTTCTCATCGGTCGCGCGGGCGCTCTCGAGCGCGATCAAGACTCCGGATTGCGTGCTCGACGGTGAGGTTTGCGCCCTGGACGAGGACGGACGCTCCAGCTTCTCGGCGATGCAGCAGGGCACGGGGACGCTCGTCTACTACGTCTTCGACGTTCTCGAGCTCGAGGGGAAGCCGCTCGTGGATCTTTCGCTCGAGGAGCGGCGCGCGGAGCTTGAGCGCCTGCTCGACCGCCGAAATCGCACCGTGCTCCTCTCCGAGGCATTCGAGGACGGGCCCGCGCTCCTCGAAGCCGCGGCCGCCAACCGTCTCGAGGGCGTGATCGCGAAGAAAGCGGACTCTCGCTACGAGCCCGGCCGTCGGTCACGCAACTGGCTCAAGGTCAAGACGCACGGACGGCAGGAGTTCATCATTGCCGGCTACACGCGCGGAAAGGGCCGGCGCTCGAAGAGCCTCGGCTCCTTGGTGCTCGCCGTTAATCGCGGCAAGGGGCTCGAGTACGTCGGCAACTGTGGCACGGGCTTCACCGAGAAGGAGATCGAGAAGCTGATGTCCAAGCTGCGGCCCCTCGAGCGTCCCGAGCCCCCCTTCGACGCCGTCCCCGAGATGCCGAAGGTGCGCAAGGGCGACGTCGTCTGGGTGGAGCCGAAGCTCGTTTGCGAGGTCGAGTTCGCGGAGTGGACGCACGACGGCCGCCTGCGCGCGCCGTCCTACCAGGGCCTGCGCGAGGACAAGGAAGCGGCGGAGGTTCGCCGGGAGCGACCTGTCGAGACCGAGATAAGGCGCGGGAAGCGTTCGCTCAAGCTCAGCAACCTCGACAAGGTCTTCTTCCCCGAGAGCGGCCTCACGAAGGGCGACCTGCTCGCGTACTACCGGGACGTCGCCCCGGTCCTCGTCCCGCATCTGAAGAACCGTCCGTTCACGATGAAGCGCTATCCCGACGGGAGCGAGGGCAAGTTCTTCTTCCAGAAGGACGCGCCCAAGCACATGCCAGACTGGATCGATCGCAAAGCGTTCAGGGCGACCTCGCGGGATTCGAGGCAGAAACGGATGATCAGCTACCCGCTCGTCAACGACGAGCTCGCCCTCCTCTGGATGGTGAACATGGGTTGCATCGACATGAACGTCTGGTACTCCCGCGTCGACAGGCCGGAGCGTCCCGATTTCGTTCTCTTCGACCTCGACCCGTCGCCGGGTGTCGGCTTCCCGGAGGTCGTCCAGGTCGCCCGCCTGATCAAGGAGGTGCTCGACGCGCTCGAGCTCGAAGGGCTCCCGAAGACGAGCGGTTCCGACGGGATGCACGTGCTCATGCCGATCCAGCGTCGCTACACGTATGCGGACACGCGCGAGTTCGCCGAGATCATCGCGAAGACGCTCGAGCGGACACACCGCGGGCTCGTGACGACGGAGTGGTCGAAGCAGAAGCGCCGCGGGGTTCTGATCGACGCGAACCAGAACGGCGAGGGGAAGACGATCGCCTCCGCCTACTCGGTGCGGCCGCGCGAGGGCGCACCGGTCTCGACGCCGCTTCGGTGGGACGAGGTGGAAGAGCGCCTCGACCCGCTCGACTTCACCATGGAGACGGTGCTCGGACGGATCGACCGGCACGGCGACCTCTTCGAGCAGGTCCTGCACGGTAAGCAGTCCATCGGCAGGGCGCTCGATCGTCTCCGCTAGACGGACGGTCGCACGAAGGCGAAGCGGGAGCCGACTTCTTCGAAGCCCAGCTTGCGGTAGAGGTCCTTCGGCCAGCCCTCGCCGTCCGCCACGAGAAAGATGAACTCGTGCCCGCCCGCCAGCGCTTCCTCGACAGCGCGCGTGACCGTGGCCTTGGCGTAGCCGCGGCCACGGTGAGAAGGAAGAGTGGCGACGTCCTCCACCTGGGCGGTGCGTCCATCGGAATAGAGCTCCGCGGCGCTCACGACCTCGCCGCCTTTCGTGATTGCGAACGTTCGGGCGTTGGCCTCGCGCCACACGAGGAGGTCGGCGGCCATGATCTCCTCGACCGTCGCCTTGTCCATGGTCGAGCGCCATTCGAGGACGATCTCCTCGCGCAAGCGACGGAGTCGCTCCGGCTCGACCTCCTCGACCCGCCCCGCGTCGACCGGCTCGGCGCTTCCCCGATAGACCATGAAGAGGAAGTGATCGGTTTCCCAGCCCAGTTTCCGGAAGCCCGCTTCGAGCTCGGCGGAGCACGGCGGCAGGATCACTCGCCGGTGCCCGAGCCCCGCCTGGACGCGGTCGGCCTCGCCGGCGATCTCCGCGGCGGTCGCGTCGTCGGGCCTCTCGACGCGCAACACGTTGAGATTCCAGACGGTTGCGTGCGTGTCGTTGAAGAGCGCCGGCCCGAAGCGGGTCTCTACCATGCGCTCGGCGCAGCGGTCGCGAATCTGCTCCTCGAAGGCGGCGGCTCGCTCGAGGTCAGTCATCGCCGAGCGGCGCCGCGCGGCCGAGCATCGAGAGCTCGGCGATGTCGCGGCGGAAGAAGAGCCCGACCGTCCAGTCGGTGACCACCCGGAGCTTTCGGGTGAGAAGTGGGAGCTGGTACAGGTGATAGGTCCGGGTGATGAACCAGCCGATGAAGCCGCGGAAGCGGAGGCCGAGAACGTCGGCGATCCCCTTGTGCCGCCCCAGGGTCGCCACTTGGCCGAGCATCCTGTACTTGTAGGGCTTCGGCTCGCCGACGACGTTCTTGGCTAGGCGCCTGGCCTGTCGCAGCGCGTGCTGGCATGTCGGCGGGTCGAACTGGCCCGGTGTGGCGGCGTTCGGCACGCAGGCGCAGTCGCCGAGAGCCCAGACGTTCTCGCGCCCCTCGACGCAGAGCGTCGGGCTCACCTTGATCCGACCCTTCTCGTCGATGGGAAATCCGAAGTGGCCGACCAGGGGCGTCGCCTTGACGCCCGCCGTCCAGACGAGCGTGTCGGTCTCGATCCGCTCTCCGTCCGACAGAGTGGCGGAGCGCTCGTCCATGGAGTCGAGCGTCGTGCCGACCCGGATGTCGACGCCGCGCTTGTCGAGCTCGCGCGCCGCATAGTCGCCGAGCCGTGCCGGGATCTCCGGGAGGATCTTCGCCGCCGC
Source organism: Gaiellaceae bacterium (assembly GCA_036265755.1). Lineage (GTDB taxonomy): Bacteria > Actinomycetota > Thermoleophilia > Gaiellales > Gaiellaceae > DATEOR01. Next base: position 9,867 of record DATAOL010000238.1, on the reverse strand, counting down.
GTCGACGAGGATCCAGCGCCGCTCCACGTCGTGCAGCCGCGGGTAGTAGCGGAGTGCGTCGCGGACGAGGTCGGAAAGCTCGGCGAGCGCCTCGACGCCTGCGTACCCCGCGCCCACGAAGACGAAGGTGAGATGGCGCTTCACGACGTCCGGATCGACCGCGGCGTCGGCCGCCTCGAGCTGGCGCAGGACGTGGTTTCGCAGGGCGATGGCGTCCGCGAGGTTCTTGAAGCCGAGCGCGTGCTCGGCCAGGCCGGGAACGGGGAGAGTGCGCGCGATCGCTCCGAGTGCAACGACGAGGTTCGCGTACTCGAGCTCGAGCTCGCCGGCTTCGGTCTCGACGACGACCTGTCGGTGCTCCTCGTCCAGTGCGGTCACGTTGCCGAGGACGAGCTCGGCGTGCGGGCACATCATTCGCAGCGGGACGACGACGTGCCTGGGCTCGAGCGTTCCGGAGGCGGCTTCGGGGAGATTCGGCGTGTAGAGCATGAAGTTCTCGCGACTGACGATCGTCGCGCCGGCCTCTCCGAGCAGGCGCGCGACGTAACCGCCGGCGAAGCCGCCCCCGAGGACAAGGGTGCCGCCCTTGGCGTGGCGGTGTTGCACTATCCCGCCCCTTTCAGCATTCGTCCGAGGAGCGTAAGAGCTCCGCTCTTGTCCAGGTAGTCGTTGAGATTCCCGCACTTCGGCGACTGGACGCAGGACGGACAGCCGCTCTCGCACGGGCAGCCGGCGAGGAGCGAGGCCGTGTCCGACACCCAGCCCTCGATCTGGTCGAAGCCGCGGCGGGCGATGCCGACACCCCCCGCGTGCCCGTCGTAGATGAACACCGTCGGGCGGCCGGTCTGGTAGTGGAGGTTCGTCGAGAGCCCGCCGATGTCCCACCGGTCGCACATTGCCCAGAGCGGGAGCAGGGCGATCATCGAGTGCTCGGCCGCATGGAGCGTGCCGAGGAGCCGCGGCATCTCGTCGACGCCGTCGAGCATCCAGTCCTCGGGGAGGTACCAGACGGCCTCGGTCTCGAACGTCGTCTCCGGCATGAGCAGCGGGACGAGGTCGAGCGTCGCCTGGTCGCGGACCGACTTCTTCTGGTAGCCGATGACCTGCTCGGCGACGCTCACCCGCCCGAACGCGACTTCCATGCCGAGGCGCCGCTCGACCACCTCGGGCTCGTCGATCGACGTCATCGTCTCCTTCTTCGCCTGGGTGTAGAAGTCGCCGCTGAAAGGCTCGACGAGAGCCGTGCGGCTTTCGTGATCGAGGGCGAGGACATGGTAGGCCTCGCCCATGTGCAGGTAGACCGCTCCCTCGTGGACCGTCGAGTACGCGCGCTCGCGCTCGACGAGGCCGAGAACGGAGCCCGACTCCGCTTCGACCACGGCGAACGATTCGGGGCTCGTCGAACGGAGCGAGAACCTCGCGGCCGGGTAGTCGCGGCCCGCCCAGACGAATCCGGCCTTCGTTCGCTTCAGCTCTCCGCTCTCCGCCAGCGCTTCGGCGCGTACGAGCGCCTCGTCGCCCAGGAACGGGGCGTCACGCTTGTCCAGGGGCGCCTCGAATGCGGCCGAGAGAACATGGCCGTCGAGAACCCTCGGATTCGAATGGTCGAGGATGGCTGCCTCGACGCGCCTCGTCATGAGCGCTTCCGGCTCGCGCATGAAGAACTGATCGAGGGCGTCCTCGCTCGCAACGAGGACGGCGAGGCCCTTGCTGCGCCGGCCGGCCCTTCCCCATTGCTGGCGCAGGCTCGCAACCGTGCCCGGAAACCCCACGGAGATTGCGCAGTCGAGGAGCCCGATGTCGATCCCGAGCTCGAGCGCGTCCGTCGCGGTGACACCGAGGAGGTCTCCCTCGACGAGGCGCCGCTCGATCTCGCGCCGCTGCGCCGGCGTGTACCCCGCGCGGTACGGGGACAGGCGCTCGGCGAGGTCCCGGCCGACGCGCTCCGAGGCGAAGCGGTGGATGAGCTCGGCTGCCTTGCGCGACTTCGCGAAGCAGATCGTGCGCAGGCCACGCTCCACGAGCTCTGCGAGAAGCTTTGCGCCGTCGCCGAGCGCGCTCGCCCGGAGCTGCAGCTCTTCGTCCAGCACGGGCGGGTTCCAAAACGCCACCGTCCTGGCGGCGTGCGGCGCGGCGTCCTCTCCTATGACGGTGGCTTCGACTCCGAGGAGCGAGGAAACGAGCTGGTCCGGATTCGCGATCGTCGCGGAGGCGAGGAGGAACTGCGGCTCGGCTCCGTAGATCGTCGCCGCGCGGCGCAGGCGCCTGAGAACGTTGGCGACGTGCGACCCGAAGACCCCTCGATAGACGTGCGCCTCGTCCACGATCACGTAGCGAAGGTTCTGCAGGACGTCTCCCCAGCGGTCGTGATGAGGAAGGACGCCCACATGGAGCATGTCCGGGTTCGTGAGGATGACGTTGGCCCACTTCCGGATCTGCCAGCGGCGCTCGGCCTCGGTGTCGCCGTCGTAGATCGCGGGACGGAGCCGAGGCAGCTTGAAGGCGGAGAGTGCACGCGCCTGGTCCTGGGCGAGCGCCTTCGTCGGGTACAGATAGAGCGCGCGCAGCTTCGGTTCGGCGGCGAGCGCGTTCAGGACGGGCAGGTTGAAGGCGAGCGTCTTGCCGCTGGCGGTTCCCGTGGAGACGACGATGTGCTCTCCGCGCTCCGCAGCGTCGAAGGCCTCGGCCTGGTGGCGGTACAGCTCGGTCAGCCCCAGGCTTTCCAGCGAGGAGAGGAGGCGCGGGTGGAGGCCGTCGGGAATGGGGACGACGTCCGCCTCCTGGGCGGGGATCTCGGTTCGGTATGCGAGCTCCTCGCTCTCGAGGAGCTCGTCCCAGGTCACGATCGCCACAGGGGCGATGCTAGCCTCACCGTCCGTGGTACCCAGGTGCCTCACTATCGCGGGCTCCGATTCCGGCGGGGGCGCCGGTATCCAGGCCGACCTCAAGGCCTTCGCTGCGCTCGGCTGTCACGGCATGAGCGCGATCGTCGCTCTGACCGCGCAGTCGACCACGGAGGTCCGCTCGGTCCACGAGGCTCCGCCGGAATTCATCCGCGACCAGCTCGAGGTCGTCTTCGCGGACATCGGCGTCGACGCTGCGAAAACGGGGATGCTCTTCTCGCGCCGCATCATCGACACGGTCGCGGGGTTCCTCGCCGAGCAGCCCGTAGCGCTGGTCGTCGACCCGGTGATGGTGGCGGCGTCAGGCGCGAAGCTCCTCCAGGACGAGGTGGTCGAGGTCCTCGTCGAACGGTTGCTGCCCCTGGCGACGGTGGTCACGCCGAACCTCCACGAGGCCTGCGTCCTCGCAGGCGTGCCGTATGCCGAAGACGCTGACCGCGAGAAGCTGGCCGAGGGGATCCATGCCCTCGGCGCCCGCGCCGTGATCGTGACCGGCGGGCACGGGACCGAAGCCGTGGACTGGCTCTACGACGGCTCTCAGCACGTGCCGATCGCGGTCGAGCGGCACGAGAGCGAGACGACGCACGGCGCCGGCTGCACGCACTCGGCGAGCCTCACGGCGCTGCTCGCTCGCGGAGAGAGCCTCGAGGAGGCCGCGCGTGGAGCCGCCCGGATCGCGGCCGAGGCCGTACGGGCGGGGCTCACGGAGATCGGCTCGGGCTCCGGGCCTGTTGACGTCTTCAGCCTTGAGACTGTCAGAAGCCGGTGAGCTCGGGCTCCTGCGGGAGCTCGAGGCGCGAGGGCTCGTCTCCGGCCAGGACGCCGAAGGGGCGCTCCTCGACGCCGACCGGGTGGCGACGGCCGACGTCCTCGCCGAGGGTGTCCACTTCCGGCTCGACTGGACGTCGTACCAGGACCTGGGCTACAAGGCGGCCGCCGTCAACCTCAGCGACCTTGCGGCGCTCGGCGCGGAGCCCCAGGGGCTGCTGGTCGCTCTCGGCGCGCCAGGTGACGCCGGCCTCGAGGATGCGGTCGAGCTCTTCCAAGGGCTCACCGAGCCCGGCGTGCCGATTCTCGGAGGGGACACGACGCGGACACCGAGCTGGCTCCTGTCCATCACGGCCTTCGGCCGCAGCGAGCGCGTTCCGGGCCGCGCTGGCGCGAGACCCGGCGACGCGCTGGTCGTCACGGGGCCGCTCGGCGCCTCGGCGGCGGGGCGATACGTGCTCGAGCACGGTCTCAGCGGCTTCGACGAGCTGGTGGAAGCGCACCGGCGACCGCCGCTGCGCCTGGCGGAAGGGCGCGCTCTTGCTCGCAGCGCCCATGCGCTCCTCGATCTGAGTGACGGGATCGGCTCCGACGCCGCGCGCATCGCGGAGCGATCGGGCTGCCGGCTCGTCCTCGACGTCGACGCGATCCCGCGCGCCGATCGCATCGACGAGGTCGCCGACTTGCCGTTCTGGACGATGGGCGAGGACTACGAGCTTCTCGGGGCGCTGACACCGCAGGACGCGACAACGACGGGCTTCACCATCGTCGGGCACGTCGAGAAGGGATCAGGCGTCGAGCCCGCCGAGCTCGGCGGCTGGGATTCGTTCCGCGCCTAGGCCGCTTCGCGGAACCAGCGTTCCCAGGCTGACTCGTAGTGGCTCTTGGAGCGGGCGCCGATGATCGTCTCTTGTGGCTCGCCGCGCTCGAAAAGGATCACCGTCGGGATCGAGAGAATGTTGTAGCGGGACTGGGTCTGCAGGTTCTCGTCCACGTTCATTTTCAGGAACTTGACACGCTCGCCGTGCTGCTCGGCCAGGTCGTCGATGATCGGGCTGACGATGCGGCACGGGCCGCACCACGGGGCCCAGAAGTCGACGACGACCGGGCGATCCGACTCGAGAACCTCTGCCTGGAAGTCACCGTCGCTGACTTCGCCGACCATGTTCCCACTATAGACCCGCTCACAGACGCCGCAGGGCAGCGCGAGCGCGAAGCTCGGGCACCTTCGTCATCGCCTCCAGGACAATCCCTTTCGTCATCTTCGAGCCGCCGGCGCGGCGCTCCGCGAAGACGATCGGAACTTCGACAACCGTGAAGCCCGCCGTGATCGCCCGGTAGGTCGTCTCGATCTGGAACGCATATCCCCTCGTTCGGATCCGGTCGAGCGGAAGCGACGCGAGCGCCTCCTGGGTCCAGCACTTGAACCCGCCTGTGAGGTCGCGGACCTCGACCCCGAGAAGCGCACGCGCATAGAAAGAGCCAAAGCGGCTGATTCCCTGCCGTCCGCGGCCCCAGTTCTCCGTTCCGCCTCCCTCGACGTAACGGGAGCCCAGAGCGACATCGGCTTCTTCGGTGCCCGCGAGGAGGCGAGGCACGTCAGCCGGGTTGTGGGAGAAGTCGGAATCCATGTGGACGATGCGCTCGGCCCCGTGCTCGAGCGCCCAGCGGAAGCCGGCGATGTAGGCGGGACCGAGCCCTTCCTTTCGCGTTCGGTGCAGGACGGCGACGTACGACAATTCCGTGGTGAGGCGATCCGCCAGCTCGCCCGTGCCGTCCGGCGACGAGTCGTCGACGACGAGCACGCGGCTCTCCAGGTCCAACTGCGCGAGCACGTTTCCGAGCTGTCGGACGAGCGGCTCGAGGTTCGCGCGCTCGTTATAGGTCGGCAGGCAGATGACCACGCGCACCCGCGTATCATCGCCCGCGTGGCGCAGACCCTGCCTTCCAACGCTCAGCTCGCCGAGCAACTCGAGCTTCTCGCCGACCTGCTCGAGCTCGACGGGGCCGATGCCTTCCGGCTGAGCGCCTACCGGCGCGCGGCGACCAGGATCCGGGAGTCCGCGGTGCCCGTCGCCCAGCTTGCCCTCGACAAGAAGGCGACGCGCCTCTCGGGAATCGGCGCCACGATCGAGGCGAAGATCGTCGAGTACACGGAGACCGGGGATCTTGCGGCGCTTGCGAAGCTGCGCGACAAGCTTCCCACCGGGCTCGTGGAGGTCATGCACGTCCCGGGGCTCGGGCCGAAGACCGCGCGCAAGCTCTGGACGGAGCTCGGGGTGCAGTCGGCGGCCGATCTGCGCGCGGCTGCGGAGCAGGGCCGGCTCGCGGAAGTCCAGGGCCTCGGCCCGAAGACGCAGGAGAAGGTGCTTGCATCCTTGGCCAAGCCGCGCAAGTCCATCGAGCAGAAGACGCTCCTCGGGCGCGTGCTTCCGTCGGTCGACGAGGCCGTAGACGAGCTTCGAGCCCATCCGGCGGCCGTGCGCGTCTCGGAGGCGGGGAGCGTCCGGCGCCGCTGTGAGACCGTGAAGGACCTCGACATCATCGCGACGGCCGATGACCCCGCGGCGCTGACGGCCCACTTCGCCGCACAGCCGTGGGTTGCGGAAGTCGTGGCGCACGGGTCGACGAAGGCGACCGTTGTGTCCCATGACGGCCTGCGCTTCGATCTTCGCGTCGTCCCGCCGGAGAGCTACGGCAACCTGCTCCAGCACTTCACGGGGTCGAAGGCGCACAACGTCGCCATGCGGGAGGAAGCGGTCGGCCGCGGGCTCTCGATCTCCGAGTACGGCGTCAAGAACACGGAGACCGGCGAGGTCTGCACCGCCGCCACCGAGGAGGAGCTCTACGAGTTCCTGGGCTACTCCTGGATCCCGCCCGAGCTACGCGAGAACCGCGGAGAGCTCGCGGCTGCGCGTGAGGGGAGCCTTCCCGAGCTCGTCGAGCTGGACGACATCAAGGGCGATCTCCACTCGCACACGACGTGGTCGGACGGGCGCGCCGAGCTGGTGGAGATGGCCTCGGCAGCGAAGGGCCTGGGCCGGAAGTATTTGGCCGTCTGTGACCACGCGCGGCGCCTGCGCGACGGCAGGCTCGAGGCGCAGGCGGAGGAGATCGCCGGCGTCGCCACGGACACGAAGGGCCTACAGATCCTGCGCGGGATCGAGGTGGACGTCCGCGCGGACGGATCGCTCGACACGCCAGACGACATCCTGGCCGGCCTCGACTGGGTGATGGCTTCCGTCCATTCGGGGTTCGACCGCGCGCGCCCCGAGCTCACGACCCGTATCCAGGCCGCGATGGAGAATCCGCACGTCGACTGCGTCGGTCACCCGACCGGCAGGAAGATCAACCGGCGCGACCCCTACGACGTCGACTTCGAGGCGCTGCTCGAGAAGGCGATCGAGACGGGCACCTTCCTCGAGATCAACTGCCAGCCGGACCGGCTCGACCTGGACGACAACCACGCTCGCGCCGCGGCGGAAGCCGGCGTCAAGCTGGTCATCTCGACGGACGCCCACCGCGTGCACGAGCTCGCAAACACGCGGCTCGGCGTGGCGGTTGCGCGGCGCGGCTGGATCGGCCCGGACCAGGTCGTGAACACGCGCTCGTGGCGCGACGTGAAGAAGCTGATGAAGACGTGAGCGACTTCCGGAGCGACGGGCAGGCGGCGCTCGACTGGGTAGCGGACTACCTCGGCCGCGTGGGTGAGCTCCCGGTGGCGGCTTCGGTCGCACCCGGCGAGGTGCGTGGGAAGCTCGCCGCTTCTCCGCCGGAGCGCGGCGAACCCTTCGAGGCGGTCCTTCGCGACCTCGACGAGTCGATCCTTCCGGGCATCACGCACTGGAACCACCCCCGCTTCTTCGGGTACTTCGCCAACACGGGCTCGGAACCAGGGATCCTCGCCGAGCTCATCGTCGCCGCCTTGAACGTCAACGCGATGCTGTGGAGCACCTCGCCGGCGGCCACCGAGGTCGAGGAGCTCGCGCTCGACTGGCTGGGGCGGCTCCTGGGCCTCCCCGAAGGCCTGCACGGGCACATCGACGACACGGCGTCGACGGCGACGATCGTGGCCCTCGCCGCCGCGCGGGAGCTCCGGCCAGGCGGTCACGTCCTCACCTCCGAGCATGCGAACTTCTCCGTCGAGAAGGCCGCGCGGCTGCTCGGGCTCGAGTGCCGCTTCGTGCCGGTCGACTCGGAGTACCGCATGCGGGCGGACGCGCTCGCCGAGCAGATCGAGGGTGCCGCCGCGGTCGTTCCGACGGCCGGCACGACCTCGACGACTTCCGTCGACCCCGTGCCGGAAATCGCGACCCTCTGCGAGGAAGCGGGGGCATGGCTCCATCTCGACGCGGCCTACGCAGGCTCGGCGGCGGTCTGCGAGGAGTTCCGGTGGACGCTCGCCGGCGCCGAGCGAGTCGACTCCATCGTCGTCAACCCGCACAAATGGCTTTTCACTCCGATGGATTGCTCGTGCTTCTGGACCCGGCGGCCGGAAGTCGTCTTCCGGGCGTTCAGCGCGAGCCCCGAGTACATGCCGGAACGCGACGGCGGCGTGACGGACCTCAAGGACTACGGGCCCGCCCTCGGCCGGCGCTTCCGCGGGCTCAAGCTCTGGGCGGTCCTGCGCTGCTACGGCCGCGAAGGCTTGCAGGCGCTCATCCGCGAGCATGTGCGGCTCGCCCAGCTTTTCGCGGCTTGGCTCGAGGCCGAGCCCGGCTGGGAGATCGTCGCTCCGCACCCGCTCTCGGTCGTGTGCTTCTGCCGCGAGGGGTCGGACGAGCAGAACCGAGCGATCCTCGAGCGCGTGAACGCGAGCGGCGAGGCGTTCCTCTCCCACACGCGCCTCGACGGCAGGCTCGTCCTCCGGCTCGCGATCGGCAACGCGCGCACGACCGAGGACGACGTGCGCCGCGCTTGGGACGCGCTGCAAGAAGCTGTGGTCTAGATAGAACCCGTGAAGGTGTCGCAGGCGGCGGGCTTGCCCGTCTCGTACCCGCGCGAGAACCAGCGGCGGCGCTGCTCGGAGGTGCCGTGCGTGAAGGTCTCCGGGTTGACCTGCCCCTGGGTCTTCTCTTGGATCCGGTCGTCGCCGATCGCGGAGGCGGCATCGAGCCCGCTGTTGATGTCCTGCTGGGTGAGGTCGACCACGAGGCCGGTCTCCACGGCGTGGGCCGCCCAGACGCCTGCGTAGCAGTCCGCCTGGAGCTCGGAGCGCACCGCGCGGCTCTCTGGCCCCTGGGTGTCGTTGCCGATCTGGTCGAGGACGCCGAGCTGATCCTGGACGTGGTGCCCGTACTCGTGGGCGATGACGTAGGACTCGACGAACGGGGTGTCCTTGGCGCCGAACTGCGACTGCAGGTCGTCGAAGAACCCGAGGTCGATGTAGACGAGCTTGTCGCGCGGGCAGTAGAAGGGGCCGACCTGCGAGGTCGCCGTCCCGCAGCCGGTGTTCACCTGATCGGCGAAGAAGACCGTGTCCACGTTCTGATACTGCCGGCCGCTTCGCTGGAAGACCTCGCCCCAGAACTTCTGCACGCTGTTCACGACCGCCACGATGCGGCAGTCGTCACGCTGGTTCGCGTCCTCGCCGGTCTTGCACGAAGAGATGTCGGAGGGCGTGTCGACCTGGCCCGGCTGCCCACCCTGTCCGACGCTCTGCTGGTCGAGCGGGCCGAGTTGCCCCAGGCCGCCGCCGTTCGAGAGGACGGAGATCAGGATCCAGATGATCAGGCCGACGAGCCCGAGCCCGCCGCCGCCGAGCGCGGCGCCACCCGGGCCCATGCGTCGTCCGCGCAGGTCGGTGACCTGTCCGGTGTCGAGCGGAGCGTTCCTTCTGAAGCGCATCGAAACCTCTGTCCCGCAGCGGGGAGTGCCGCAAACCCGCTGGTACGATCGTCGAGCCGCGGCGGTGGAAGTGTGTGAACCGCGTCAGGGCCGGGAGGCAGCAGCGCTAAGCATTCCTTCCAGGCGCCGCGGTTTTCTCCCGGGCGCATAGCTCAGCGGGAGAGCGCCCGCTTCACACGCGGGAGGTCCCTGGTTCGATCCCAGGTGCGCCCATCGCGCGTTCGCCCTGTCTGCTGCGAAAGGGTTGGCGGCGGCGAAGACTTGCGAGACGGCCGCCCAGACCCCGCGGCGCCTCGCCAATACGTATGGACTGGATCGCGTGGTGGCCAGACTCGATTCGGACGCCTCA
>DATAOL010000237.1:0-14595 GCA_036265755.1 Gaiellaceae bacterium | reverse complement strand
GCGAGGTCATCGAGGCTCAGTGCGTCGTCGGCCATTGCGAGTGCCAAGACGGCGCGCGTCGCGTAGTCGGTTCGGCGCGTAACCCACATCGTCAGACAGTTTGAGTTTGACAGAGAAGGGTCATCTTCCTTAATGTCTCGGCGTGACATTCTCAGTAATGTTTACAAGCTTAGTCAACAATTGCCCAGGGAGACAATCTTGAAAAGAGTTCATTTCGTGCTCGGTGCGGTGGTTGCGGCGCTTGTGGTCGTCGTCGGTGCAACAGGTTGTGGGGGTTCCGATTCGACCTCGAATGCGAACGCCGCCAGCGGCTCGTGCAAGCAGAGCGACCAACCCGTTCTCACGCTTGCCGCCTACAGCAACCCCTATGACGCCTACGGCAAGTTGACCTCCAGTTTCGCAGGCGACTGGAAGGACGCACACAACGGCCAGGGGATCATCTTCCAGATGTCCTTCGGTGGGAGCACGACCCAGGCGGAGAACATCGTGAACGGCTTCCCCGCCGACATCTACGCGTCGTCGACACCGCCCGACGTGCAGCTCGTCCAGCAGGCGGGTCTCATTACGCACGACTGGACGCAGGATCAGAACGGAGCCGTCGTCCAGGCCGGGGCGGTCGTTTTCGCCGTCCGACCCGGGAACCCGAAGAACATCCACAACTGGAGCGACCTGACACAGCCCGGCCTGCAGATCTTGACTCCCGATCCGTCCCAGTCCGGCGGCGCGAGGTGGAACATCGTCGCCGCATACGGCGCCGCGATGCGCGGCGAAGTCGCCGGCTATGCGAAGGGCAGCGCCGAGGATGCCGAGCGCCTGCTCGAAGGGATCTTCAAGAACGTGACTGTCCTCGACAAGAGCGCGAACGACTCGCTCAAGAACTTCGAGGCCGGCAACGGCGACGTGGCGATCACGTACGACTACCAGGCGGCCACGTCGATCGCCGGGGGGAGCGAGGAGGAGATCGTCGCGCCGCCCTCGACGGTCTTCATCCAGACGCCGACGGTCGTCGTGGACAAGAACGCCGACGACCACTGTGTCAAGCCGATCGCCGACGCGTTCGTCAAGTATCTCCACACGCCTGATGCGCAGAAGGTCTTCGCCGACGTCGCGCACACGAGGCCCATCGACATTGCCGAGGCGGCCAAGGGCACGGACTCGGTCCCGCCGATCAAGGATCTGTTCACCACCGACGACATCGGAGGCTGGGACACGCTGATCAAGGACACGGTGTTCGGTCCCGACGGCGCCTTCACCAAGGCCTTCCAGGCGGCCAAGGGGTAAGTGCCGGTCCCGGCGATCAACCACCGCTGGGGGCATTGATGGTCGTCGAGGCGGCCAGCAGGCTCTCCGGACGCGCCCGCTCGAACCCGGGCGCGTCCGGCCGCTGGTTCCTTCGTGGAACGGCGTTTCTCTACCTCGGGCTGCTCGTGTTGTTGCCCATCGCCGTGATCCTCGCGCGGGGGTATGGGGACGGACTCGCAAATCTCAGGGACGCGATGAACAGTTTCGGGGCCTGGAACGCGCTCCGCCTTACCGTTTTCATGGCCCTCCTCACCGCCGTCGTGAACGGTGTCTTCGGGACACTCCTGGCCTACGTTCTCGTGCGCATCCACTTCCCCGGGAGGGAGGTCGTGTCGGCGATCGTCGACCTCCCCTTCGCGATCCCGACGCTCGTCGCCGGAGTCATGCTCGTCGCGCTCTACGGGCCGAGCTCCGTCGTTGGCGGGTGGTTCGAAGACCGCGGGCTGAAGATCATCTTCGCGCCGCCCGGGATCCTGCTCGCCCTTCTCTTCGTGACTCTTCCGCTCGTGGTTCGCAGCGTCCAGCCGGTCCTCTCCGAGCTCGATCGCGAGGAGGAGGAGGCGGCCAACACGCTCGGGGCGGGCGCTTGGACCACCTTTCGCAAGATCGTGCTGCCGGCGTTGCGCCCGGCGATCGTGGCGGGCGCGCTCCTGGTCTTCGCCCGCAGCCTGGGCGAGTTCGGGGCCATCGTCTTCGTGTCCGGGAACATCCCCAACAAGACCCTCACGGCGCCCGTCTTCATCACCCAGCTTCTGAGCCCGAGCACGTACGGCGCCGCGAACGGCCCCGAGCAGGCCGCTGCGGTCGCGGCTCTCCTCTTCGGCCTCGCGTTCATCGTCGTGCTCGTCACGGAGAAGCTCATTTCCGGCCGGCTGGAGCGGACGCAGTGAGCGCGCAGGCCGCAGCGCGCCCGGTGCGCAAGGATCGGCGGGCCAGCGCTATTCGCGCCGCCCTCGTGGGGGCGGCCCTCCTGTACGTCACCGTCTTGATCGTCGCGCCCCTCGCCGGAATCGTCTACTACGGCCTGCGCTCGGGTCTCGGGGCGATCGGGGACACCTACAGCCAGAAGGACGTCGCCCATGCCTTCTACCTGACCTTCCTGATCATGCTCGTCTCGGTCGCCGTCACGACGGTGTTCGGGATCGTGGTCGCGTTCGTCCTCGCGCGGGATCGTTTTCGGGGCAAGAGCTTCGTCTCTGCTCTTGTCAACCTGCCGCTCGCGGTCTCGCCGGTGGTGGTCGGGCTCATGGCGGTCCTTCTCTTCGGACGCGGCGGCTGGTTCGAGCCCTTCTTCACAGCTCAGGGGATCCAGATCATGTTCGCCCTTCCCTCGATGATCCTCGTGACGATCTTCATCTCGATCCCGTTCGTGATCCGGGAGGTCGTGCCGCTGCTCGAGGAGCTCGGGATGGACGAGGAGCAGGCGGCGTGGACGCTCGGCGCGTCACGCTTGCAGACCTTCTTCCGGATCACGCTGCCGAACATCCGCTGGGGCCTCTTCTACGGGATGGCGCTCTCGGCGGCCAGGTCGATCGGGGAGGTGGGCGCGGTGCTCGTCGTCAGCGGCCTGCTGCAGGGAAGGACGGAGACTGCAACGCTCTACATCCTTCGCGCGTTCGATCAATACCAGGCGGAGCGCGGATATATCGTCGCGCTTACGCTTGCCGCGTTCTCGATCGTGCTCATCATCACGATCGAGTTTTTCAAGCGCAGGAGCACGAGAGCGATGGCGCAGTAGTTCATGGGAGCCGCAATTCGGAAAGTAGAGTGGTGAGATGGCGATCGGCGTTCGCAACGTGACCAAGTGGTTCGGAGACTTCGTCGCTCTCGACGACGTCTCCCTTGCGATTCCCACCGGGTCGCTGACGGTCCTGCTCGGTCCGAGCGGGAGCGGGAAGTCGACGCTTCTGCGCGTGATCGCGGGCCTCGAGCAGCCGGACTCCGGCGAGGTGGCGATCTTCCAGGAGGACGCGACCGGGCTTCCTCCGCAGAAGCGGGGCGTCGGCTTCGTCTTCCAGCACTACGCCTCCTTCAAGCGCATGACGGTGCGGGACAACGTGGCGTTCGGGATGAAGATCCAGAAGCGGCCGAAGCAGGAGATTCGCGCGCGGGTCGACGAGCTGCTCGAGCTCGTTCAGCTGCACGGGCTGGCCGACCGCTATCCGTCTCAGCTTTCCGGAGGGCAACGGCAGCGGATGGCGCTTGCGCGGGCGCTCGCCGTGGAGCCGCGTGTCCTCCTCCTCGACGAGCCCTTCGGCGCCCTCGACGCCCGCGTCCGCAAAGAGCTCCGCACGTGGTTGCGGCGCTTGCACGACGAGGTTCATGTGACGACGGTGCTCGTCACGCACGATCAGGAGGAGGCCATGGAGGTTGCCGACCGCGTCGCGGTCGTGAACCACGGGCGCATCGAGCAGTACGGGAAGCCGCGTGACCTGTACGAGCATCCGGCCACCGAGTTCGTGATGACCTTCGTCGGCCCCGTGACGCGGTTCGAGGAGTCCTACATCCGGCCCCACGACCTCGAGGTGCAGCTCGAACCGAATGGGAAGTACCGCGAGGCGACCGTCGAGAAGGTCGTCCACCTCGGCTTCGAGGTAAGGGTCGAGCTCTCCTTCCCCGACGGGAAACTGATCGAGGCGCAGCTGACGAAGAAGGACGTCGAGCGCCTGGAGCTGCTCGAGGGCCAGCGGGTCTTTGTCCGCCCGAGCCGAGTGACGGCGCCGGACAAATCCATGACGTCGGGCGCCGCGCTGCCCTCCTAGCCGGCTTCCGCTCGCTTTCTGAGGCCGCGCTGTAAGGTTTGCCTTACAGTGAGTACGCTTCCTCGGGTGCCGGTGCGCGCCAAGAAAGACCTGTGTGCCGACGTGTCAGGCGCGGCGAGCGAGGACCTCGCCGCAACGGCGAGCCGCGTCGACCGCTGGGTGCTCGTCGAGTACCGCGGCCTCTGGGACCGGGACGTCCTCGGCGGCAGCCTTCTCTCGGCGCCGCTCAAGGCTCACCTGCGCGACCAGCTCGCACGGCTGGGGCATGCCCGGCTCCTTTTCGTCAAGCGGCCGGAGCGGCGCTCACACAAGAGGCGAATGCTGTACGTCGGCAGCTGCCGGCCCGGCGAGGAGCGTTTCTACGCCCTCGAGTTCGACCGGCACGACGACCTCGTCGACTACGACTTCGCCGCGGCGCTGCTCGACGGCGGCACGCCGGGAGTTCCCGTCGAGCATCCTCTATTCGTTGTCTGCACGCACGGAAAGCGCGATCGCTGCTGTGCGAAGTACGGACGACCGCTCTACGACCAGATGAAGACCAAGGTGGACCCGGAATGGGTCTGGCAGTCGACCCACGTCGGAGGCGACCGCTTCGCCGGGAACCTCGTCGTCCTCCCCGAAGGCCTCTACTTCGGCCGGGTCGGAGAGCCTGACCTCGGCCCGATCCTCGACGACTACTTCGACGGCCGCATCAACCTGGAGCGCTATCGCGGGCGGTCTGCCTACACCTTCGCCGTGCAGGCGGCCGAGCACGCGGTGCGGGAGAAGACCGGCGCGACGGGCATCGGCGACGTGGAGTTCGTCGGGGTGAAGCGGGAAGGCGAGGGCTGGGTCGTCTCGCTTCGGGCCGGGAAGCGCACCTTCGAGGCCGAGGCCTGGGCCGAGCTCGGGGACGAGCCTGTCTACCTGACCTGCGGCTCGGTCACGCCTCAGCGTCCGCGCCGGGTTCACGCGCGGCTCCGCTGATCACCAGGAAGCCCTCACGGACCAGCCGCGCGGCGAGGACGAGACGACCCTCGTCGTCGAGGTCTCCCGAGAGGTCTCCCGGCGTGAACGGGTGCTCCGCCTCCGCGATGAACGCGAGCTCTTCGGCGGTGTCCTCGGGGAAGGTGAGGTCCTTGCCCTCGAACGAGAGCGTCGTGCCCGAGAGGTCGTATAGGACGGTGGCGCGCCGCTCGACCTCGGTGTCGAGGTCGAAGCTCTCCAGCGCGCGAAGCTGGCTCAGCTGCCCGCCGAGGATCGGTCTCCGCGAGCGGACGAGCCGCCGCCGCCGCCGGCGCTCCACCCGTTCGGGACTGAGCTGCTCCGCGAGTCGGTCGAGCAGCTCTTCCGGGCCGTCGCCCTCCGGGGACCGGCGGAAGCCCAGGTCCGCGGCGCAGCTCTCCACCGCTGCGCGGAAGGCGTCCATCCAGGTGTAGACGTTGATGCCCACGGTGATGTGGAGCGAGTCCGTCTCCGACGTCTTCGCCTCGTGCAGCCATCCGCGCGGGAGGTACAGGGTGTCGCCCGGCCGCAGCGTGATGTCGAGCACGGGGTCGCCGGGCTCGCCCATCGTCTCCGATTTGTAGCGCTGGTTCTTGAGCGGCAGCTCCAATGCCGGCTCGTAGAGCAACCAGCGCTTCTCGCCGGCGACCTGGAGCGAGAAGACGTCGTGTGTGTCGTGGTGCACCGGAAGGCCCTGGGCGCTCCGCGGAGTGAAGTACGCGTTGGCCTGCGCGGGGTGAGCGAGCTCCCCCTCGAGGCCGCGGCAGTACTCGGCGAGCGGCTGCCAGTTCAGATGGAGCCCCTGGAGAACGATCGTCGCGCCGTCCTCGAACTCGGCGAGGACCCGCTCGACGTCCGCCGTGCCGGCGAACGGCTGCGGCCGCCACGACAGATCCTTCGTATACGAGGAGACGTCGAGCTTGGCTCCGGCCTTTGCGAGCCGGAAGCCGGGAAAACGCAGGCCTCCCGAGCAGAGGAGCCGCTCGACGTCCGCGACCGAGAGGAGATCGTCGAAGCGACCCTCCTCGACCCGTGGGACGACGAGCGGCTTCTGCTCCCAGTAGTCCGCGAGGAACTCCTCGACGGCGACCGGTTCGAGCGTGCGAGCGAGCGAGCTAGCTCGGGTCTTCTGCGTCGGTGTCGGCGTCGCTCGAGTCCGTGTCGTCTGCGTCTGAATCGTCGGAGTCGCTGTCGTCCGAGTCCATGTCGTCCTGATCCTGGTCCATGGTCTCGTCTCGCACGTCGAACTCGGCGCGACCGCGGGTCCGGATGTCCTCCTCCTGCAAGGTGGTCATGCTCTCTCCTCTCTCGCGTTCCGGCGGAAGGCTACAGCGAACGCAGCTAGACTCGCCGCGCCCGGATGGATCTCTACGAGTACCAGGGAAAGCAGCTCTTCGCCCGCTTTGGCATCCCCGTGTCCGAGGGGAAGCTGGCGACCACGCCCGAGGAGGCGCGCGCCGCCGCGGAGGAGCTCGGCGGCCAGGTCGTCGTCAAGGCGCAGGTGCTGACCGGCGGCCGCGGCAAGGCGGGCGGCATTCAGCTCGCGGACACGCCCGACGACGCAGAGGCGCGCGCGCGGGACATCCTCGGCATGGACATTCGGGGCCACGCGGTGCGGAGCGTCTGGATCGAGAAGGCCTCCTACATCGCGCGGGAGTACTACCTCTCGGTCACGTTCGACCGCGGTGAGAAGAAGCCGCTCTTCATGTTCACGACGCAGGGTGGGGTCGACATCGAGGAAGTGGCCGAGACCGACCCTCGGGCCCTCGCCAAGCTGCACATCGATCCGCTCGCCGGCTTCCAGCCGTTCCAGGCCCGCTGGCTTGTCTACACAGCCGGGCTCGACGATCCCGACGAGCAGAAGCAGGTGCTCGCGATCGTCGGGAAGCTCTACGACGCGTTCGTGGGAGCCGATGCGATGCTCTGCGAGATCAATCCGCTGATCGTCACTCCTGCTGGCGAGGTGAAGGCGCTCGACTCCAAGTTCACCGTCGACGACAACGCGCTCTACCGCCACACCGACGTCGCCGAGATGCGCGACCCGGAGGCCGGCGACCCCCAGGAGCGCCTCGCGCGCGAGAAGGGCGTCATCTACGTCAAGCTCGACGGCGAGATCGGAATTCTCGGCAACGGCGCCGGTCTGGTGATGTCCACGCTCGATGTCATCGACCAGGTCGGCGGCAAGCCCGCGAACTTCTGCGACCTCGGCGGCGGCGGCGACGCGGAGGGCGTGGTCGACGCGCTCGAGGTGATCACTGCCGACCCGCAGGTTGAGGGGATCCTCTTCAACATCTTCGGAGGCATCACCCGCGGCGACGAGGTGGCGCGCGGCATTCTCGAGGCGCTCGACCGGATGACCATCGACCTGCCGATCGTCGTGCGTCTCGACGGGACGAACGCCGAGGAGGGCCGGGCGATGCTCGCAGACGCTGCGCCGCCCAACCTCCACGTCGAGGAGACCATGCTGTCCGCCGCCGAGCGCGTCGTCGAGCTGGCGAGGGCGCGATGACCGACGTCTGGAACGAGCGGGCCGAGGCCTACCGCACGAGCGAGGCTCACCGCGAAGGAGAGGACCTCGACCTGCTCGTCGAGTGGGCGGCCGGATCCCGGACGGCGCTCGATGTCGCGACCGGCGGCGGCCACGTCGCGCGCCGCCTGCACGAAGCCGGCTTCGATGTCGTGAGCTCCGATCCCGCGCCCGGCATGCGGCCGGACGTGGTCGCGCCCGCCGAGCACATGCCGTTCGGCGACGGGAGCTTCGACGTCGTCGCCTGTCGCGTCGCGGCTCACCACTTCGAGGACGTCCAGGCGGCCGTCAAGGAGATGGCGCGCGTCGCGCGCGACCTGGTCCTCGTGTCCGACAATCTCTTCGTCAGCGAGGACGCGGAGGCGGCCGACCGCGTGCGCGACCCCTCGCATGTCCGCAACTACACCGAGGCCGAATGGCGCGGCTTCTTCTCCGCGGCCGGCCTCGAGGTGGAGGTCGCTCACACGTACGAGCATCCCGTGCTCCTCGAACCGTGGCTCGAGCGCGCGGGGTGCGCGGGCGCGGACGCAGAGCGTGTGCGGATGTTGGTCGCCGACCGTGTGGACGACGATCGGGTACGGCTCGAGCGGATCTGCCTCAAGGGACGGAAGCGGAGGGAGGGCTAATGGCGGTCATCGTCGATCGGGAGACGAGACTCGTCGTGCAGGGCATCACGGGCCGCGAGGGCTCCTTCCACGCGACCCGGAACAAGGCCTACGGGACGAACGTCGTGGCCGGGGTCACCCCGGGGAAGGGCGGCGCCGACGTCGAGGGCATCCCCGTGTTCGACACGGTGCGCGATGCCGCGGCCGAGACGAGCCCGAACACGGCCCTGGTGTTCGTCCCGGCACGCTTTGCCGCCGACGCGATCTACGAGGCAGTCGACGCGGGCATCGAGATCGTGATCTGCATCACGGAAGGCATCCCGGCCCACGACATGCTCCGCGTCTACAACTACGTCCGCCCGCGGGGCGTGACGCTGATCGGGCCGAACTGCCCGGGAATTCTCTCGCCCGGGAAGGCGAACGTCGGGATCATCCCCGCGGAGATCTTCCAGGAGGGTAGCGTCGGGCTCGTGTCGAGATCCGGCACGCTCACGTACCAGATCGGGCACGAGCTGACGCAGCTCGGTATCGGCCAATCGACTATCGTCGGCATTGGGGGGGACCCGGTCGTCGGGTCGTCGTTCTTGGACATCCTCGCGCGCTTCGAGGCCGACCTCGAGACCGAGTACGTCGTCATGGTCGGCGAGATCGGCGGCGCGGAGGAGGAGAAGGCGGCGCGCTTCATCGAGGCGGAGATGTCGAAGCCGGTCGTCGCCTACATCGCCGGCTTCACCGCCCCGCCGGGCAAGACGATGGGGCACGCGGGCGCGATCATCTCCGGCACCGCCGGGACGGCGCAGGCGAAGAAGGAGGCGCTCGAGGCCTGCGGAGTCCGGGTGGGCACGAATCCGACGGAGGTCGCACGCCTCGTCGCCGAGCTCGTCGGGGTCGCAGCTTCCTGACCGCGCTCGACGAGGGCCGCGCCGTCCAGGGTGCCTGGTTAGACTCGAAGCGATGGCGTTGATCTCCTTCGCACGCGGAATGCCGGGCCCGGATCTTCTTCCGATCGCGGCCTTCGGTGACTGCGCGCGCGATGCGCTCGAGCGCGACGGCGCAACCGCCCTCCAGTACGGGCCGCCGGGCGGCTACCCGCCCCTGAAGGAGTGGATCGCCGAGCAGCACGGGGTCGACCCAGCGCGGGTGATCGTGACGAACGGCTCGCTGCAGGGCTTCGCGTTCACGGCACGTCACTTCGTCCAGTCCGGCTCGCGTTTCTTCGTCGAGGCTCCCTGCTACGACCGCTCGCTCTCCATCTTGCGCAAGCTCGGCGCCGAGGTCGAGCAGGTGGAGCTCGCCGAGGACGGCCTCGACGTCGACGCACTCGACGGATCTCTTCGCCGGGGGGACGTCGTCTACACGATCCCGACATTCCAGAACCCGAGCGGGCGGACGCTGTCGCTCGAGAGCCGGAGGCGCCTCCTCGACCTCGCGGCCGAGACCGGCGCGGTCGTGTTCGAGGACGACCCGTACGGGATGCTCCGCTTCGATGGCAAACCCATCCCGCGCCTTTTCGAACTCTCCGACGGCGCGACGATCTTCCTCTCCTCGTTCTCGAAGACGGTGGCGCCGGGAATCCGGACCGGCTACCTGCTTCTGCCGGAAGGCCTCGTTCCTGCGATCGAGGAGCTCGTCCTCTCGAACTACGTCTCGCCTGCAATCTTCGTCGAGGCCGCGCTGCTCGAGTTCCTCACGAGCGGCCGGTTCGAGCCGAACCTGGAGACCGTCCGCGACGGCCTGCGCCTCCGCCGCGACGCCATGCTCGCGGCGCTCGAGCGCGACATGCCCGAGGGGGCGCGCTGGAACCAACCCGAGGGCGGCTACTTCCTCTGGCTCGATCTCCCGGGCGGGGTGCCCGCCGACACGCTCCTCGCCCGCGCGGCCGAAGAGGACATCGCCTTCATCAAGGGCGCGGACTTCTTCTTCCACGGCGGTGGGGAGGAGTCCGCGCGACTCGCGTTCTCGTTCGCAACGCCGCACGACATCGACGAAGGAGTCGCACGCCTGGGCCGCCTCGTCCGCGAAGCAGCCGCAGTCGCCGCTTGAACGGCCGCTCGTTCGAGACCGCCCGGATCGAAGACCTCGGACGATTGGAGGGCGAGTTCGCCACGATGCCGGTGCGGCTGCGCTTCGGCATCGGCTCGTTCGGGATAAACGCCTACGCCCCCGGGGAGAGCGGCCGCGTCATCGAAGAGCATGACGAGCTCAGCAGCGGCGCCGGCCGCCACGAGGAGCTCTACTTCGTCGCGAAGGGCCAGGCCACGTTCACGCTCGACGGCGAAGAGGTCGATGCGCCTGCCGGCACCTTCATCTTCGTCTCGGACCCCGCGGTGAGACGCGAGGCCGTGGCGGACGACCCCGGCACGGTCATCGTCGTCGCCGGCGGCGTGCCAGGCCAGGCGTTCAGCCCTTCGCCGTGGGAGGCCTGGATCGAGGCGGCGCCGTTCCTCGAGACCGGTGAGCTCGAGCGGGGCATCTCGGTGTTCCAGCGCGCGCTCGCGGAGCATCCCGGCAACCCGAACGTGCTCTACAACCTCGCCTGCTTCGAGTCGCTCGCACGCCGAAGCGACGAAGCTCTCGAGCATCTGGCGCTGGCGGCCGAGCGCGACCCCCGCACGCGTGAGTGGGCGCAGTCGGACTCCGATTTCGACCCGGTCCGCTCCGACCCCCGCTTCCCGCGCTAACGGCTCAGGCGGCTGCGTGCGCGGCCAGTGCCGGGCGCGCGACCAGCTTCGGCTGGCGAGGCGGTTCGAGGGCCGTCTTCGCCGACCTGAACGTCGGACAGGGGGCGTTTCCCGGAATCGCGCAGAGCTCGGCTCGCCGGAAGAAACAGTCGTCGCAGGTGTTCGCCAGGCACTTGGTCATCGAGACCCGAAGGGGCGACTATAGGTGCGCTCGGCCCTGGATTGAAGAGGGTTCTTCACCAAACTGTCGCAATTTCCGCCAAGAATGTGAAACCGTTGTCGTCCGGGGCAACTAAAGTGTTGCCAAAGTGCGCAACGCCTCGTCGAGGTTCGAAACCGGAACGATCTTGAGCCCGTCAGCGTACTTGCGCGCACCCGCTGCGTTCGCGTCCGGGACGAGGAAGACATCGGCGCCCGCGTCGCGCGCGCCGAAGGTCTTCTGCTTGATCCCTCCGATCTCTTCGACGCTTCCGTCGAGCGCGAGCTCGCCCGTCGCGACCACCTTCTTTCCGTGGTCGATGTCCGCCGGGCCGAGCTCGTCGATGATGTCGAGCGCGAAGGCGAGGCCCGCGGAGGGGCCGCCGATCTGGCCGGTGTTGATCTGGATCTTCACCGGGAGGTGGAGCTTGGGCTCGATGAGGATGCCCATGATCGCCCGGGGCGGCTGATCGTCGGACGCCTTCGTTCCGACGGTGACGTCCTGCTCGGCCGAGCCGCGCCGGATCCGCAGGTGTACGTCGTCGCCGGGCTCGAGGCGCGCCATGACCTTCGTGAGATCCTCGGGCTGCGAGACTTTCTTTCCTTCCGCTTCCACGATCACGTCCCCCGGCTTCAGGACTCCGTCGGCGGGCGCACCGACGTCCACCGCGCTCACGTCGACCCCATCCGAGCTCACTCGGTAGCCGAGGTGCCGGAGCGCCACTGCGGCGGCGATCATTTGCGACGCGCTCATCTGGGCGAGCCCCTGCTGCTGCTGCACGCGCTCGGGGAGGTTCTGTGGGTTGTAGACCTTGGCCGGCACCAGCGTCGCCCCATCGTGGATGCCCGGGAAGTAGCGCTCGAGCAGGCTGGCTTTCCGGATGACGACGTCGACCATGTAGATGCCGCCCGGGCCGGGACGATCCTTTTCGCCCTGGATGTCGACGAGGGGCTCGACCGAGCGTGCCGGATCGGGAAGGAAGATGTACTCGTCCGACGGATAGAACGCGAAGATGGCGACGGCGATCGCCAGGACGGCGACGATCGCCGCGAGTGGGAGAAGGCGGCGTTTCAGCTCGAACCAGCGAGCACGCCGACGACCTCGCGCACGGCGTCCGCCGACTTCTCGAGTTCGGCCTGCTCGTCGTCCGACAGGTCCAACGCCACGATTTCCTCGATGCCACCCGTGCCAAGCTTGACCGGGACGCCCATGTAGAGGCCGTCGATTCCGTATTCGCCTTCGAGGTAGGCCGTGCACGGGAGCACGCGCTTCTGGTCGAGGCAGACGGAGTCCACCATCTGCGCCACCGCGGCGCCGGGCGCGTACCACGCGGAGGTGTCGAGGAGGTCGACGATCTCGCCGCCGCCCTTCCGGGTGCGCTCCACCATCGCCTCGATCCGATCGGGCGAGACGAGCTTGGTGAGCGGGATGCCGCCCACGCTCGTCGCGGAGACGACGGGAACCATCTGGTCGCCGTGGCCGCCGAGCACCATGGCGGTCACGTCCTTCGCGGACGCGCCGGTCTCCCAGGCGATGAACGTACTGAAGCGGGCCGTGTCCAGGACCCCGGCCATCCCGAAAACCCGCTCCTTGTGGAAGCCGGAGACGTTCTTCGCCACGTGGCACATGGCGTCCAGCGGGTTGGAGACGACGATGAGGATTGCGTCGGGCGAGCGGTCGATGGCTTCGCGCGTGACCGAGCCGACGATGGATTCGTTCGTGGTCACGAGGTCGTCGCGGCTCATCCCGGGCTTGCGCGGCAGGCCGGCGGTGATGACGACGACGTCGGAGCCAGCCGTCTCGTCGTAGCCGTTGGAGCCCGTGATGGCCGGCTCGTAGCCCAGCACCGGGGCGGCCTCGTTCAGGTCGAGCGCCTTGCCCTGGGGCAGGTTCTCCTTGATGTCGACGAGGACGACGTCGGCATAGTCGCGGCGCGCGATCTCCTGCGCCGCCGTCGCGCCGACGTTGCCGGCGCCCACCACCGTGACCTTCAGCCGCGTCCGCGTCGAGCGGAACTCGTGTCGCCCGCGCTCGTCCTTCTGCTCGCTCATACCCGCACTCCCATCCGGTCGATGATCGCGTCGGCCACGTCGCTCGTACCGACCGAGCTCGGGTCGTCACGCCTGGGCTTCATGTCGTAGGTCACGCTCTTGCCCTCGGCAATGACGGCGGCCACCGCGCTCTCGACGCGGTCGGCGGCCTCTCGTTCCTCCAGATGCCGGAGCATCATCACCCCGGAGAGCATCATCGCCATCGGGTTGACCTTGTTCTGCCCCGCGTACTTCGGCGCGGAGCCGTGGGTCGGCTCGAAGACGGCCGCGTGCGTCCCGAAGTTCCCGCCGGGCGCCAAGCCGAGGCCGCCGATGAGGCCGGCGCAGAGGTCGGAGACGATGTCGCCGTACAGGTTGGGACAGACGAGGACGTCGTACTCCTCCGGGCGCTGGACGAGCTGCATGCAGAGGTTGTCCACGATCCGGTCCTCGAACTCGATGTCCGTCTGTTCCTCCGCGATCTCGCGCGCCACCCGAAGGAAGAGGCCGTCCGTGAACTTCATGATGTTCGCCTTGTGGACCGCGGTCACCTTGCGGCGGCCGTTCTTGCGCGCGTAGTCGAACGCGAACTCGACGATGCGGCGCGTCCCCGAGATCGAGATCGGCTTGAGCGAGATTCCGGAATCGTCCCGCATCCGCCCCTGGCCGTGGTGCTCGACCCAGTCGATGAGGCCGGCTGCGTGCTCGGTGCCCTCCTCGAACTCGATCCCCGCGTACAGATCCTCGGTGTTCTCGCGGACGACGACGAGGTCGACGCCCGAATAGCGGGAGCGGACGCCTTCGTAGCTCTTGCACGGCCGCACTTGCCCATAGAGATCGAGCGTCTTTCGCAGGGCGACGTTGACGCTCCGAAACCCGGTCCCGACCGGCGTCGTGATCGGGCCCTTGAGGGCGATCCCGTTCTGCTGGATCGACTCGAGGACGTGGTCGGGGAGGGGGTTGCCGCCGTACTCGTCCATCACGTCGGCGCCCGCCTGCTGCACGTCCCAGTCGAATCCGACGCCCGTCGCGTCAAGGACCCGTCGGGTAGCCTCAGCGAGCTCGGGCCCGGTGCCGTCGCCGGGAATCAGGGTCACGCGATGAGCCATGGGCGCGGCCGTGATCGTAGCTGAGGGCGTAATTCCCCCAGGGTTCGGTACCGTTCTGGCCAGATGGAAGGAAGCCACTTCAAGCCGGGCCTCGAGGGCGTCGTCGCCTTCGAGACCGAGATCGCCGAGCCGGACAAGGAGGGCGGCGCCCTTCGCTACCGCGGCGTCGACATCGAAGAGCTCGTCGGCCACGTCCCCTACGAAAAGGTGTGGGGCCTCCTCGTCGACGACAGCTTCGAGCCGGGCATGCCGCGCGCGGAGAACGTCGACCTCCCCGCGAAGACGGGCAGCGCCATGGCCGACCTCCAGGGAGCCACGGCGGCGCTGGCCGGCCAGTGGGGCCTCAAGCAGCTGATCGACATGAAGGACACGGAAGCCCGTGACGACCTCGCGCGA
>DATAOL010000236.1:0-3286 GCA_036265755.1 Gaiellaceae bacterium | reverse complement strand
GTGAACGGGATCTGGCCCGTCGTCACCTCGTCGCCCTGGCCGACGATTCGCGCGACCTGCGCGCGGACCTCCTCGACGGTGATGTCGAGGCTCTCGAGGACCCGAGCAGCGAGCCCCTCCTCTTCCCGCAGGAGGCCGAGGAGGATGTGCTCCGTCCCGATGTAGTTGTGCTTCAGCGCTCTGGCCTCGTCCTGCGCGAGAACGACGACCTGTCTTGCCCTCTCAGTAAACCGTTCGAACAAACCCTTGAATCCTTTCTGGCTGGCTCCGGGACCTATGGTAGCTGTTTGGTCGGGAGCCAAAGAAGCCCCGCCATGACGCGGTACTTGTTCGTATCGGACGCACGACAGATTTTCTCAAGGATCCCTCCCACGAGGGCCGCTGAACCATCCGCAAACAACCGATTTCCTATCCTATGAAGCTCCTTCGGACGTTGATCCCGGTCGTCGCCGTACTCCTCCTGGCGGCCCCCGCGGGCGCCACGTCGATCGCACAGCGAGACACTGCCGAGGCACGCCTCGTGCACAGGATCAACCACGTGCGCGCGAATCACGGGCTGAGTCCTCTCCGCGTGGTCACGCGGCTGCGCCGGGCCGCGACCCGCCACTCGAACTCGATGGGCCGCATCGGCTATTTCCGCCACGAGCTCCGCTACAAGGGCACGTGGAAGTCCTTCGGAACCTGGATTCGCTGGTACTGGCCCGGAGCCGGGTACACGTCCTGGAGCGCCGGCGAGAACCTCGCCTGGGGCGCGCCGGACTTGGGCCCCCGCAAGACGGTGTCGCTCTGGATGCACAGCCCGGGTCACCGCGCCAACCTCCTCAACAAGAGCTGGAACCGGATCGGCGTCTCCATCGTGCACGTGAGCGATCCGGTCGGGATCTTCACAGACTTCACCGCCGCAACCGTCGTGACGGCCGACTTCGGCGAGCGCTCCAAGTAGTCTCGCGGGGTGCCGCTCGAGACGACGATCGCGCCGGTTCGGCCGTACTCGCTCACTCTCTCGGCGCGGATGAAGAGCGACGCCACGCGATTCCTCCGCGACGGCGTCCTGACGATGGCCCTCGAGGCCGGCGGCGCGCCGGCGCTCGCACGAGTCGCCCAGAAGCCCGACGGGGCCCTCGACGTCTGGATCGACAGCGCCGCGCCGAAGGAGGCGCTGTCGAAGCTCCGATTCGTCCTCGCGGCCGACGAGGACCACTCCGAGTTCGAGCGAAGATTCAGGGACGATCCGGTGATCGGGCACGCCGTCCGCAACCTCCGCGGGATGCGGCCGCTCCGCACGGCGACGGTCGTGCATGCCCTCCTGAAGGCAGTGTGCGGACAGCTGATCGAATCGCGCGCCGCGCGACTTCTCGAGGCCAGGCTCGTGCGGCTCGCGTCCACCGAGCACCAGGGGCTGCGACTGCCGCCGGGCCGTGAGACGTTCCAGCGCTTTTCTCGCGCGGAGCTCGCACGCCACGGGCTCGTCTCGCGCAAGGCCTCGGCTCTCCTGCGGCTGACGAAGGAGCTCGACCTGGAGCGGCTCCACGGCGTTTCGACGGAAGTCGCGGCCCAGCGCATCGAGCGAGAGCGAGGGCTCGGGCCGTGGTCGGCCGGGATGATCTGCCTCTACGGGCTCGGCCGCCGCGAGTGCGGGCTCGTGGGAGACCTCGGGCTGGTGAAGCTCGTCTCGGCCGAGCGCGGCCGCCGGGTGGAGACGGAGGAGACCCGCGAGATCCTCGAGCCCTACGGCGAGTGGGCCGGGCTCGCGAGCGTCTATCTCCTCGCGAGCGTGAAGAGCTACTCGGTCGGTCGCAGCGTCGGGAAGAGGATGACGTCGCGGATGGTCTCCCGGCCGGTGAGCAGCATGGAGAGCCTGTCGATGCCGAGCCCGAGGCCGGCCGTCGGCGGCATTCCGTAGGAGAGCGCCTCGACGTAGTCCGGGTCCTCGGCGCCCATCTCGGCGAAGCGCGCGGCCTGCTCGTCCGGATCGTTGAGCTCCGAGTAGGCGTTGCCGAGCTCCATCCCGCCCGCAAAGTACTCGAAGCGCTCGACGATGCCCTCCTCGCCCTCCTTGCGGCGCGCCAGCGGGGAGAGCTCGACGGGATAGTCGTAGAGGATCGTCGGCTGGATCAGCTTTGGCTCGACGAGATGGCTGAGCGCGTGATCGACGAGCTGCGCCCACGTGTCATCGGCCTTCGTCTCGATCTCCCGTTCCTCCATGCGGCGCCGTAGATGGTCCGCGTCGCGCGTCCAGACGCCTTCCTGCTCGAGCGCCTCGATGAGGCTCACACGGCTCCAGGGCGGCTCCAAATGGATGTCCTGCCCGCGGAAGCTCACGTTGGTCGTGCCCACGGACTCCTCGGCGGCCGCCGCGACGAGATCCTCGATGCGCGCCATCGCGTCCTCGTAGTCCGCGTAGGCCTCGTACCACTCGAGCATCGTGAACTCCGGCTGGTGCTTGTAGGAGATGCTCTCGTTGCGGAAGTCCTTGCTGATCTCGTAGACCTTCTCGAGCCCGCCGACGATGAGGCGCTTGAGGTAGAGCTCGTCTGCGATCCGCAGGTAGAGATCCGCGTCGAGCTCGTTGGAATGCGTGACGAACGGCTCGGCGAGCGCGCCGCCGTAGCGGGGCTGCAGGATCGGCGTCTCGACCTCGACGAACCCGCGCTCGTCCAGGTACCGGCGGATCGAGGCGACGAGCCTGCTGCGGACGAGAAAGTCTCGCCGGGTGTCCTCGTTGACGAGCAGGTCGAGGTAGCGCTTGCGATAGCGCGTCTCGGCATCGACGAGGCCGTGGTATGTGTCCGGCAGCGGGCGCTTGATCTTCGCGAGCAGCCGAAATTCGGACACCGCGAGGGACGGCTCTCCGCGCTTCGTCTTCGTGGCGTGGCCGCGGACCCCGACGACGTCGCCGAGATCGGGGTCGAAGCCGGCGAGCTCGTCCGGCTGGCAAAGCAGCTGGATCTGACCCGTGCGGTCGACGAGATCGAGAAAAACGAGCTTGCCAAGATCGCGCCGGCCGAGAACGCGTCCGGCAAGCGTGAACTCGGGGCCTTCCGCCTGCGGCTCGAGCTTCTCCGCCTCGGTCCGGGCGGCGGCGATCTCGTCCCGGTCGGGGTAGCGGTGGGGAAGGTTCACAGGCCCCAGATCGCCCAGCCGATGAGTATGCCGAGGCCGAGCGAGACGCCGAAGAGGATCCAGCCGGCGAGGAGCGGAAAGGCTGTCATGCGGCCCGGAGCGTATCGCCGCCCGATCCCGCTCCGATAGCGCTCGCGAAGCCCCGCAGCAGCTTCAGGATCAT
>DATAOL010000235.1:0-9260 GCA_036265755.1 Gaiellaceae bacterium | reverse complement strand
CAACCGCAGGAGAACACACCGGCCGTGGCGCGTCGAATCCGCCCCAGCGGCCCCTTGGACCTCCGCTCCCAGGCGATCCTTCGGGCCGTCATCGAGGAATACGTCACCACCGCGACACCGATCGCGAGCCAGGCGCTCGTGGAGCGCTATCGCCTCGGCGTGTCGAGTGCGACGGTTCGCAACATCCTCGCCGAGCTCGAGCTCGCTGGCCTCCTGACCCATCCCCACACCTCGGCCGGGCGGATCCCCACGGACGCCGGCTATCGCTGGTACGTCGAGTCGATCATGGACTCGGCCCTCATGCCCGAGGTCGAGCAGCTCACGATCCGTCACCAGTTCGGCCAGGTCGAGTACGCCAGCGAGCACTGGTTCCGCCTCGCCGCCTCCACGATCGCCTCGCTGACCCGTGCTGCCGGGCTCGCGACGCCCGCCAAGCCGGTCGCGGCCCATGTCCGGCGCGTCGACCTCGTGTCGATCAGTGACCGGCTCGCGTGCCTCGTCGTCGTCCTGCGCGAGGGCTCGATCAAGCAGTCCCTGGTGACGCTCGCCGACGGCGAGGGCCAGGAATCGCTGACCGTCGTCGCGGGCATCCTCAACGAGCTCGTTGCCGGCGCCACGGCCAGCCGGATCGAGGCCGGCCTCGCTCGACTGGACTCCCAGCGACCGCACGCGGCGCTCATCCACCGGATCGGCGACCGGATCGTCCGGATCCTCCGGGACTACGACACCGCCGCGGTGGAAGAGGTCTTCAGCGACGGCCTGCTGAATGTCATGGGCGCCCCGGAGTTCGCGGACAGCGACAAGCTCCGGCGCGTCTTCTCGGCGCTCGAGAACCGGGCCTACCTGGGCGAGCTCGTCGGCGCTGTCGCCGCATCCGGAGTCGTCCAGGTCTTCATCGGCCACGAGAACCTGCCGGCCGACATGCGCGATGTCTCCCTCGTCCTGGCCCCCTACGGCCGGCGCGAGCAGGCCGTCGGCGTCGTCGGCGTCCTCGGCCCGACCCGGCTCGCCTATCCGGCCGCGATCGGCACCGTTCGCTTCGTTTCCGGGCTCATGAACGAGCTCGTCGACCACCTGTACGCATAGGCACCTCCGAGATGATGGATCGACCCCGCCGCCCCCAACCGCACGCGACCCGCGTGAGCCCGGCCGACGTCTCGCCGCGGAAGCTCCTCGCCGAGATCCAGCGGCTGGTCGCCGAGCGCGACAAGGCTCGCCACGAGCTCGAACAGGCCCAGAAGGGCGTGGCCACGACGCTCGAGCAGCGCGACGACCTCCAGCGGGAACGTGATGAATACCTTGCCGCGCTGCAGCGCGAGCGCGCCGAGTTCACGAACTTCAAGCGCCGGACCGGCGAGGAGCGCGACGCGATGCTCGGCCTCGCCTCGGAGGACCTCCTCCGCAAGGTCCTGGCGCTCGCCGATGACTTCGACCGGGCGGTCGAGACGCGGCCCGAGGACCTCGACGGCAACGCCTGGGTCGAGGGCATCGCGGCAATCGACCGGAAGCTCCGATCGTTGCTCGAGAGCGAGGGCGTGACCGAGATCGAGTCCGGTCCCGGCGAGCCGTTCGACCCGCGCTTCCACGAGGCCGTCGCCAACGTGCCCGGCACGGACCAGCCCGACGGCACGATCGTCGAGGAGCTCCGCCGCGGCTATCGGCTCCGCGACCGGGTCATCCGCCCCGCGCTCGTGGCCGTCGCGGCCCACGACCCCGAACCCACCAACCAACCCGTCCACTAACCCGACCCCCAACCCCCGACACCAAGGAGCGCCAGCAGCATGGGCAAGATCATCGGCATCGATCTCGGGACGACGAACTCCGTCGTCGCGGTCATGGAGGGCGGCGAGCCGACCGTCATCGCCTCGGCGGAGGGCGGCCGGACCGTCCCGTCGGTCGTCGCCTTCACGAAGGGCGGCGAGCGCCTCGTCGGCCAGCTGGCCAAGCGCCAGGCGGTCACGAACCCGGGCAACACGATCTTCTCGATCAAGCGGTTCATGGGCCGCCGCTGGGACGACGCCGAGGTCCAGCACAGCAAGCAGCTCGTGCCGTACCAGGTCGTGAAGGACGAGAAGTCCGATGGCGTCCTCGTCAAGCTCGGCGACGGCAAGACCTACTCGCCGCCCGAGATCTCGGCGATGATCCTGCAGAAGCTCCGCGCTGACGCCGAGGCATATACCGGCGAGAAGATCACCGACGCGGTCATCACCGTCCCGGCGTACTTCGACGACACCCAGCGCCAGGCGACGAAGGACGCCGGCCGCATCGCCGGTCTCGACGTCAAGCGGATCATCAACGAGCCGACGGCGTCGGCCCTGGCCTACGGCCTCGACAAGAAGCAGGACGAGAAGATCGCCGTCTACGACCTTGGTGGCGGCACGTTCGACATCTCGATCCTCGAGCTCGGCGACGGCGTCTTCGAGGTCAAGGCCACGAATGGCGACACCCACCTGGGTGGCGACGACTTCGACCAGCGGGTCATCGACTGGCTGCTCGCCGAGTTCAAGAAGGACCAGGGGATCGACCTCTCGAAGGACCCCCAGGCCCTCCAGCGCCTCAAGGAGGCCGCCGAGAAGGCGAAGATCGAGCTCTCCTCGACGATGTCGACCGAGATCAACCTGCCGTACGTCACGGCGGATGCCTCGGGCCCGAAGCACCTCGTGATGACGCTCTCTCGGGCGAAGCTCGAGGATCTCGTCAAGGACCTCATCGAGAAGACGAAGGCCCCCGTTCAGGCCGCGCTCAAGGATGCCGGCCTCAAGGCTTCCGACATCGACGAGGTGATCCTCGTCGGCGGCATGACCCGCATGCCGGCGGTCCAGGAGCTCGTCAAGGGCGTGTTCGGGAAGGAGCCGCACAAGGGCGTCAACCCGGACGAGGTCGTCGCTGTCGGTGCGGCCATCCAGGCCGGCGTCCTCGGCGGCGAGGTCAAGGACGTCCTGCTCCTCGACGTGACCCCGCTGTCGCTCGGCATCGAGACGAAGGGGGGCGTCTTCACGAAGCTGATCGACCGCAACACGACGATCCCGACGAAGAAGTCGGAGACGTTCTCGACCGCCGAGGACAACCAGCCCTCGGTCGAGATCCACGTCCTGCAGGGTGAGTCGGAGATGGCGTCCTTCAACAAGACGCTCGGCAAGTTCCAGCTCGTCGGCATCCCGGCCGCGCCGCGCGGCATGCCGCAGATCGAGGTCACCTTCGACATCGACGCGAACCGCATCATCAACGTGTCGGCGAAGGATCTCGGAACCGGCAACGAGCAGCAGATCCGCATCGAGAGCGGCTCCGGCCTCTCCGAGGAGGACGTCGAGCGGATGATCCGCGAGGCCGAGTCGCATGCGGACGAGGCGCACAAGATGCGCGAGGCCGCCGAGGCCAGGAACCAGGCCGAGAACCTGCTCTACTCGACCGAGAAGAGCCTCACGGACCATCGCGACGCCCTCGACGAGGAGACGATCTCGACGATCGAGTCGCGCATGGAGGAGCTCCGATCCGCGCTCGACGGCTCGGATGCCGCCGAGATCCGGACGAAGTCGGACTCGCTCATGGAGGCCTCGCACAAGCTGGCCCAGGCCGTCTACGAGAAGGTGCAGGCCGAGCAGACCACGTCGGCCTCGACCTCCCCGAACGGTGAGTCGACGAGCGACGACGAGGTCGTCGAGGACGCCGACTACGAGGTGATCGACGAGGAGGCCAAGCAGTCGTAATGGCGGACGAAGCCAAGACCGACAACGCCGAGCTCGAGGAGAGGCTCGCCGAGGTCGAACGCGCGCGCGACGAGTATCTGAACGACCTCAAGCGCGTCGCGGCCGACTTCGAGAACTACCGCAAGCGGGTTGCGCGCGACCAGGAGGGCCTGGTCGCGCGTGCCCACGAGCGGCTCGTGAAGGAGCTCCTACCGGTGCTCGACGATCTCGAGCGCGCGCTCGAGGCTGCCGCTCAGCACGAGGAGGCGAAGCTCGAAGAGGGCGTCCGCCTCGTCCACCGCGAGCTCGTCGAGGCGCTCGCACGTGAGGGCCTCGTCGAGGTCGAGACCGACGGCCATTTCGATCCGCATGTCCACGAGGCGCTGCTCTCGCAGCCGTCCGATCAGGACGACGGCGCCGTCCTCGAGGTCCTGCAGAAGGGGTACCGCCTCGGCGACCGCGTGCTGCGGCCCGCGCGCGTCGTGGTGTCGCAAGGCGAATGAATGATCTCTACGAGGTGCTGGGCGTCAAGAAGGGCGCCTCGGCTGACGAGATCAAGAAGGCCTACCGCAAGCTCGCGCGCCAGTACCACCCGGACAAGAACGCGGGCGACGCGGCCGCGGAGGAGCGCTTCAAGGAGATCCAGGGCGCCTACGACGTCCTCTCGGATCCCGAGAAGCGCAACCAGTACGACCAGCTGGGCTCCCGGATCTTCTCGGGCGCCGGCGGCCCGGGCGCGGGCGGCAACTTCAACTGGTCCGGGAACCTCTCCGACCTCGGCGACCTTGGCGATCTCTTCGGCGGCATCTTCGGGAACGCGGGCTCCTCGCGCGGCTCGTCACAGCGGCGCCAGCGCGGCGAGCGCGGGCGTGACGTGGAGGTGGCGATCAACGTCTCGTTCGAGGACTCCCTTCAGGGCCTGACGACCAAGATCCCCGTCGACCTCGACGTCGCCTGCCACGCGTGCCACGGGAGTGGCGCCGAGCCGGGCACCACGCCGCAGATCTGCCCCGAGTGCCGCGGCCGCGGCGTCGTCGCCGAGGACGAGGGCTTCTTCGCCTTCTCGCGCCCCTGCCCGCGCTGCCACGGGAACGGAACGGTCATCGAGCGTCCGTGCCGCGTCTGTCACGGGACGGGCCGGGAGCGTCGCACGAAGCGCTACACGGTGAAGATCCCGGCAGGGGTCAAGGACGGCACGCAGATTCGCCTGAAGGGAAAGGGCGAGGCCGGGACGAACGGCGGCCCTCCCGGCGATCTCATCGTCACGACGCGTGTCTCCGCCTCGCCGCTCTACGAACGCCGTGGTTCCGATCTCGTCCTCGAGGTGCCCGTCACCTACGCGGAGGCCGCGCTCGGCGCGACCGTCGAGATCCCGACTCCGGAAGGGCGGGTGGCGCTCAAGGTGCCGGCGGGCTCGCAGGACGGGAAGCTGCTCAAGGTCAAGGGCCGCGGCGCGCCGAAGCTGAAGGGAGGCGGGAAGGGTGACCTGCTCGCGCGCCTGCGTGTGGCCGTCCCGACGAAGCTCACGAAGGCCGAGCGCGAGGCGATCGAGAACCTGCAGAAGGTCGCGCACGACGACCCGAGGGACAAGGTGTTCTCATGACGACGGGCCGTCTACGAACCTGCGCCGTCGTCGCGCTCGTCGCCGCGATCGTCCTGTTCGTGACCATGGTGCAGGTGCTCCAGTGGCTCGCGCTCGTCCTCGTGCTGGCCAGCATCGTCGTCCTCATGTGGACGCTTCTCACCTCTGGGCGGGAGGACGCTCGGTGACCGAGCAGGAACGCCCCCGCTACATGATCAGCATCGCCGCGGAGCTCGTGGGCATGCACCCGCAGACGCTGCGCATCTACGAGGCAAAGGGCCTCGTCCGCCCGAAGCGCACCCCGGGGAACACGCGCCTCTACTCTGAGGCCGACCTCGAGCGGCTGCGCCTCATCCAGCGGCTGACCACGGAGC
The DNA here is from genome assembly GCA_036265755.1 of Gaiellaceae bacterium. Classification (GTDB taxonomy): domain Bacteria; phylum Actinomycetota; class Thermoleophilia; order Gaiellales; family Gaiellaceae; genus DATEOR01. The sequence goes on along the minus strand of DATAOL010000235.1, from coordinate 3,618 downwards.
TCGGCCTCAACCTCGCCGGCGTCGAGACGGTCATCCGGCTCGAAGACGAGCTCGGCAAGGTGCGGCGGCGCCTCGAGCGGCTCGAGCGGCAGATGCGCCAGGAGATTCGCAATGTGCACAAGCAGTACAAGCGGGAAATCGTCCTGTACCGGACAACCGATGGCGACGACCTCCCTGAAAGGACCAGATGGACTTCAACCGGCTGACGATCAAGAGCGGGGAGGCCGTCGCTGCCGCGCAGGAGCTTGCGCGACGCCGCGGGAACCCCGAGGTGTACCCCGAGCACCTCTGCATCGCGCTCCTCGACCAGGAGCTGCCGCGCACGCTGGTCGAGCGTGCGGGCGAATCCGTGGACTCGCTACGCGCCGAGTGCGAGGGGAAGCTCACGCAGAAGCCCGCCGTCCAGGGCTCGTCGCAGCAGCCGCACGCGTCGACCGAGTTCGCACGCATCCTCGACCGCGCCGAGGAGGAGATGCGTGGGCTCGAGGACGAGTACGTCTCGACCGAGCACCTGCTCCTCGCACTCGACGTCGCGCCGCGCGACCGGCTGCTCGCGGCGCTCAAGGAGGTGCGCGGCCCGCAGCGTGTCACTTCGCAGGATCCGGAAGGCTCCTACCAGGCCCTCGAGAAGTTCGGGCGCGATCTCACCGACCTGGCCGAGTCGGGCAAGCTCGACCCGGTCGTCGGCCGCGACGAGGAGATCCGCCGCGTCATCCAGGTGCTCTCGCGCCGGACCAAGAACAACCCGGTTCTCATCGGCGATCCGGGCGTCGGCAAGACCGCCATCGTCGAAGGCCTCGCCCAGCGCATCGTCGCCGGAGACGTGCCCGAGGGACTCAAAGGCCGGCGCGTCTGGGCGCTCGACATCGGGTCGCTGCTCGCGGGCTCGAAGTACCGCGGCGAGTTCGAGGAGCGCCTCAAGGCCGTCCTCGAGAACATCAAGGAGGCCGAGGGCCAGATCATCCTCTTCATCGACGAGCTGCACACGATCGTGGGCGCCGGCGCCGCCGAGGGCGCTGTCGACGCGGCCAACATGCTGAAGCCGATGCTCGCCCGCGGCGAGCTTCGGTGCATCGGCGCGACGACCCTCGATGAGTACCGCAAGCACATCGAGAAGGACGCCGCGCTCGAGCGCCGGTTCCAGCCGGTCTTCGTCGGCGAGCCTTCGGTCGCGGACACGATCGCGATCCTCCGTGGCTTGAAGGAGCGCTACGAGGCGCATCACGGCGTCCGCATCCGTGACGCGGCGCTGGTCGCCGCGGCGGTTCTTTCCGACCGCTACATCTCCGACCGCCAGCTGCCCGATAAGGCCATCGACCTCGTGGACGAGGCCGCCTCACGGCTGCGCATGGAGATCGACTCGTCCCCGCTGGAGCTCGACGAGGCCGAGCGACGCGTGCGCCAGCTCGAGATCGAGCTCGCGGCGATGGGCAAGGAGTCGAAGGACGTTCGTGAGCCGGTCGAGCGCGAGCTCGCCGATGCGAAGGCGCATCGCGACGAGCTCGCCGCCCGCTGGGCCAAGGAGAAGGAGGCGCTCGACCGCGTGAAGGAGATCACGCAGAAGATCGACGACCTGCGGATGGAGGCCGAGCGCGCGGAACGGCAGGGCGATCTCCAGCGCGTCGCCGAGATCCGCTACGGCGAGCTGCCGGCGCTCGAGTCCGAGCTCGCCGAGCGCGAGCAGGCCGAGTTCGAGCCCATGGTCAAGGAGGAGGTCGACGAGGACGACGTCGCCGCGGTCGTCTCGCGCTGGACCGGCGTTCCGGTGGCCCGCCTCCTCGAGGGCGAGACGGAGAAGCTGATCCACATGGAGGAGCGCCTGCACCAGCGAGTCGTCGGCCAAGGGGAGGCAGTCGAGGCAGTGGCCAACGCGCTGCGGCGGGCGCGCACGGGGCTGCAGGATCCGAACCGGCCGATCGGCTCCCTCATCTTCCTCGGGCCGACCGGCGTGGGGAAGACGGAGCTCGCGCGGGCGCTCGCGGAGTTCATGTTCGACGACGAGCGGGCGCTCGTCCGGCTCGACATGACCGAGTATCAGGAGCGCCACACGGTGTCCCGGCTCGTCGGCGCCCCGCCCGGCTACGTCGGCTACGACGAGGGCGGGCAGCTGACCGAAGCGGTTCGGCGGCGGCCGTACTCCGTCGTCCTCCTCGACGAGATCGAGAAGGCGCACGCGGAGGTCTTCGACGTGCTCCTCCAGATCCTCGACGACGGGCGCCTCACCGACGGCCAGGGCCGCACGGTCGACTTCCGCAACACCGTCATCATCATGACGTCGAACATCCGCTCGTCCGAAGCGCTTTCGGAGTACTTCCGCCCCGAGTTCCTAAACCGGGTGGACGAGGTCGTCGAGTTCAAGGCGCTGACGCGCGAGCAGCTCGCCGAGATCGTGGAGCTTCAGCTCGAGCGCCTGCGTGCGCGGCTCGCCGAGCGCGGCATCGAGCTCGAGCTCACCGAAGCTGCGAAGGAGACGCTCGCCGAGGCCGGCTGGGATCCGACCTACGGCGCGCGGCCGCTCAAGCGTGCGCTGCAGAGAATGGTCGAGAACCCTCTCGCCATGCGGCTCCTCGAAGGGGACTTCTCCGACGGCGACTCGATCCGCGTCGACGCGCAGAACGGCGAGCTCGTCTTCCAGAAGGCCTCGGAAGCCGAGCCTGCGCGAGCCTAGGACCCCGGGTAGAAGCATCTGCCCGAAGATCGCGAGGGCCGCGGGGCAGGCATTAGTGTGACGGCCATCGCAGACTCTGTCTCCGAACGCCTCGAGCGTGCTCGCGTGAGTCTCGCCGGCCTCTCCGTCGGCGATGCCTTCGGCGAACGGCTCTTCACCGATCAGGAGGCGATCGAGAGCAGACGGCTGCCGCCCGCTCGGTGGACGACGACTGACGACACGGAGATGGCGATCGCGATCGTCGACGTCTTAGCGCGTCACGAGCGCATCGACGAAGACAGCCTCGCGCTGGCCTTCGCCCGTCGTCATGCCGCCGATCCGTATCGAGGGTACGGTCCTGGGGCGCACGGGATTCTGCAGGAGATCCATGCGGGGCGACCCTGGAAAGACGCCGCCGGGGCCGCCTTTGGCGGCAGAGGCTCCATGGGAAACGGATCGGCGATGCGGGTCGCTCCGCTCGGCGCCTACTTCGCGGACGACGATGAACGTCTTGTGGACGAGGCAATTCACTCGGCGATCGTCACCCACGCTCACCCGGACGGCCAGGCCGGGGCAGTTGCAGTTGCTGCCGCCGCCGGCTGGGCAGCTCGAGGGGGCGGCGAGTCGACGGCGCTCTTCGAGGCGGTCTTAGACGTGACTCCAGCGGGCCCGACGCGTGTCGGTGTGGAACGCGTTGCCGAAATCCCTCGGGAGACGGATCCCCTCGTCGTGATGCTCGAAGTCGGCGCTGGCCTGAAGACGACTTGCGGCGACACAGTTCCGTTCTGTCTCTGGACGTTCGCCAGGCATCTCGGTGACTTCGCCGACACTCTCTGGACGACGGTCTCCGTACCTGGCGACCGGGATACGACGTGCGCGATCGTCGGGGGTCTTGCGGCTGCCCTCACCGGCGCTGAAGGGATCCCGCCTGACTGGCTTGCGGCACGTGAATCGCTTCGTCACGATCTCGA
>DATAOL010000234.1:0-3924 GCA_036265755.1 Gaiellaceae bacterium | reverse complement strand
CGTGCGCCGGCCTCGGCGAGGCAGGCCGCGACGTTCACGGCGGTCGTCGTCTTGCCGACTCCGCCCTTCTGGTTGGCGAGCGCGAGGATCGTCCCCACGCCCGCAGACTAGTTACGCGAGAGGACGTTTCTTCGCGATCCCCGGCCGGCGCGGGAACCGCTCCGAAGTGGGCCCTGTCTTGCGCAGAACGAGAAAGCCCGGCGGGGTTTCCTCTAGCTCTGCAGCCAGCTCCGCCGCCGCTTTCGACACCGCGTCGGCGTCCGCGGTCGGGCCGACGAAAAGGACGGCGGTGCCGCCCGTGCGCACGAGCGGCAGGCACCACTCGGCGGCGACGGCCGGGGCGGCGAGGGCCCGAGCGAGGGCTGTCCCGTACGCTTCGCGCCCCGCACCCAGGGCGTGCTCCTCCGCACGGGCGCAGACCACCGTGACGTTCCGAAGCTCGGCGGCCACCTCCTCCAGGAACGCACACTTGCGCCGGTTGGCGTCGAGGAGATCGAAGTCCGTGTCCGGCCGCGAGGCGGCCAGCGGGATTCCGGGCGAGCCGTTCCCGGAGCCGACGTCGACGACCGGGCCTTCGCCGAGAAGCGGAAGTGCGCCGAGCGCGTCGTCGAGGAGGACGCGGCGCGCCTCGGCCGAATCCTCGATCGCGCTCATGCCCGGGGTCCCGAGAACGGCGGCGAGCCAATGCTCGACCGAGTCAGACAGGGCGAACGACGACGAAGCGGTTCGGCTCGTTGCCGTCGCTTTCGGTCTCGACGTCCTCACGGTCCTGCAGATGGACGTGCACGATCTTGCGCTCGACGGAAGACATCGGCTCGAGCGCGACCGAGCCACCCGCAGCTATCGCCTCGGCCGCGGCACGGTCGGCGTGCTGCTCGAGCGTGGCGCGGCGGCGGTCACGATACCCGGCAGCGTCGACGGAGACGCTCTTCCGCTCCTCTTGGCCGCGGAAGACGATCGCGGTGGCGAGGTACTGAATGGCGTCGATGGTCTGTCCGCGCTTCCCGATCACGAGCCCCAGATCGGGGCCGGTAAGTGTCGCGGAGATCGACTCCTCGTCCTCCTGGATCTCGATCCGAACCGGCGCTCCGAGCGCCCCGGAGATCGTTTCGAGGAGCTCGCGGAGCCGGGCGGCGGGCGAGCCGGGCTCCTCCGAGCCGGCGGCCGGCGGAGGGACGGCTCCCGCACTTGCGATCACGCGCGCGGGCGCGTAGCCCACACCGAGCAGCCCGCGCTCGCCCTCGGAGAGGACGGCGAACTTGACGGAGGACTTGTCGATCCCGGGGAAGCGGCGCTCGAGCTCGCGAAGCGCTGACCACTTCGCCTCGCCGACGGTCTCGCCGGTCGCCTCGACCTCGGTCTCCGAGAGCTCCTGCTCGCTCTCGCTCATCGCCGGCTCCGGGGCCCTTTCTTCTTCCGGCGTCGCACCCGCTGCTGCGCAGGTGCGCCCGGACGCGGAGCGGGCGACTTGGGTGTCGCTCCATCCCCGTTCCCGCCCCCGTCCTTCGGTGGCGTGCGGGAGGAGCGCTTCGCCGGGGTCTGCGGCTTCGGCATGAGCCGGCGGGTGATGAGCCCCTGCCCGACCGTCCACAGATTCGTGGTCACCCAGTACAGGAGGAGGCCAACCGGGAAGCTTGCGTTGACGATGAAGAGGACGAAGACGAGGGGCAGCGCCATGAAGATCCACCGCTGGCGCGGGTCCATGGTCGTCGACATGAAATACGTCGAGGAGATCTGGCTCGCGACGTAGATGACGAGGAGAACCCAGCCCGACCAGTGGTCGGTGATGTTGTCCGTGATGTCAGGGACGATCCCGAGCCAGCCGACATCCGAGCCCGGGTAGTTGACGAGCAAGGTCTTCTCGAAATTCCGCAGCACGTAGTACAGCGAGATGAAGACCGGGATCTGGATGAGGATCGGAAGACACGATGCGGCGGGATTGATCTTGTTCTCCCGGTAGAACTTCATGACCTCTTCGTTCATCCGCTGCTTGTCGTGCTTGTACTTCTGCTGCAACGCCTTGAGCTCGGGGGCGTGCGCCTGGAGGTGCTGCATCGAGCGGATCTGCTTGACGGTCAGCGGGACGATCACGATCCGCACCATCAGCGTGAGCACGATGATTGCCCACGCCCACGGGAGCCCCAGCGTCGAGTGGATCCACTCGAGCGCGTTTCGCATCAGGTCCTCGATCGGATGGAGCGGGTTCGAGATGGCGAGAAGGAGCGCTATCACCGGGAGCCTCGCAGCGGAAAAACGCGCTGGTCGCGCGCGTAGTCGACTCCGCCGTGGCTCCAGGGGTTGCAGCGCAGAAGCCGCCAGGCGGCAAGCACCGTCCCTCGCAGGAACCCGAACTCCCGGTAGGCCTCAAGCGCGTAGGCCGAGCACGACGGGTGGTACTTGCACCGTGGGTTCCCGAGCGTCGTCGCGGCCGTGAAGGGCGACAGAAACCTGCGATACCCGCGCACGAAGAGGAGTGCGACCGACGTCACGCCGTCGCTCTTTCCTTCAGGAAGACCTCGGCGACGCGCTCGCGGAGCCACTCGAAGCCCTTGCTCTCGATCGCCTCGCCCAGGCCCGGCCGCGCGATCAGCACGTAATCGTTTCCCGGCGGGAGGTCGGGCTCGATCGTCTCGAAAGCCGCCCGCAGCCTTCGCTTGATCCGGTTCCGCTCCACCGCACCCCCGAGCTGTCGGGAGACGGCGAGCCCCAGGCGCGGCCCGAGCTCGTCGCCCTCCTCGCGCGGGAAGGCATAGAGGACAAGGTAGCGGGTCGCCGTCGAGCGCCCGTGCCGGTAGACCGCGTCGAAGTCGCGCGAGCGGGAGAGGCGATGCCGGCGCTTCAACGAGGTCCTGCCCTCGAGGTCCGGCCTCAGGCCGAGAGCCGCTTCCGTCCCTTGGCACGCCGGCGCTTAAGGATCGCGCGGCCCGCGCGCGTCGACATCCGCGCTCTGAATCCGTGCCGGCGCTTCCGGCGTCGGACGTTCGGCTGAAAGGTTCGCTTCACAGAAGACTCGTAGAAAAGGTCGCGCGCGCGACCCGGCCGAGCCAGTATAGACAAGCGCTTTCACGCACCGAGCGGCTCGTTCATCCGGCAGTCTTATCCACAGGCGCAAAGGCTGGCCCCAAGCGGGCGGGCAGCACCTTTCCACAGCTGTGGACGAGCATGTGGAGAGTCGAGAAGTCCCTGCAATTGCCCGCTTTTTCGCTCGAAATCCCCCATGTTTTCAAGCGTTGAGCGGCTCGGATGCCGTTGCTATGATCGCCGCTTCCTGGAGTCTGGCGGAGGGAGCATCAACCAGGCGTGCAGCGTCCTGTTGAACTGAGCGCGGAGTCACTGTGGGCCGAGGTCTCGAACCGCCTCAGGGACGCACTGAACGAATCGACGTTCACGACGTGGTTTGCCGATACCGAGCCGATCGAGCTCAGCGGCGAGCGCTTCGTGCTCGCGGTGCCGAACGACTTCACACGCACGTGGATCGAGGATCACTTCCTCGACCTCATCCAGGCGGCCATCCGTGAGACGCTCGAAAGCGAGCGGACGGTTCGCCTCGCCGTGCGCGAGGTCGACCCCTCGCCGCAACCCGACCAGGTGGCGCCCACACGCTTCGGCGAAGGGCTGAACCCGAAGTACACGTTCGACCTTTTCGTCATTGGGTCGTCGAACCGCTTCGCGCACGCAGCCGCGCTCGCGGTCGCGGAGGCGCCCGCGCAGGCCTACAACCCTCTTTTCATCTACGGCGGAACCGGCCTCGGCAAGACGCACCTTCTGCAGGCGATCGCGAGTTACATCGGCGAGCACTCGCGCAACCTCTCCGCCCGCTATGTGACGAGCGAGATCTTCATGAACGACTTCATCAACTCGCTCCGCGACAAGCGCATCGAGGGCTTCAAGCAGCGCTACCGACACTACGACGTGCTCCTCATC
>DATAOL010000233.1:0-12872 GCA_036265755.1 Gaiellaceae bacterium | reverse complement strand
ATCGATGCGGACGGCTTCCGAAGCCTTCTCCTGGAGCGCCTGCGCGCCTTCTCGCCAACTTCGCCGCAGGCCTCCCGTCTGACTTCCTGAGAGGGAAGACCCCGTTGCTAAAGGCCCTGGGATGAGCTATAAGCGGGCGTTCCGGGCGAAACCGAAGGCCGCACCCTGGCGGAAGGAGAGAGGCCGTAATGGATGACACACAGCGTCGCGTAGACGCCATCCGTAAGGACCGCTGCGAGCTCGAAAACCACATCATCGACGAGTATTCGGCGGGCAAGATCACGCGGCGGGAGTTCGTGCGCCGTGGCACCGTCGTCGGCATGTCCATCCCGCTGGTCTCGTTTCTCGCGGCGGCCTGCGGAGGCGGCGGCAGCGGAGAGACGACGGGTGGCGGCACGAGCACGAGCCCCACGGCCACGAGCGCGGTGCAGTCCGGTGGCAACATCCGCGTGGCGCTCATCCAACCATCGACCGAGCCGAATCCTCTCATCGTCAAGGACGAGGGCGGAGCCGGGCTGCTCGGCTCGACCGGTGAGTTTCTCTCATTCTCCAACGCGAAGCTCGAGCTCGAGCCGCGGCTGGCCGAGAGCTGGTCTCCAAACGCGGACGGAACCGAGTGGACGTTCAAGATTCGCCAGGGCGTCACCTTCCACAGCGGTGCAACCTTGACGGCGAACGACGTCAAGACGACATTCGAGTCACTCGTCGACCCAAAGAACGCGTCCAATGCACTCTCCGCACTCGGCGGCGTCCTGTCGCCGGGGAACACGGAGGCGCCCGACGACGCGACCGTCGTCTTCCACCTCGATGCGGCGAACGGCAACTTCCCCACGCTCGTCAGCTCGGCCAATTACAACGCGATCATCATCCCGGCCGACCTCGATCCGGCCGACTGGGGGAAGACGTTCGACGGCACAGGTCCGTTCAGGATGGAGAGCTTCACGCCCAAAGTCGGTGCGAAATTCGTTCGCTACGACGGCTACTGGGGCGAAAAAGCGAATCCGGACGGGTTCGAGCTCAAGTTCTACGACGAAGAAGGCCCGATGATCGTCGCGTTCCAGGGCGACGAGGTGGACTTCGTCGAGCACTTCTCGGTCTCGGGCGGTCAAGCGCTCCTGAGCGACCCGAACGCGCAGGTGATTGCCGTCAAAGCATCCACGCACCGCCAGATTCACATGCGAAATGACAAGGACCCGTTCACGGACAAGCGCGTGCGTCAGGCAATCGCGCTGTCACTCGACCGAAACGCGATGGTCCAGGGGCTTTGGGACGGCAAGGCGGATCTCGGCAACGACAGCCCCTTCGCGCCGGCGTATCCGTCGACGGACACGAGCGTTCCCCAGCGTGAACAGAACATCGACCAGGCCAAGCAATTGCTTGCCGATGCAGGAATGGCTGACGGGTTCACGGTCGAGCTCCAGACCTGGAACGGCTTCGAGATCCCTGACCTGGCGCAGCTCGTCAGGAGCGACGCGTCAAAGATCGGCGTGACCATCAACGTCAAGATCGTAGGCGACGATACGGCGTACTACGGCAAGGCGGTGTTCGGGGATTCCATCTGGCTCGACTCGGTCATGGGCATCACCGACTACGGCCATCGTCCGGTGCCGAATGTCTTTCTCTCATCCGTTTACACGAGCAAAGGCACCTGGAACGCGGCTCACTTCAAGAATTCCCAAGCCGACAAGCTGATTGCGCAATACATCGCCGCGCTCGACCTCGACTCACAACGCGCCGCAGCCAAACAGATCGAGGAGTTCCTACTCGACGAGACGCCGGTCGTGATCCCCTACTTCTACAACTTCCTGTCAGCGGCCAAGCCAAATTTGCAGGGCGCGATCTCGGCCGCGACCGGTCAGTTCGACCTCTCGAAGGCCGGTTACACGAGCTGAACGGAGACGAAGCCAACGCGGCCGGAGCCCGGCTCCGGCCGCATAATCTGTAAGAACGGCGATGGCGCGGTTCCTCCTCACCAGGCTCGGTCTCGCAGCCATCACGCTGTTTCTCCTCAGCGTCCTCGTCTTCGTGGGCGCGAACTTGCTTCCCGGCGACGTCGCCCGCCGCAAACTCGGAAACCTCGCCTCCCAGTCCGCCGTCGACCAGCTCAACCACCAGCTGGGGACGGACAAGCCGATCCTCGTCCAGTACTGGAATTGGATCACCGGCCTCCTCCACGGCGACCTCGGCACCTCGCTCTCCTACAGCCTGCCCGTGAACCAACTGGTCGGACCGGCGCTTGCCCATTCGCTCAAGCTCGCCGCGTTCGCCTTCGTCATGGTCGTGCCGCTCGCGATCGTCGGAGGCGTGATCGCCGCTCTGAAACGTGACCGGCTCACCGACCGGATCATCACCGTCGGTGGGCTCTCACTCGCTGTCGTACCCGAGTTTGTGACGGGAATCATCCTCATCCTCGTCTTCGGCCTCTGGCTCGGTCTCTTCCCGGTCAGCGCCAACGCACCTGACGGGAGCAGCGTCCTCACGCAGCTCAAGTACCTCTTCCTCCCTTCGCTGACCCTCGTGATCGTTCTCTTCGGCTATATCAGCCGGATCACGCGTGCCGGCACGATCGAGGCGCTCGACGCCGACTACACACGCACCGCGATCCTCAAAGGGCTGCCGCGGCGGACGGTCATCCGGCGCCATGTTCTTCGCAACTCGCTTCTGCCGACGATCGCCGTCATCGCCACCCAGACGGGGTATCTCATCGGCGGTCTCGTGGTCATCGAGACGCTGTTCAACTATCCGGGCATGGGCCAACTCATCTATACGGCGGCAAACGACAAGGACTTCCCGCTCCTCGCCTCGAGCGTTCTCATCGTCGGAATCGTCTTTCTCGTAGCCACGTTGCTTGCAGACCTCGCCTATTCGCTCCTCAATCCGCGCATCCGCTTCGCCGCCGCCGAATGACGACGATCGATGAACAAGCTGCCCCGATCGCGATCCCGATCCGCCCGGACGAGACCAAGGTCGAGCGCAACGAGCGCCTGCGTTTGCTCGTCCGGTCGCCGACGTTCCTGCTCGGCTGCGTCCTCGCAGGCATCTGGGTCGTCTGCGCGATCTTTGGCAATCTCATTGCGCCGCACGACCCCGTTGCGCCCGACATCCTCAGCAAGTTTCAGCCTCCCTCAGCCCAAAACCTGTTCGGAACGGACAAGCTCGGCCAGGACGTCCTCTCGCGCGTGATCCTCGGCGCCCGTTCGGTTCTCGTGGTGGCGCCGCTTGCAACCATTCTCGGGACGGTCCTCGGAACCACGATCGGCCTCGTGACCGGCTATTACCGGGGGTTCGTCGACGAGGCGACGATGCGCGTCGTCGACGCCGTCCTCGCGATCCCCCTGATCATCACCGCTCTGCTCGCGATCACGGCCCTGGGGCCGTCACGGAAGACGCTCGTCCTCGTCATCGGGTTCGTCTTCACGCCGATCATCGCCAAGACGGTTCGAGCGGCGGTCCTGGGCGAGGCGCGGCTCGATTACGTGCAGGCAGCGCGACTCCGCAACGAACATGGCCCATACGTGATGTTCGCCGAGATCCTTCCCAACGTGACCGGACCGATCATCGTCGAATTCACGGTTCGGCTGGGCTACGCAATCTTCACCGTGGCCACCCTCGCATTCCTCGGCTTCGCCGCCGACCCGACTATTCCCGACTGGGGTCAGGACATCTCCACCCACTACCAGAGCATCAACGCTGGCTACTGGTGGCCGGTGCTCTTCCCGTCGCTCGCAATCGCGACGCTCATCGTCGGGATCAACTTGATCGCGGACTCGATCGCGCAGCTGTTCGAACGATGACCGACGCCGCGATCGAGCTCGAGGACCTCCGGGTCGCATATACAGTCCGCGGCATCGACCGCCGAGTGCTCCGCGGCGTGTCCTTCTCCATCGGTCAGGGCGAGTCATACGGACTCGTCGGCGAATCCGGTTGCGGCAAGACGACGGCGGCCTTCGCGATCATGCGCTACCTCCCGCGCAACGCGACGATCCTCGACGGCTCGATCCGACTGAACGGCGAGGACATGCTCCGGATGAGCGGAGGCAACGTGCGCCGCCTCCACGCCACGAGCCTCTCGATGGTCTACCAGAATCCCGCGGCTGCCCTGAACCCCTCGATCCGGGTCGGGCCGCAGCTCACCGAGGTCTTCCAGCTTCTCGGCCTCGAGAAGGAGGAGGCCGCCCACCGCACCGAGGCGATGCTCCACAAGGTGCAGATCTCCGACCCGAAACGGGTCCTGCGCCGGTATCCGCACCAGCTCTCGGGCGGGATGCAGCAGCGCGTCGTGATCGCGATGGCCCTGGCGAAGAACCCGACCCTCTTGATCCTCGACGAACCCACGACCGGCCTCGACGCGACGGTGGAGGCGGAGGTGCTCGACCTGATCTCCGCACTGCGGCAGGAGTTCGGGACGAGCGTTCTCTTCATCAGCCACAACCTCGCCGTCATCGCGAAGATGTGCGAGCGCGTCGGTGTTCTCTACGCCGGCCGCCTCGTCGAGGAAGGCCCTGCGCAGGAAGTCTTCCGCGATCCCAGACACCCGTACACGGTCGGCCTGCTGCGGTGCATCCCGCGCGGCGGCGTCCGCAAGGACGAAACGGCGCTGGACACCATCCCCGGCTTCCTCCCCGCGCTCGGCGCCGAGCTGCCCGGCTGTGTCTTCGAGCCGCGCTGCGGGCTCGCCAAGGAGGTCTGCCGCGAGCACGAGCCCGAGCTCTATCCACTCGGCCACGGACGTGCGAGCCGCTGCCACTTCCACGAGCGCGCCCACGAACTCCCGCGCGTCGCCCCACCACGACTCCCTACGATCCAGATGTCCAACGGCAAGCCGCTCCTCGAAGTCGCGAACGGCTCGAAGACGTTCAAGCAGGAAGGCCAGGACGTCCGAGCGCTCGTCGACGTGTCGCTCATGGTCAGGCGCGGCGAGGTGCTCGGTCTCGTCGGCGAGTCAGGAAGCGGCAAGACCACGCTCGCGCGCGTCCTCCTCGGCTTGACCGCGCCCGACGAAGGCGCTGCGCTCGAGCTGGACGGGCAGCCGCTGGCGGGGCGTGTCGAGAAGCGAAGCGCCGAGCAGGTGCGCTCGCTGCAGATCGTGTTCCAGAACCCTGACGGAGCGCTCAACCGCCGCCATTCGGTTCGCCGCATCGTGGGGCGCGCGCTGCAGAAGCTCCTCGGCCTGAGCGGACGGGAGAAGGAACAGCGGGCCATCGAGCTCACGGAGTCCGTGCGGTTCGACCAGGCGCTCCTCAGCGCGAAGCCGGCCCAGCTTTCGGGCGGTCTCAAGCAGCGCGTCGCGATCGCCCGCGCCTTCGCGGGCGACCCGCGGATCGTTCTGTGCGACGAGCCGACCTCTGCGCTCGACGTCTCGGTGCAGGCCGCGATCCTCAATCTGCTCGTCGAGCTGCAGACGCAGAAAGGCGTGAGCTACGTCTTCATCTCCCACGACCTCGGCGTCGTGCGCTACATCTCCGACCGTATCGCGGTCATGTACCTCGGCCGCCTCCAGGAGATGGGCGACGCCGAAACGGTGTTCAGCGGGCCGCATCACCCGTACACCGAGGCGCTCCTCTCGGCGGTGCCGATGATCACCGGCGAGGAGCGGCCGCGGATCCGCCTCGAGGGCGAGATCCCGAGTGCGGCGGATCCCCCGTCCGGTTGCGTCTTCCACACGCGCTGCCCCCGCTTCCTCGGGGAGATCTGCGTTCAGGAGGAGCCGCCGCTGGCCGAGGTCGAGCCCGGCCACTTCATGCGCTGTCACATTCCGGTCGACGAGCTTCGCCGGCTGCAGGCGGAGGCGCCGCCGGCGGCCGTTCAGTCGAAGACGACGACCTGACGGATGCCGTCGCCGGCGCGCAGCCGGTCGAATGCCTCCGGAAGCTCGGCCAGCCGAAGCTTGCGGCTGACGAGCCGGTCGAGCTCGAGCTCGCCGCCGCGGTAGAGGTCGACGAGCCGCGGCACGTCCACCTGGATTCGCGCCGAGCCGAGGAACGAGCCCTTGATCGTCTTCTCGGAGATGAACTGCCATGGATCGATCGTCAGCGTGCTTCCCTTCGGCATGAGGCCGACGACGACGAGAGTGCCGCCGGCGCGCAAGGCCTCCCACGCCTGCCGGATCGCCGGCTCGGACCCGATCGCCTCGAAGGCGTAGTCCGGGCCGCCTTCGGTGAGGTCTCGCACGGCGGCGGCGACGTCGGTGCCCTCGCCCGCCAGCACCGTGTCGGTCGCGCCGAGGGACAGAGCGACGTCGAGGGACTCCGGTCGCGTGTCCACGGCGACGATGCGGGACGCGCAGGCAAGGCGGGCGCCCTGGACGATGTTCGCGCCGACGCCACCACAGCCCCACACCGCGACGGTCTCACCCTCCTTCACACCGGCTGTGTTCACGACCGCCCCGTAGCCCGTCAGCACCGAGCAGCCGATCAACGCGACAGCGTCGAGCGAGACATCGGCTCGAATTCGAACCGCTGCGGACTCGGGCACGACCGCGTGGGTCGCGAACGACGAGATGGAGTTGAAGTGGTGCAGCTGCGTGCCGTTCAGGCTCAGGCGGCTCGTTCCGTCTGCCAGCGTCCCCTCCGCGGCCATCCGTGCTCCGAGCTCGCAGAAGTTCGGGCGCCCCCGCAGGCATTCGGCGCATTCGCCGCACGACGGCACGAGCGCGAGCACGACGTGATCGCCTGCCTCGAGAGAAGCGACCCCCAGCCCTGTCTCGACGACGACGCCTGCTGCTTCGTGCCCGAGGACGAGCGGCAACGGCTCCGGGAGGGCACCGTCCACGACGTGCAGGTCGCTGTGGCAGACGCCGCAGGCCGCGATCTGCACGAGCACCTCACCCTCCTGCGGGGGTGCGAGGTCGACCTCGAGGATCTCCACCGGCTCGCCTGGCTGCCAGAGAACTGCGGCTTGCGCCTTCATGAGGCGAGCGTACCTCGGTCACCGGCTTAGAATCGCCTCATGCGCGCCGCGATCCTGCGAGCGCTCGACGAGCCCATGAGCGTGGAGGACGTCGAGCTCGGCCAGCCCGGCCCCGGCGAGGTCGAGGTGCGTCTTGTCGCCAGCGGCGTCTGCCACAGCGACTGGAACGTCGTCACCGGCGCGACGGCGAACCCTCTCCCGGCCGTGCTCGGCCACGAGGGCGCCGGCATCGTCGAATCCGTCGGCAAGGGCGTGGATGCCGTCGAGGAAGGCGACCACGTGATCCTTTCCTGGCTGCCGGCGTGCGGACGCTGCTACTACTGCTCGCGCGGTCGCCAGGTTCTCTGCGACGTCGCCATGGAGGACATGTTCCGCGGAACCCTCCCCGGCGGCACCCTCCGCCTCTCGCAGAACGGCGAGTCGCTCTACCACTACTCCTATCTCTCCGCTTTCGCGGAGCGTTGCATCGTGCCGGAAGGCTGCTGCGTGCCGATCCGCGACGACGCGCCGCTCGAGGTCGCCGCCCTCGTCGGCTGCGCGGTCATGACCGGCTACGGCGCCGCGACCACGCGCGCCGGGATTCGCGCCGGCGAGGCGATTGCCGTCTTCGGGGCGGGCGGCGTCGGCCTCTCGGCGATCATGGGCGCGCGTCTTGCCGGTGCAGCCGCGATCGTCGCCGTCGACCCGTTCCGGTTCAGGCGCGAGATGGCCCTCGAGCTCGGCGCGACGCACGCACTCGATCCGCGCTCCGACGACGTCTTGGAAGCGCTGCTGGAGCTGACGAGGGGTCGCGGCGCGGACGCGGCGATCGACTCGGCCGGAGCTCCCGGAGTCCTCGCACAGGCGTACGCGGCCGTCCGGCGCGGCGGGACCGTCGTGGCCGTCGGGCTTCCGCCCGAAGGCGTCATGGCCGAGCTTCCCGCCTCGGACCTCGCGCGCGAGGAGAAGGTCGTCACGGGCAGCTTCTACGGCTCCTGCAGTCCCCAGATCGACATGCCCATGGTGATCGATCTCTACATGGACGGAGTTCTCCCGCTCGACCGCTTGATTTCGCGCTCGTACCCGCTGGCGGAGATCAACGAGGCCTTCGCCGCCATGAACGCAGGTGAGGTCGCGCGGGCGGTGATCTCACCCTGAGCCCGATCCTCATCGGGGAAGGATTCTTTGGAGGAGGGCCGAACGCCGCCCACGTCAACACAGTCCTCGGCCCGCGCGACGGCCCGGTGGGCACGGCCTGGGCGACCGCCCTTGCGACGCCGCGGGCGGGACATGCTTCGTTTGTCGTCGTTGCCCGGCCGAACATGCCGGTGAAACCGCCGACGCTCTTCGTGAACAAGGCCGAGATCCGGGGCGATGCCCACGGCTTCCTGCACTGGGGGGCCGCACAAGCGGCCGTCGCCCGCGGCGTGCTCGAGTCGGTGGAAGAAGGAACGGTTCCCCAGGGCGATGTCGACGACCTCGCGCTCATAGCGGCCGTTTGGGTGGACTGGGTCGCCGCCGACGAGGAGGAGGTCTACGCGAACAACGTCGAGGCGACGCGCGCCGCGCTCGCCTCAGCCGCCGAAGGCCGCCCGCGGCTGGAGGAGCTGCTCGCGATCCGCAGCGAGCCCCAGAACCCGTTCTTCCGCCGCGCGTGAAGATCGAGCGGGTGCGCATCGAGCGTCGCTCGATCGAGCTCGACCCGCCCTTCCATGCCGCCTGGGACCCGCAGCCGCGCCGCTCCTTCGAGGCGGCGCTCGTGGTCGTGGAGACGGACGAGGGCCTCACTGGGATCGGCTCCGGCGACACGATGGACGGCTTCGAGCGCTACGAGCACCTCTTCCTCGGAGAGGATCCACTCGCGCTCGAGCGCCACGTCGCAGTTCTCGAAACGATCGTCTTCCACGCGGGCCGCTACTGGCCACTCGAAGCCGCCCTGTGGGATCTCGCCGGCAAGGCACACGGGAAGACGGTCGCCGAGCTCATCGGCGGGCAGCTGGCACGGATTCCCGCCTACGCGTCCAGCGGAGAGCAGCGGTCACCCGCGGAGCGGGCCGAGTCCGCGTTGCGCCTCCGCGAAGAAGGGTTCAAGGCGCTCAAGGTGCGCATCGACCGTACTCGCGTGGACGAGGGGCTCGCGGCCGTGGCGTCGGTCCGCGAGGCCGTGGGCAACTCGATGGAGATCATGGTCGACCTCAATCAGGGCTGGCGCATGCCGGGCGACGTGAGCCCCGCGCTCGGGCGGAGCGAGACTGGACGGCTCGCATCGGCGCTGCGGGACCTCGACGTCTTCTGGCTCGAGGAACCCCTTCCGCGCCAGGACGTCAAGGGGCACGCGGATCTCCGTCGCGACTGCGGCATCCGCGTTGCCGGGGGCGAGATGGCGCGGACGACGGCGGAGCTCGAAGCATTCGAAGCGGCCGATGCACTCGACGTCTATCAGCCGGATGCCGTGCTCTCGGTCGGCCTCCTACGAGCACGTGAGCTCGCCGAGCGCGTCACGGCACGCGGGTATTTTTTCACGCCGCACACCTGGACGAATGGCATCGGCCTCCTCACGAACCTCCACCTGACGGCGGGTGTCGGCGGCGGCCCGTACCTCGAGTACCCGTACGATCCGCCGGGGTGGACAGCCGAGCGGCGCGACTTCATGCTCGCGGAGCCCGTGCGCGTCGACTCGGAAGGCTTCCTCACCGTCCCCGACCGCCCCGGACTGGGGCTCGAGCTCACCGATGGCCTCCTTTGACATCCACCAGCACCTCTGGCCGGAGCAGCTGGTCGCAGCGCTGCGGAAGCGGGATCGCGCCCCGCGGATCGAGGACGACCGCCTCATCCTCGGCGAGGGGACGTTCGACGCGGGCCTCCAGGACCATGACCTCGAGACGCGTCTCGGCGTCCTCGACGACGCGGGGATCGACGTCGCCGTCGTCTCCCTCCAGCCCACGCTCGCCTGCGACGGCATCACGGAGCTCGTCGACGCCTACCACGAAGGCATTCTCGAGCTGGTCGCCGCGGCCGGAGGGCGCCTGCGCTCGTTCGCGGTCGCGGAGTGCCGTGAGGGCTTCGCCGGTGCATGCGTTCCTGCACCCGCGCTCGTGGCTGGCGTCGACCGGCTTGCATCCGAGCTCGTCTCGGGTGGGCAGACGTTGTTCGTCCACCCGGGGCCCGTCCCGCCGCCGCCGGACGGCGCCCCTCCCTGGTGGCCGGCTCTCGTCGACTACCCTGCGCAGATGCAGGCCGCCTACGCCGCCTGGCTGACCCACGGAAATCCGGAGCTGAGGGTCGCGTTCGGCATCCTCGCCGGCGGCGGACCGTTCCACCTCGAACGCCTGCGCGCGCGCGGAGGCGATGTTCCCGTGAAGCCGGTCTTCTTCGACACGGCGTCATACGGACCGCTCGCCCTTCGCCTCACAAGCGAGGCGTGCGGCCCCAACTGCCTCGTCTTCGGCAGCGACGCCCCGGTCATGGACGCAGCGGCCGCCGTCGCCTCGGTCGAGGCAGCGGGCGTCGCAGACGTCGCGATGCAACAGAACCCGCAGCTTCTCTTCTCGTGACGCCGTCACCGACGCCGCTCGAAGAGCACACGCTGGCCGGCAGGCAGCTCCTGCTCAAGCGCGAGGACAGCCACGAGCTGGGCGCCTTCAAATGGCGCGGAGCCCTCCCCGTCCTCGAGGGCTACGCCCGGGACGGCGCGCAGGCTGTCGTGACCGCCTCGACGGGGAACCACGGGGCGGCAACGGCATGGGCCGCGGCGCACCTCGGGCTCGAGGCGGTCGTCTACGCGCCGGCGGCGGCGAGCCGCGCGAAGCTGACGCTCATTCGAAATCTCGGAGCCGAGATCAGGCAGACGGGCGCCGACCTCGACGAGGCCAAGGAGGAGGGGCGCGCCCACGCGTCACGAACCGGCCAGCCTTTCTTCGAGGACGGCGCGGAGCGGGGTCAGTACGACGGGTACGGGGCGATCGGCGACGAGATCCTGGCGCAGACTGCAGCGACGCCCGCGGCGATCGTCGTCCCGCTCGGCAACGGCGCCCTTCTCGGCGGGATCGGCCTCGCCATCAGCAAAACGGCACCCGATGTCGAGCGAGTCGGCGTTGGCGCGAAAGCAGCCCCTGTGATGGTCGATTCGTGGGCGTCGGGTCGACCCGTCCTTTGCGATCGCTCCGAGACCTTCGCAGACGGGCTCGCCGTCCGTGTCGCGATTCCGCTGGCGGTCGAGGTCCTCGGCGAGGTCGCCACGAGGATGCTGACTGTCTCCGAGCGGCGAATCGCGGAGGCCGTCGCCGAGTACGCGGAGGTCGGAATCCGGGCCGAAGGAGCCGCCGCGGCCGCACTCGCCGCCGTCCCCGAGCTGGACGACGTTGGCGACCCGCTCGTCTTGATCGTCACCGGGCGAAACATCGACGACGAGCTCTTCACGCGCGCGCTGGAGCAACCGAGCTCCTTCCCGGACTGAACGACCGGTAGACGCCATCGGACTGCGCGACGAGGCCGGCGAGTTCGAGCTCGACCAACGCCGCGGCGACATCGCCACTCGGCAGGGCGGATGCGCGGATCAACTCGTCCGCAGGCCTCGCGCCGTCGGCCAGCAGGGAGAGGAGCGCCGCCGCCTTGGTGGACACTTCGGGCGCAGCGCGCACTTCCTGCTCAATGCCGATCGCCTCGAAGACATCCCGAGTCGAGGTGAGTGGCGCGGCGCCCTGCCGGAGGAGATCGTTGGTGCCCGCGGACAATGCCGACGTGATCTCGCCCGGGACGGCAAAGACGTCGCGCCCGAGCTCGAGAGCGAAATCAGCCGTGATGAGCGCGCCCGAGCGCTCGCGGGCCTCGACGACGACGGTCGCGAGCGCAAGCCCAGCGATGATGCGGTTGCGAGCGGGGAACCTCCAGGGAGCCGGCTCGACCCCGGCCGGATACTCCGAGACGACTGCGCCCGACCCGACGATCCGCCTCGCGAGCTCGGTGTGGCTGCGGGGATAGTCGCGGTCGATGCCGCAGCCGAGCACGGCGACGGTCACCCCACCGGCCTCGAGCGCACCGCGATGTGCCTCCCCGTCGACACCCCGGGCGAGCCCGCTGACGACGCCGACGCCCGCGGCGGCAAGCTCCCGAGCCAGGGAGCGAGCGACCTGAGCGCCATATGCCGAGCAGCTACGGGCGCCGACGACCGCGACGCCTGGCAACGCCAAAACGTCGGTCCCGCCGCGCACGAACAGCGAGGCGGGTGGATCGTGAAGCTCTGCGAGCAGGGCCGGATAGCCCGCGGCCGCACGCCGGATCTCCAGGAAGCCGGTCATGCGCCCGGGCCCAGCTCGGCCGGCGAGCGGTAGGACAGCGCCTCCGCAAGGTGGTCGGCGCCGATACTTTGGGCGCCCGCGAGCGCGGCGATCGTTCCCGCCACGCGCGCAACGCGAGCTCGGCCGCGACCGGAGAGCGGCAGCGAGTCCACCGCACGGGTGAGCAGCGCAGCGGCAGTCTCCGATAGTTGCGGCGGATCGCGGAGCCGCATGGACGCAGCCTCGACGCGTTTCCGAACGGCGGACGACGGCTCCCCCGGCGAACCGTTCAGCTCCGCCGCGCGTGCACGCGGAACATGAACCAACAGATCGAATCGATCGAGCAGCGCGCGCGAGAGCTTGTCGCGGTATGCAGCGATGCGCTGCGCGGAGCAGGAGCACTCCGCCGCCGGGTCGCCCCGGCCTCCACAGGGGCACAGGTTCATCGTCCCAACGAGCACGAACCGTGCCGGAAAGAGCGCTCTTCCCTGCGCGCGAGCAATCTCGATCGCACCGTCCTCGAGAGGCTGGCGAAGCGCTTCCAGCGCTGGTCGATAGAACTCCGCCAGCTCGTCCAGGAAGAGGACGCCCTGGTGGGCCAGGCTGGCCTCCCCCGGCTGCGGGCCCGGCCCGCCGCCCACGATCGCAGCCGTGGACGCGGTGTGGTGAGGAGCGCGAAACGGCGGGCGCTCGACGAGGGGACGCCCG
>DATAOL010000232.1:0-4531 GCA_036265755.1 Gaiellaceae bacterium | reverse complement strand
CGGATGATCGTCGCGCCGCGCTCGTAGGCCATGACGGCGACTGCCACGCCCGCGGCCACCGGGCCCGTGACCGCCTCGGGATCGCCCATGACACGGCCGAGGAAGCGCTTGCGCGATGCGCCGACCAGCACGGGCCGCCCGAGAGCCACGATCTCGCCACGCCGGTTGAGGAGCTCCAGGTTGTGCTCGACGGTCTTCCCGAACCCGATCCCCGGGTCGAGACAGATTCGGTCCTCGCGGATCCCAGCATCGGTCGCGAAGGCGAGGCGCTCGCCGAGGAAGGCCGCGACCTCCGAGACGACGTCGTCGTAGCGCGGGCCCTTCTGCATCGTCCGCGGCTCGCCGAGCATGTGCATGAGGCAGAGGTAGGCGTCCGCGTCAGCGACAACCCCGGCCAGGTCGGGATCCCCGCGGAGGGCGGTGACGTCGTTGACCATCACGGCGCCGCACTCGATCGCCGTGCGGGCAACCTCGGACTTCGACGTGTCGATGGAGACGGGCTCGCCTCTGAGGGCGTGGAGGACTGGCTCGACGCGGCGGAGCTCCTCCTCCAGAGACACACCCTCCGATCCCGGCCGGGTCGACTCGCCGCCGATGTCCACGATCGCCGCGCCTTCAGCGAGCATCCCGTATGCCTCGGTGCCGGCCGCGTCGGGGCGGAGGACCACTCCGCCGTCCGAGAACGAGTCGGGCGTCACGTTGACGACGCCCATCACGCTGGGGCGCTGCAGGAAGTCCTCCAGAGGGGCTCGCACGGCCCCTCGTATCCTAAGGCGCTTTAGTTGGCGCCTTCGGGTTCGGGCGGAGGCTGCATCGTCGCGCCCGGGAGCGGGAAGGGCCGCGGCTTCGGGTCGGTGCGAGGCTTCTTCTCGGCCTCGCGCTCGGCCGGAGCGGCCTTCTCTTCGGGGAAGACGCTCTCGGCCGCCTCGCCGGCGAGCAGGCGCTCGAACTGATCCTTGTCGATCGTCTCGCGCTCGATGAGGAGCTTCGAAATCTGGTGCAGCTCGTCCATATGCTCCTGGAGCACCTTGCGAGCGCGCTCGTGCGCCTCCTCGATCACGCGGCGGATCTCGTCGTCGATCTCGCGCGCGATCTCCTCGGAGTAGTCGGGCTCGGCGCCCATGTCGCGGCCGAGGAAGGGCATATCGTGGTTCCGGCCCAGGACGCGCGGGCCAAGCTTCTCGCTCATGCCGTAGCGCATGATCATGTGCTTCGACGTCGAGGTGACCTTCTCGAGGTCGTTGGCGGCGCCAGTCGTCACCTCGTTGAAGACGAGCTCTTCGGCGGCGCGGCCTCCGAGCGTCATGGCCATCTGATCCATGAGCGCGGACTTCGTCGTCAGGAACTTGTCCTCGGCTGGGAGGGCGATCGTGTAGCCGAGCGCTGCGCCGCGGCTGATGATCGAAATCTTGTGCACGGGGTCGCAATTGGGCAGGTAGTGCCCGACGAGCGCGTGTCCCATCTCGTGGTAGGCGGTGACGTTGCGCTCGTGCTCGGAGAGAAGCCGCGTCTTCTTCTCCGGGCCGGCGATGACGCGCATGATCCCTTCCACGAGCTCGAGCTCGCCGATCGTCTTCTTGCCGCGGCGGGCGGCGAGGAGGGCTGCCTCGTTGACGAGGTTGGCGAGGTCGGCGCCCGTGAAGCCGGGCGTCCCCGCAGCAAGGGTGTCGAGCTCGATCGCCTGATCGATCGGCTTCCCCTTCGTGTGCACCTCGAGAATCCTCTTGCGTCCGTTCCGGTCGGGCCGGTCGACCACGATCTGCCGGTCGAAGCGCCCGGGGCGGAGGAGCGCGGGATCGAGGATGTCGGGCCGGTTGGTGGCGGCGATGAGGATGATGTTGTCCTTCATCTCGAAGCCGTCCATCTCGACGAGGAGCTGGTTCAGCGTCTGCTCACGTTCGTCGTGCCCACCGCCGAGCCCGGCGCCACGATGGCGGCCGACGGCGTCGATCTCGTCCATGAAGATGATGCAGGGGCTCGCCTGCTTGGCCTGCTCGAAGAGGTCGCGCACGCGCGATGCGCCGACGCCGACGAACATCTCGACGAAGTCGGAGCCCGAGATGGAGAAGAACGGCACGCCCGCCTCGCCCGCGACGGCGCGCGCGAGCAGCGTCTTGCCGGTGCCCGGCGGCCCGTAGAGGAGCACGCCCTTCGGGATGCGCGCGCCGAGCGCCTGGAACTTCTTCGGGTTCTCAAGGAACTCCTTGATCTCCTGCAGCTCCTCGACCGCCTCGTCGACCCCGGCGACGTCCTTGAACCCGATCTTCGGCGAGTCCGGCGCCATCCGCTTCGCGCGGCTCTTGCCGAAGCTCATCACCTTCGAGCCTCCGCCCTGCACCTGGTTCATCAGGAAGATCCAGAAGCCGAAGAAGAGGAGGAAGGGGAGCAGGTAGGTGAGGATCGACCACCACGCGGAGTCCCCCGTTCCCTTCGAGTCGAAGGCGACGTCGTGAGTCTGGAGCGCGTTCTGGAACGCGATCTGCGATTCGTCGCTCGGGTAGTTGACCTTGACCTTCTTCCCGCTCGTGAGGTCGGCCTGGATCTCTCGGCTCTTCGGGACGAAGACGACGTCCTGGATCGCGCCCGGGTTGTCCTCGACGAGCGAGATGAGCTGGCTGTACGTCATCTTCTGGGTGTTGTTCGAACCACCGGGCAGAAGCGTCCTCGAGGCCAGGAAGACCAGGAGGACGATGACGATTAGCGGGAAGAGTGCGCTGCGGAAAAAACGGTTCAAGGGGGTTCCTCTAGTGGGTTAACGGTAGCAGCCTGGCTATTCGTTACAGGGACCCGATCCGGATTCTTCAGACGGTGTCCTCCGCCTGGGCGGCCAGCTCGTCCCTGAGGACCCCGACGAAGGGCAGGTTGCGGTAGCGCTCGGCGAAATCGAGCCCGTAGCCGATCACGAAGCGATTCGGGATCTCGAACCCCACGTAGCGGCAGGAAACGTCGTTCTCGCGCCGGTCCGGCTTGGTCAACAGGGCGCACACCTCGAGCGATGCTGGCTCACGAGCCTCCAGGTTGCGGAGCAGGTAGGAAAGGGTCAGACCTGAGTCGATGATGTCTTCGACGACAAGCACGTTTCTACCTTCGATCGAAACGTCGAGATCCTTGAGGATCCGCACCACGCCGGACGAGTCGATCCCCGCCCCGTAGCTCGAGATGGCCATGAAGTCGACCTCGCACGGAATGTCGATCGACCGCATCAGATCGGCCATGAAGAAGATCGCACCCTTGAGGACTCCGATGAGCAGGAGATCCTCGCCCCGGTAGTCCTCGCTGATCGAGCCGCCGAGCTCGGCGATCCGCGCGTGCAGCGTCTCCTCCTCGATGAGGATCTCGGAGACGGCGGCGGAGAGCTCGTTCACCTGGTTCATGCGCGCTCCTCACCGACCGCGTCCTCCCAGCCGGGAGCGGTCGCGATGCCGGGGACGACCACCACCTCTTCGCCGCGCACGACGAGCGGCCAGGCTTCGCGCTCCGAGCGGGGCACCTTGGCGTCCACGAAGAGATCCTGGATCTTCTTGCCCCGCGCGAGCCGGTCACCTGCCCGCCAGGAGCGCACCCAGAGACCGGTGCGGTTCGGCCGTAGTCGCCACTGACCCCACGAGACAGGCCCGTCCAGGCGGACAGGCGCCCGTTCGAGCCAGACACTCCCGTATTCCCTCACTGCCACGCGGCCGTCACCTAGGTCGACTCGCTTGGCTCCCGCCTGCGAGTCGAGCAACTCTAACAGCGCCCTCTCGATCGGCCTAGGTAGCTCCCGGCGCGTCTCCGCGGCCCGGAGAACGTTCTCCTCGGCGGCGGGATGGAGCGCGCGAAATGCCGGCACGATCTCGCGACGGATGAGGCCGCGCAGGGTGTCGTCGTTGCTGGAGTCGCGCTGGAACTCGAGGCCTTCCGCGCGGCAGTAGGCCTCGGTCTCCTCGCGCCAGACCGTCAGGAGCGGGCGGACGACTCCGTCGTCCCGGCGGACACGGATTCCGGTCGTGGTCCCACTCGACGCGAGGCGGTAGAGGACGGTCTCGACCTGGTCGGAGGCGGTGTGGCCCGTGGCCCGCAGCCGGCCTTGCGACATGCGCCTGGTCGCCTCGTAGCGGAGCTCGCGGAGCTCCGCCTCGCCGCCGTTCGCGGGCGCCGCGTCGACGACCTCGGCTCCCAGACGCTCGCGGCAGAACTCGGCGTCCTCCTCGGACTCCTCTCCGCGGAGCCTATGGTTGACGTGGAGCGTCTCGACGCGGTAGCCGAGGGCCCCAAGCGCATGCCAGAGGCATGTCGAGTCCGGACCGCCCGAGACGAGGCAGACAACGTCCCCGCTCGGAGGAATGAGGTCGTGCCGGCGGATGTGCTCTTCGATCCGCGCGCGAAGCGCAGCGGCGTCCACGAAGCAATTTTACGGAGTGGCGAGCGTGGTCAGAGCAGTGTCGAGACATCGCAACCTCGTTCGTAGAGAGCGGGCTGGGCCTGCGCGAGGACGTCGTGGGCGAAATTGGCGAGCCCGTAGGCCCGGTACATGCGCTCACCGGCGTCGCCG
>DATAOL010000231.1:0-4047 GCA_036265755.1 Gaiellaceae bacterium | reverse complement strand
GAGCCGCGCTCGCTCCGCGGGCGAGAGCACGGGCGCGAGGCGCGTCTTCGCGCCGTCGCGGCCCTTCACCGGGACGACCGCCAGCACGTCGTGAGGATATCCGTGCTGGCAGGGGGTCTCGGCGGCTCGCGCTGTGTCGATGCGCTGGCGAGAGCAGCCGGCCCGGAGCATGTGACGGCGATCGGGAATGTGGGCGACGACCTCGAGTTCTGGGGGGTCTCCATCTCGCCGGACCTCGACACGATCCTCTACACGCTTGCCGGCCTCCTCGACGAGGAGCGCGGCTGGGGCGTCAAGGGCGACACCTATGCGGCGCTCGACGTTGCCAGGCAGCACGGGCGGGAGACCTGGTTCACGCTAGGCGACCAGGATCTCGGCTTCCACCTGATCCGCACGCAGCTTCTACAGCGCGGCGAGCCGCTCTCCGAGGTGACGCGGCGCCTCGCCGAAGGGCTGGGCGTCGCCGTTCGGCTCATCCCGGCCACGGACGACCGTCTGCGGACGAAGATCCAGACCCCGGACAGCGAGCTCGACTTCCAGGAGTGGTTCGTGAAGCGCCGTCACGCCGACCGGGTCGAAGGAGTCCGGTTCGAGGGCGCCGAGGACGCGCGCCCCGCCCCCGGGGTGGTCGAGGCGATCGAGGAAGCGGACGTCGTCCTCATCGCGCCGTCGAATCCGCTCGTCTCGATCCAGCCGATCCTGGCCGTGCCGGGGATCGAGGACGCGCTCAGGGACAAGCGCGTCGCGGCCGTGTCTCCCCTCGTCGGCGGGAAAGCGCTCCGCGGGCCCCTCGCGGGAATGATGGAGAGCCTCGGACACGAGCCGTCGGCGGCCGGGGTGCGCGCGCTCTACGGCGATCTCGTCTCCACCTTCGTCGTCGACCGCGCAGACGAGGAGCTTGCGCATGAGATCCCCGGAGCGGTCGTCTGCGACACGGTTATGGTTGCTCCCGAGCGGCGGGCAGAGGTCGGCCGCGGCCTTCTGGAGGCGATCGGATGATCGGAATCGTGGGTGGGACCGGCGACTTCGGCCAGGGGCTCGCCGAGCGCCTACGCCGGGCGGGGGAGGAGGTCGAGCTCGGCTCCCGCACGCCGCACGACGAGTTCGTCGCCAACCGCGAATGCGCCGAGGACGCCGACATCGTCTTCCTGTCCGTGCCGCCGGACGGCCTCGCCGAGATGTGCTCGAACCTCGCCGCCAACCTCGACGGCAAGATCGTCGTCAGTGTCGCGAGCCCGATCGTCTTCGAGAACGGGAAGCCGGGCGCCGCGCCGGGAGAGCTGTCGCTGGCCGAGCTCGGAGCGCGGGCCGCGCCCGGAGCTCGCATGGTGGCGGGCTTTCACACCGTGAGCGCGAAGGCGCTGGCGCGCGTCGACGAGCCGCTGGACGAGGACGTGATCCTCTGCGGCGACGACGACGAGGCGAAGCAGGCCGTCTCCGATCTCGCCGAGCGCATCGTCGAGGGGAGGGCGGTGGACGCCGGCCGCCTCGAGGTCGCCCGGTGGCTCGAGCCGCTGACAGCCGTTCTCCTGAACGTGAACCGCCGCTACAAGGCGAACAGCGGCATCCGCATCTCCGGCCTGCCGTGAGCGCCACGCTTCTCGACCGCGACGGCAGCAAGCAGGCGAAGCCCGACCGGACGACGATCGAGGCTCGCGTCTCGAGTGGAGACTTCTTCTGGCTGGACATCGAAGGCGCGGACGAGGACGACTTCGCCCTCCTGCGCGACGTCTTCCGTTTCCACCCGCTGGCGCTCGAGGATTCCGAGCAGTTCGGTCAGCGGCCGAAGCTGGAGGAGTACGGAAACTTCGTCTTCCTGGTCGTCTACGGCGCCGCGCCGCCGCCCGACGCCGACCGGCTCGTCGAAGTGCACTGCTTCTATTCGGAGAGCTACCTCGTCACGATCCGCCGAGAGCACGCGCCGAGCTGCGACGACCTCCGGCAGCGCTACGAGCGGCAGCCCGGCCAGCTCGAGCGCCCGATCGTCGTCCTCTACCGGCTCCTGGACAGCCTCTCGGACAGCTTCTTCCCGGCGCTCGAGGACTACGACGAGCGCATCGACCACGTCGAGGACGAGATCTTCCGCAACCCCAAGGACGAGCAGCTGCAGGAGATCGTGCGCATGAAGCGGAGCCTCAACCGCTTGCGGCGCGTGGCCGGCCCACAGCGAGACGTCGCGAGTCAGCTCTTCGGCGGAGCTGTGGTGCTGCCCGGAAGCGACGCGGAGGCGGAACGGTACTTCCGCGACGTCTTCGACCACCTCATCCGTGTCTCCGATCTCATCGACAGCTACAAGGACCTGCTCGCCGGCGCGATGGACGTCTACCTCTCCATGGTGTCCAACCGTCTCAACCTCGTCGTAGAGAAGCTCACCGTTCTCTCGACGATCCTGCTCCCGCTGATCGTCCTCACGGGCTTCTTCGGGCAGAACTTCGGCTGGCTCGTCCGCCACGTGGGGAGCCTGGCCGCGTTTCTCCTGCTCGGGCTCGCGCTGCCGGTCGTTGCCGCCGCGCTGCTCGTCTACTACCTGCGCCGGCAGCGCCTGCTCTAGTGCTCGCCGTGGTCCCTCTGACCGGGCTCCCGGAAATCGAGCCCGGAGACGATCTCGCAGCGCTCCTCGGCGATGCGCTCGAGCGGGCGGGCGGGCTCGAGGAGGGGGACGTGCTCGTCGTCGCACAGAAGGCCGTCTCGAAGGCGGAGGGACGCGTCGAGCAGACCGACGACGTCGTCGCGGCGATCCTCCGCGAGGCGCGCTCGGTGCGCCGGCGCCGCGGCGATCTCGTCATCGCCGAGACGAAGCACGGCTTCGTGTGCGCGAGCGCGGGCGTGGACAGGTCGAACGCACCGGGCGAGGGCTGGATCGTGCTCCTGCCCGAGGACCCGGACGCCTCGGCGGCGCAGATTCGGGCGGCTCTCGAGGCGCGGTTCGGCCGTGCGCCGGCGGTGATCGTCAGCGACTCTTTCGGGCGCGCGTGGCGGCAGGGGACGACCGACGTGGCGATCGGGGTGGCGGGGATGCAGCCGCTGCTCGACCTGCGCGGCTCGCACGATGCGCGCGGCTACGAGCTCGCGACGACGATGATCGCCGTCGCCGACGAGCTTGCGGGTGCCGCGGAGCTCGTGATGGGGAAGGCCGAAGGCGTGCCGGCGGCGATCGTGCGCGGCTATCGGGTTCCGGCGGGAAACGGGGCAGCCCGCGACCTGGTCATGCCGCCGGAGCGCGACCTCTTTCCGTAGCCCACTCCGGTCAGGCGGGGACGATCCAGGTCGAGCGGGCTCGGGCGAGGCGCTCGCCGTCCGCCGTGAAGAGCGCCGAGCCGGCGAAGCGCTTGCGCCCATCCTCGCCGAGCCGCCAGCCCATGACGACGTGGGGAACCCCCGCCGACGGCAGGGCATGGATCGAGGCCGCCATTTGCCCGAGGAGGACGCCCTCGCGCTGGAAGTCGTCCACCGCCCAGCCGGCTGGGCAGTCGAGCGCGGCCCAGACGATCTCCGGGCGCACATCCGCCTCGGGAGACCACGGAGCGGCCACGACCCCGTCTCGGCCGGCAACCGCGCCGGCATAGATCCCGAGGCCGTCGTCCCGTGCCGGCCCGCAGGTGAAGCACGTGGGGTAGGCGTGGTGCTCGAAACCCGCGTAGCGCGTCGAGGCTGTCTCGGCGTCCACCAGCGAGACCGGCTCGGGAGTGTCCTCCGGAACGGCCCCGCGCCGCGCCTTCGCGACCACGTTGTCGCCGTCGCGAAGCTCGTCGCCGACGATCTCCAGCTGGGTGTCGAGCGGCGGCGGGCGTAGGAGCGTGACCTCGAATCCGCCGCCGAGCGCTTCGGAGAAGAGACCCGCCGCGTAGCCGCCGTTCGCAGACCCGGGCGGGCCGTTGAAGCGGGCCGGGATGATCACCGTTCGAGCGTCAGTGTGATAACGCCGAACGGCGGCCGCGCGTCCGTGTAGACCGTGGCCCCATCGCCGGGCGCGGCGGAGTCCCAGAGGCGGTTCTCGGCGTAGAAGTCGACCGTTGCGATCTCGGAGAACCGCTCCAGGACCTCGAC
>DATAOL010000230.1:0-4139 GCA_036265755.1 Gaiellaceae bacterium | reverse complement strand
GATCAGGTCTCGCCACGCCCGGTCGCCCATCCGTGCCGCGGCCTCGGTCGAGGCGACGACGTCCGTGAAGAGGACGGTCGCGAGGACACGGTCGAAGTCCACCTCGGCGCCGTGCGCGGCGGCGAAGAACCGCTCGACGGGGTCGAAGAGCTCGTCCTGGTTGCCCGAGAACGGGAAGTGGTCGGCTCCAGGGAGCTCGAGCAGCCGCGCACCGGGGATGTTTGCCGCGAGATGGCGCGCGCACTCGATCGGCTCCTCCATGTCGTCGACGCGATGCGCGACGAGCACGGGCACCTGGATCGCGGGAAGGACGTCGCGGATGTCAACGTCCCGATACAGGGTCTCGAACACCAAGGCTGCGCCAGGGCTCGCCGAGAAGCGCAGGAACGACGCGAGCACTCGACGGAAGCCCGCGTCGGCCGCATGCGACGGGTAGCTCCGCGCCGCGAACCGGTCGGCCATGTCCTGCGTCCCCCACTGGCGGTCGATGTCTTCGAGGTACTCGTCCCACTGCTGTGCGCTCCACTCCCACGGGTAGTCGGGCGCGCGCAGCCCACGGGCCCCCGTACCGTGAAGCACGCAGGCGAAGACGCGCGAGGGGTGGGCGGCCGCGAAGACCGCGCAGAGAACGGCGCCGTCCTCGGATCCGAAGAGCGCCGCCCGCTCGACCGCCGCCGCATCCATGACCGCGCGGATGTCGTCCATCCTCGCCTCGAGCGTTGGCAGGTTCGTCTCGTCGATCCGATCCGAGAGGCCGGTGCCGCGACGGTCGAAGACGGTGACCCGCGCGAACGACCCGAGCCGCCGCAGGCCACGCGCGAACGGCTCGAGACGCCACATGTACTCGACGTTCGAAGCGAAGCCCGGTACGTACACGAGGTCGAACGGCCCGTCGCCGAAGACCTGGTAGGCGATGTGCGCGCCGTCAGGCGTCTTGACGTAGCGCGTCTCGGGAGCCTCCACACGGTAAGTCTCGCGCGATTCCAGTGGACGCGCACCAACGTGCAGCTACGCAACGGCCGAGTTTCCGTGACCATGAGCACGCCGCGATGGTCTCAAAGCCTCTGGGCTCCGAGACCGCCTTAGCTTGCAGCGGCCCGGGGGGCGCTCGTTGAGGGAGTGGAGACTCGCGTGCGCGAGCGTACTCTCCCTCGATCCAGTTAGTCGAGTATTACCGCTACTCCGTAGGAGGGACGCGCGGCCGAATTGCGGCTGCTCCGATGCGCGGACCGTCACACTTCCTTCATCACCCCGAGGACGCTCTCGGCGAGCTCCCCGCCGCCCCAGGACGTCCTCGGCACCGCTAACGAAGGAGAGGAACCTATGCCTGAACGGGAGCGTCAGCCTACGCGCTTCGCGGAGCTGCCGACGGTCGGCGGCTACCTTGCCGGCGAAGGAGCTGGCCGAGCGGGCCGGGCACGCCCGCCCGTCGATGTCGCTCGACGTGTACAGCCACGCGCTGCCGCCCGGCGAGGTGTCAGCCGACGAGCTCCGGGCGCTGCTCGCTCCGTGATTTCCGCCCGAAATCGTGCCGTGCCCGTGTGGTCCCCATGCGGTCCCAGCGCCCGCCGAGGTGACGCCACGCCCCATCCCTCCACGAACCCGAGCTTTCACAGGACAAATGCGTCACTTGCACAACCATTCGCCCGCTCAGAGCGAGCCGCTCAAACTCGCGCCTGGTGATAGGAGCTCTCGCTCGCTTCCGCGACCGCGGCGTCCATGTGCACGCGTGTGACCAGCTCTTCGTCGGCCGCCCAGGCGTATCGAAGGGCGGCTCGCGCGACCCAGATCACCTTGCGCAAGTTGCAGTCCGCTTCGCGATAGAAGCGCGCAAGTGTCTCGAGCGCTCGTTCGTGGAACACGTCGGACAAATCGGCCTTCACTCCTTGAATAGCCATCCTGCGCTCTAGGATGCGCCCGAGGGCCTGCTCGGCGTGATCCTCGAAGGCGGGGAGCGTGATTCGCGTCTCGAGGAAGCTCTCGACCTCCTGAAACTCAGGCATGGACAAGTAGTCTTCGTGCACAGCCAGGACGAGGGCACCGGGAAAATCGGCGAAGATCCTGAGGACGCGGCTGAAGAAGGCTCGAACCGGAGCGCTTCCGTTCGGGCCCGACTCGAGGGACCAACCATCAGAGTCGTCGAGCACGACGACAGGTATGACCTGCTGACTCGCAACGGCGGTGACGAGGTCGACGGCCGCCGCGATAACCTCGGCCGCGGAGCGCGTGTGTGCGACCTCTTCTCCGAGGATGTGCACCCGATCGCTACTGGCCATGAGAGCTGCCTCTCGCTGCTCAGGCGAGATGAGGCCGGACTGCGTCGCGGACGTGGTGAGCGTCCGGATGAGGTGCTGCGCGAAGGCTCTCGGGTCGCTCACCGTTTCGTCAGATTCCACGAAGATCGGGACACGGAAGGGTGCGATGCCCGCTCGCACCCTCGTCGCGTGGGCGATGAGGCTGGACTTTCCCTGCCCTCTGCGTCCCACGACTGCCGCCCGCTCCGAGCTTTGGATGGCTCGGTTCAGAGGTGCTTCGGCATCGTCTCCAGCCGTAAGCTCGTCGAACGGGACGTGATAAAGGTGAAGCTCGTTTTGCCTCGGTGCCGGGTCAAACGCCTGAGCACCCTGGAGGCTCATGAGGAGCTCACGGCTCATTGCTCATTCGACTCGTAGCCGACTCATCGAGTGCAGTTGCCTTACCTTCAGCAGCCGAAGGGATGTGGGCGTGAAGAGGGCTCCGCTCCCGGGCGATTGCCTCTTCGAGCCGAGCGAGCATGCGCTCCACGCGTGCGAGGCGTCGATCCGCGCTCCTCCAACCCGCCGAGACCAGCTCGCTGAGAAGCGCGACGTCCTGCAGGCGCTCGTGCCGCTCTCGCTCGATCTGGAGCCGCATGTCCTCCAACCGCGCGTCGATCAGCTGGTAGAGCGCGTCGAGCTCGGCGATGTGTCGGCTGACGGGCTGGACCTGGACGCGAAGCGCTTCATAGAGGATGCCGCCGACGTCTCTGGGCAGCCTTGCTTCGAGGTCCGCGGCCATCTGATCCACACGGGAGACGAGCTCGTTGGCCTCCGCTCCAGACCTCCCGTCGGCAGGAACGACTTCGGCTTTCGAGCGGGCAGGAGGTGGGCCGACGGTTTCGATCGCTCGAGCTACCCTCGAGGCGACATCCGAGCTCACTGGCTCTCCGTTGACAACGCGCAGGACGTTCTCCGCCGAGACGTTGGCGATTCGCGCGATTTCGAGAATGCTCGCCATCACGCGCTTCCCTTGCCAATGACTCGCTTCTCAGTTCGGGCCGGTCGGGCGAGCTCCCTTTCCGCACGCTCGAGGAACGAAACCGCATCTTCGTCAACCCGAAGCTCGACGGCGACAGCCCTGGGCGAGCCGAGCCGAACGCCAATCAGCTCCCGACCAAGCACGGCGCCGAGGCGGCGGTGCACGTGCTGGGCATCGATTTGCGCAGCTTCGGGCAGGATCATTCCGAACGATCCTTCTCCGAGATAGCAAGGCAAATCCGTAACTCGAACCGCAGAGCCTATGATGCGTGCGACGGTGGCGAGAAGGTCGTCGGTCAGCGGCGCGTCGAGTCGCAGGAGGACGAAGGCGAGGTGTCGGTGGTAGCGCTCTGCGCGAGCACACTCACGCCTGAGTGCCTCACGCATGACACGCGCGTTCGGAAGACCGGTGACACCGTCGAGCTCGAATGGTCGAGCCTCTTCGAGGCGAAGCACGATCTCGAGCGTTGACGCCACCGCACGCGCAACAGCTTCCAAGTCGCTTAGCTCTTGCTCCGAGACCTGGTGCCGCTCACGGCGCCAGTAGAGAGCAAGCGTCCCGAGCCGCTCATCCCGAGACGCGATTGGTACCGCAAGCCCGCTGCGCAGCGGGAAGGCGTCCATCGCACTCACGTCGCCGGGGTAGGAATAGGTCAGCTCCACCGCCCGCGCTTGAACGCTCTCAGGCGGCAGGCCGAGTCTCTCGTGCCACGAGTCCGCGCTGGTCAGCCCAAGAGTCGTGATGAGCGGCTTTTCGCCACTCCGAGCGAGCAGGATCATCGAGGCGGAGGCACTCCCTGCGTCCGCGGCATCTCTGAGCCCACGAGCAAGAATCGTCTCGAGGTCGAGGGCGGACACAGCCGG
>DATAOL010000229.1:0-2062 GCA_036265755.1 Gaiellaceae bacterium | reverse complement strand
CGCGCGTTCCCCGCCTCACCCACTGTCTCGATGTCGTCCTCGGCGTCGAGCAACAGTCGCAGTCCCGCCCGGACGACAGCGTGGTCGTCGACGACGAGAACCCGGATGCTCATGCGAGCGGGACCTCCACCACGAGAGTCGTCCCCGCTCCCTCGCGCGACTCGATTGAAAATCGTCCTTCGAGCAACGAGATGCGCTCCCTCATTCCGAGGAGCCCGACGCCGTCCTTCCGCACGCTCGTCGGATCGAAGCCCTTCCCGTCGTCCTCGATGACCGCCGCCACGGAACCATTCTTGCGGGTGACGAGGATACTCACCCGGCTGGCGCGCGCGTGCTTGACCACATTCGTGAGGGCTTCCTGGACGATCCGGTAGAGCACGGTCTCCACATCACTGGGTAAACGTCCTTCTACCCGAGCCTCGAGCTCGACCTCGATTCCGGTCTGCTCCGAGAAGCCGGTCGCCAGGCGCTCGAGCGCTGGCTCCAGCCCGAAGTCGTCCAGTGCCTTGGGGCGCAACTCGACCGCGAGCCGGCGGACGTCCTGCAGGGTTTGCACCAGGTGCTCCCGAACCTCCGCAATCGCCTTCGACAGGTCCTCCCCCCTGCTGTCCTCGAGCCTCTTCAGGCCGAGCAGGATCGACGTCAAAGCCTGGCCGGTCTCGTCGTGGAGCTCTCGGGCAAGACGCCGACGTTCCTCCTCCTGCGCCCCGACGACCCGACGAAACACGTTTCGCTGAATCTGTCGCCCTTGGTCCGCTGCGACAGCGGCCCGAGAACCGAAAGTCTCGGCAAGTCGCAGGTCCTCCGTCGAGAAGCGCCTATCCGGAACGAGCTTGTCGCCAACGATCATGAGGCCGATCGGCTCCCCCCGGACGATCAGCGGGGCGTACAGGGCGGCGAGCATCCCGAGCTTCCGGGTGAGGTCTCGATCGGACTCAGGGTCTTCCAGAACGGAGTCGACGCGTTCGCCCCGTCGGCGCTCGAGGGCTCTTCCGGCCTTCGTTCCCTCGAGAGGTACGCTCGTGCCCCGAAGAGCCTCGTCCGCGTCACCTGCAACGGTCTCCACCCGCAGATCGCCGTCGGGCGCGAGCAGGAGAATGACGACGAAGCGCGCGCGGAGCGTCTCGCGCAAGCGGCCGGCCACGAGCTCGAGCATCCGCGGGAGCTCGATTTCGGTGGCCAGAGCGTTCCCGACCTCGATGAGCGCTTCGAGCTGCTCGGACCAGCGTTTCGCGGACTCGAAGAGCCGGGCGTTCTCGATCGCCACGGCGGCCTGGCCGGCGAGCAGAACGACCATCTCCTCGTCCTCGGTGGTGAAATCGCCTCCCTCCTTCTCCGTGAGGTAGAGATTTCCGTAGGCCACCCCTCTGAGCAGGATCGGGACACCGAGGAAGGTCTTCATCGGAGGGTGGTTCGGAGGGAACCCGACGGATCGCGGGTCGTCGGCGATGTCGTGCAGTCGAAGCGGCTCAGCGTCTTGAATGAGGACGCCGAGGATCCCCCGGCCGCGGGGCAGCTCTCCGATGGCCGAGTGCGTCTCGGCGTCGACGCCGGTCGTGATGAAGCGCTCGAGCTCCCGTCCGGCGGGGTCGATCACGCCAAGCGCCGCATAGCGAGCGCTTGTGAGCTCGGCCGCGGTCTCGACCAGCGACTGGAGCAGCGCATCGAGCGAGAGCTCGGAAGTCAGGGCGACGCCAGCGTCGAGGAGATGGCGAAGCCGGTCCTTCATCCCGCTATCTAATCAGTACGAAGCCGCACGAAAAACCGGCCTATCTACGGATGGCCCGCGGAGTCCACCGGCCTACGCTCGGCCCAGAAAGGAGGAAACCATGAAGAGGATCGTTATTGCCACGGATGGCTCGCCGTCGGCACGGGAGGCCGTAGAGGTCGGCCTCGAGATCGCCTTCGAACGGGGTGGCGACGTCACGTTCGTTCACGTGCTGCCGCCCGACCAGTTCATCACCGCCCGAAACGCCCCCGCGCTGGCCGTCCCTCATGAGGTCGATCTGGACGAATCGGAGACGGCGCTTCGCGAGGCGGCCGACGCCGCCGAAGAAGCAGG
>DATAOL010000228.1:0-1977 GCA_036265755.1 Gaiellaceae bacterium | reverse complement strand
CTGCCCGCGTCTCCGAGCCCCTGGTCCCGCTCTTCCTGGCCGCGGTCTTCCTCGAGCGTGGCGGGCCGCTCGTGTGCGTTTTCCCGGACGATGCTGACGCCCGCGACGCGGCCGAAGGCGCCGGCTGGTTTCTGGGCGAGGCGAACGTCGGCCTCTTCGCCTCGCGTGGAGTCCGCTGGGGAAGCGGTCTAGAGCCGCCGCCGCACCTCGTTGGCGAGCGCGCTCGCGCGCTCGAGATCCTCGAAGCGGGAGGGCTCGTCTGCGCCGCGGCGATCGGGGCCGCGGAAGGAATCCCGCCGAGGGACACGCGCCCCGGGACAATCCGCCTGCGCCAGGGCGATACACCCGGGAGCGAGGAGCTGGTCGAGCGGCTCGTGCTCGCGGGCTACGAGCGCGTCGAGCAGGCGCAGGAGCGCGGGCAGTTCGCGGTCCGCGGCGGCATCGTCGACGTCTACCCATCCACCGGGCGCGAGCCGGTCCGCTTCGAGCTCTTCGGCGACGAGATCGAGTCGCTGCGGGCCTATTCCGCCTTCACGCAGCGAACGCTGCACCCGCTCGAAGAGGGAGTCATCTATCCCGCGGCCGAGCGCCGCTCCGACCTCGTCGAGCCATGGCTCGAGGACGAGCCGCAACCTCCGCCCGGCGACCTCGTCGCGCCGCTGCGGGCGCCCGACCTTGTGTGGCAGGCGGACGACGCGCGCAAGGCGGTGGAGGAAGAGCTCGGCGCCGACCTCGGGCTCGGCGGGGCGGTCGAGCTCGGGCAGCTTCCTGCCGGCCAGACGTACGCCTTCGAGGCGCAGCGGCCGGCGGTTGCAGCCCGCGGCCTCGCGGAGGCCGAGCGCGATCTGACCGCCTTCGTGCGCGGCGGGAACCGCGTCGTCGTCACGTTCGCGCACCGTGGGGAGGCTCTTCGCACCAAGGGTCTCCTGCGAAGGATCGAGCCAGTGGTGCTCGAGCCGGGCGACGAACTCCCGGCCGGCGAAGGGCTCTTCTTCGCCATCGCGCCGGCGAGGAGAGGCTTCGTCCTCCGCGACCTCGGGCTCGTTCTTCTGCCCGACACCCAGATCTTCCGCAAGCGCCCACCGCGCGCGGACGCGCGGATCGGCCGCGCGCTGCAGAGCTTCGCCGACCTGCGCACCGGCGACTACGTCGTCCACGAGGACCACGGCGTCGGCAAGCTGCTCGGCTTCGAGACGAAGACCGTCGCGGGGGTCACGCGCGACTACCTCTTCCTCGCGTTCCGCGGGGACGATCGCCTCTACGTCCCGCACGAGCAGATCGGGAAGGTGTCGCGCTACGTCGGCGCGAACGGGCAAGCCCCCGCGCTCTCGAAGCTCGGCGGCAAGGCCTGGGACAACATCAAGAGCCGGGCGCGGGCAGGCGCGCACGAGCTGGCCGGGGAGCTGATCGCGCTCTACGCCCGGCGGCAGCGCGCCGAGGGCATGGCGTTCGACACGGATGGCGAGCTCGTCGAGCAGCTCGAAGCGAGCTTCCCGTTCGAGGAAACGCCCGACCAGCTGACCGCGATCGAGGCCGTCAAAGAGGATCTCGAGGCGCCGCGGCCGATGGACAGGCTCGTCTGCGGCGACGTCGGCTTCGGGAAGACCGAGGTGGCTGTCCGAGCTGCGTTCGTTGCGGCCAGCAACGGGCGCCAGACGCTGCTGCTCTCGCCGACGACCATCCTCGCCCAGCAGCACTGGAACACCTTCCGCGAGCGTTACCGGGACTTTCCTGTGCGGGTCGAGATGATCTCGCGCTTCCGCAGGCCGGGCGATGTGAAGAAGGTGCTGGCCGAATACCGCGAGGGCAAGGTGGACGTCCTCATCGGCACTCATAGGGTCCTGTCGCGCGACGTGGTCCCGAAAGAGCTCGGGCTCGTGATCGTGGACGAGGAGCAGCGCTTCGGCGTCGCGCAGAAGGAGCTTCTGCGGCAGCTCCGGCTCGAGGTCGACGTCCTTTCGCTCTCCGCGACGCCGA
>DATAOL010000227.1:0-1709 GCA_036265755.1 Gaiellaceae bacterium | reverse complement strand
GTCGACAAAGAGCGACGAGCCCTCGGCGATGCCGATCTGGAGATCGCCGGAGGCGGACTTGAGGCTGACGCTGCCCTGGGTGACCTTGCCGATCTCCTGGTCGCCCGACGCCGTGTTGAGGCTGACCGAGGCCCGCGCCTCCCGTACGAGAATGTCACCGGAGGCCGAGTTCGCAGAGAGCTCGCCGGTGACCTCGCGGATGATCAGATCGCCCGAAGCGGTGTTGACCTTCGCCTCGCCGGCGATGGAACGGACCTGCACGTCGCCCGACGCAGTGTTCAGGCGGGCGTCGCCGCCGATCTCGCCGATCTGCACGTCGCCGCTGGCCGCGTTCACGCGGACCTCGCGGGCGATCTCGTCGAACTCGACGTCGCCGGAGCCGGTCTCGACCTCGACCGCGCCGAAGCGGCCGTGGCCGGTGATGTCTGCGGAACCGGTCTTGGACTCGACGCTCGTGCCGTGCGGCGAGTTGACGGTGACGAGCACCTCCGCGTTGCGGAACAGCCCGCGACCGCGGTCGCGGGCATCGATGACGACCTCCTGACCGCCGCCACGCTCGCGTAGCTCGATCCGGGCGTTGGCGACGGCGGCCGTGCTCGCGTCGTTGTTGCGAAGCGGCTCGAGCACGACCTTCGTCTCCTTCACGTCGGCGGTGTCGACGCGGACCTCGCCGGCGCCGAGCCGAATCTCGAGCCGAACGTCGCCCGGGGTCTCGAAGGTTTCGGTCCTCACCGTCCGCGCCTTCCAGCGGGCACGTACGGCGGGCGCTGCGGGCGCCTGTCGACGCGGACCTCGACGTAACCCATCGGGATCGGGTAGTAGCGCACCATCGTTCCTCCCCTCTTAGCCACGGGCGTAGCCCGTGAGCCGGTTACCTGACTGTTGTGTCGGAGCCGACGTGCTCGTGCGTCCGAGCGCGCGGACGATGTACGTGTTGACCGAGACGCCCTCGCGCGACGCCGCCTTCTCGATGGTCTCCTTGAGGCCTTCGGGCAGGCGGAGCGTGATCCGCGCGGTGAAGGCCTCGTCGGCCGCCGCCGGCGCCTCGGGCTCGTCGCCGACGTACACGAACTCCGGGTCCTGGCCGGTCAGCCGTACTTCGACGTGACCGGACGGAAGCTTGTCGTTCAGCTCTTGCGCCGCTTCCGAGAGCGCGTCGAGCAGGCGCAGACCCACGGAAGCCTGGAGCGTGAGGACGAGGCGTCCGGCCGCGTCGGCCGTCGTCTCGTCACCCAGCTCCGCGACCGCCGTCAGGTCGGCCTTGAGCGAATCTACGAACCTCTGTAGCTGCATCGTGATGTCACTATGACATCACTATCAGTGTCTGTCAAGCGTCAGTTACGAAGTCATCGATGAGGTCACCCTGATGCGTAGAGCTGATCCCCGTAACCACGGCGATAGAGCTTCTTCAGGTGCTCGACGCGAGAGACGTAGTGGCGCGTCTCCGCGAACGCGATTCCCTTCCCCTCACTGCGCCAGGTGTCGACGTTCTGCTGCCCGGCGTTGTAGGCGGCCAGCGCGGTTTGCTCGTCGCCGTACTTGTCGAGCAGGTGGCGCAGGTACCACGAGCCGTAGCGCACGTTGATCTCGGGGTCGTCCAGGTCCGAAACGCGGAACTTCGAGCCGCCGGTGTGCACGGCGATCCCCTTCGCCGTGTCGGGCAGCAGCTGCATGAGGCCGATCGCTCCGGAGCTCGAGCGCGCGTGCGG
>DATAOL010000226.1:0-2456 GCA_036265755.1 Gaiellaceae bacterium | reverse complement strand
TGCGTGAGGATCAGAACGCCGAGGGAGCGCGCGGCCTCAACGAAGCCGGCCGCGGCAATCGTCTTGCCCGACGCAGTCGGATGGCGGAACCGGTAGCGCCGTGCTGCACCCGGGTCCGGGCCCGTGTACTGCTCGTCCTCCCCGACCTCTTCGTCGAGAACGTCCTCGACGGATTCCTCCACAGGCTCGTCGTCCTCGTCCGCATCAGCCTCGACGTCGACCACCTCGACGACGGCGCCGTTTCCGTTTGCCTCCGCTTCCTTCTCGTGCGAGGCGATCAGTTCGGTGAGCATGCCGGCGAGCGCATCGATTTGGTGGCGGCGCAACTCGGTGCCGGAAGCGAGGTGCGGCTTCTCCTCGGCGAGCACGCGCTCGAGGCCGAGCATCAAGCCGTACTCGACCTTCCAGCCGGATGAAGGCGTGCGACGTCCACCCTCGATCTCTGCGAGAGCGTCGTCTAACGCGCGCCGGCGAGACGTCGCCGGTGCCAGGACCTTGGCGGGATCCTCGCCCTCACGAATGAAAGGCTCGCCCGCCCAGGCTTCGGCTCGGAGGGCGTCGGCCATCAGGCCGTCCGTCGCCTCCGACTCTGTGGTCGGTTGCTCTTTGATCTCCTGCATGGACGCAGCGTCTAAAAGCGCTGCACTTGTAAGAAAAGGCGACCCCGCGAATCCCCAAGGCGGGGGTCGTGCAACCAGTATATCGACTAAAGCCCTAGGTGCCGAGCCCCCCGAAGACGGCAAAGGGGTTCTGCGGCTGCACCTCGTAGACCAGCTCCCCGCCGGGCTCGACCTCACCGTGGATCCTGCGGGCTAGCTCGATGGCCTCCTCGCGGGTCCGGGTGCCCGCGATCACGTACGTGAACGTGCGGGAGACGTCGTAGCCCTCGGCCCGGAGCTGCTCGGCGAGGTCGTGGGCCTCCCGGAGGCTGTCCGCTTCGACCCGGACTTCCCACGGCGCGTAGCCTCGTTGCAGAAGCTCTTCCTCGGCGTCGGGCTGCTCGGGGTCGTCATTCCAGCGCTCCTCGTCGCGGAGCCAGCGCTCGGTCACGAAGCGCGACGGCGTCAGTCCCAGGTCGTTCAGCTCGCTTTCGACGATGCGCGCGGCCTGCTCGGCCTGCATGCCTGTGGTCGCGTAGACGAAGACCGTGTCGCCGTCCTGCGATACCGCAAGCCGGTGCTCGCGTAGCTCGTCGGCGAGGTCCTCCGCATCGCTCTGTCTCAACCCGAGCCGGCCGAGCAAGTCCTGCGCGCCTCCCTCGTCAGGAAGCTCGATTCGAACTCGCCAGTCGTCGTGCGCCATGGTGGGAGCCTACTTTCGCGCGGCTCTCGTCAGAGGAACGTACCGGTGCCTGGCACCGATACGCCCTTAGGCTGCGGCCGAAGCGGCCAGGTTGGAAAAGGTGTGGCCGAAGAGGCGCTGCGACATGCCGATCTGGTCGAGGTGTTTCGTGATTCCTCCGAGGAAGAAAGGCCAGCCTGCCCCGAGCAGGAGACCCGTGTCGACATCGGCCGCTTCGGTGACGACTCCTTCCTCGAGCAGAAGGTGGATCTCGTCCGCCACCGCCTCGAGAACGTCCTCGACGATCTGCTCCCGAGTGCGCGGCGCGTCTTCGACGACGACCGGCTCGCCGCCGTCCGCGATCGTCGCCAGCGCGGGAGACAGTGGGAAGCGGTCCGGGAACGCGTCGTGCATCCGTTCGAGCACGTGATTGGCGACGCGCGGGCCGACCATCTGGAGCAGGACGGACGGCGCCATCGGCATGCCAAGTGACATGACCGCCTCGTCCACCTCCTCGACGGGAGTGCCGTGCTCGACGGCGTCCATGATCACGCGCGTCATGCGTGTCAGCACTCGGTTCACGACAAAGCCCGGCGCGTCGCTGACGAGGATCGGCCGCTTGCCGAGCTTCTCGCCGACGTCCCACACGGTCGCAAGCGTCACGTCGTCGGTCTCGCCGGCGCGCACGACCTCGAGCAGGGGCATCAACCCGACCGGATTGAAGAAGTGCATGCCCGCGACGCGGTCTGGCCGGCGGAGGTCGGCGGCCATGTCCGTGATCGACAGGGCTGAAGTATTTGTTGCGAGCACGCACTCGTCACGCACGATCTGCTCGAGCTCTGCGAACACCTGCTTCTTGACCTGGAGCTCCTCGAACACCGCCTCGAGCACGAGGTCGCAGTCGGCGAAGCCGCCGTAGTCCGTGCTCCCCGAGACGAGCGAGGAAAGGAAACGCCCCTTGCCCTCGTCGTAGCGGCCCTTGGCGACCTGGCCGTCTATCTCCGCGCGGATGTCCCCGAGTGCTTCGTCGACGATCTCCTGTTTGACGTCGCGGAGCACGATCGGGACTTCGAGCCGTCGCAAGAACAGCAATGCGATCTGCCGTGCCATCAGGCCGGCTCCGACGATGCCGACCCTGTTGACCTTCACCGGCGGCGCGGTGGGACGAGCCGGGT
>DATAOL010000225.1:0-2604 GCA_036265755.1 Gaiellaceae bacterium | reverse complement strand
GATGACGCTCGGCGGCCGCGCCGCGGAGGAGCTCGTCTTCCACGAGGTCACGACGGGCGCCGCCAACGACCTCGAGAAGGTCACCTCGATCTCGAAGCAGATGATCATGCGCTACGGCATGAGCGAGAAGCTCGGCCCGCGAGTGCTCGGCCGGAACCACGACATGCCGTTCCTCGGCCGCGAGATGGGCGCCGAGCCCGACTACTCGGAGGAGATCGCGCGCGAGATCGACGACGAGATCCGCCGCGTGATCGAGGAGGCGCACGAGCTGGCCGTCACCACGCTGAAGACGCACATGGACGAGCTGCATCGCATCTCGGGCCTGCTGATAGAGCGCGAGACGATCGACAAGGACCAGTTCGAGCGGCTGCTCGCGGGCGAGGACGAGTCGAGCGTGTTCCCGGACGAGGGCACTCCCGAGGCCGGGGCCGAGCTGCCGGCCGAAGAGCGCCGGCGCCGCCCGCAGCCGAAGCCGGTCCCGCGCCCATTCCCGGGCGCGACGATGCAGCCCCCGCCCGAAGGTAGTACGACGTAAGTCCGGCTCGCGCTCCGCGCAAGCCATGATGACTTCCGTCGTGAGAGTTCTCGCGGCGTAGGCTGGTGAGCGGTGACGGGCAAAGCCCGCCACCGCGCCAGTTGACTCCTCAGAAGATCTGCATCAATGCTCCGCAGGTGAGACGAGTCGAAATCTTGCTCTTCGTTGCGGCGATGATCGGGGTGCCTCTGGTCTCAGCTGTCGTCATCGCCAATACAGCTCTAGACGCTGGGAAACCTGTCCTTCACATTGCTCTGCCAGCGACGATCGGGGCTGCGATCGGGCTTCTGATGATCGGGCGGAGCGGGCTTGCGAACGTGTCCTTGCAAACTTCGGCCGCGGCGAGGCGCCGCGAGCTCGGCCCGACCGTGACGACCCTGATCATCGCAGCGACACTCTTGGGGACGTTCAGCGGTCACCTCCCGGATGATTTGCTGGCGTTGGTGGCCGGGTGGACGTTCGGCTTCTTCGTTTCGTTTGACATCGTGATAGCAAGGCGTTGGCGCCAGGATTCCGCCTTCCGTGCTCGGATCCGAGACAACCTCTCGGGATCTTCGTAACCGGCATCCTGTCCGCGTGGAGGAGAGGCAACGCGACATCTGGGCCGAGTGGCTCGCCGTTCACCGCTCCGGCGGGGATCCCGAGGTGCGCAGGGAGATGCTCGAGGGGCTCGCGAACGTTCGCGACCGCGTACTGGAACGAGCCCAGCTCACCGGGGGCGAGTCGCTGCTCGATGTCGGCTGCGGCGAGGGCCTGATCGGGTTCGGCGCGCTCGAGCGGGGTGCTGGACACGTCACCTTCTCCGACATCTCGAACGATCTCCTCGAGGTCTGCCGCGCTGCCGCGGAGGAGCTCGGCGTGCGCGACCGGTGCAGCTTCGTTCAGGCGGGCGCGGAAGACCTAACGCAGATCGTGGAAAGAACTGTCGACGTGGTCGCGACCCGGTCGGTATTGATCTACGTCAAGGACAAACGCCGCGTTTTCGAGGAGTTCTTGCGCGTCCTACGGCCCGGAGGGCGTGCCGTCGTGTGGGAGCCGATCAACCGTTTCGGAATGGATGAGCGACGGGAGGAGTTCTGGGGGTACCCGGGCGACGGGGTCTCGGATCTCGCAGAGCGGGTCGAGCGCGTATACGAGGAGATTCAGCCACCGGACGACCCGATGCTCGACTTCGACGAGCGGGACCTCGTCGCCCTGGCCGAGCAGGCGGGCTTCTTTCCGATCGAGCTCGAGCTCACCGCCGAGATCAGGGCGATGGAGCCCCGCCCGTGGGAGCCGTTCCTCAACAGCTCCGGGAATCCGAGGATCCCGACGATCTCGGAGGCCATGGATCGCGCGCTCAGCCACGAGGAGCGCGAGCGGTTCGCCGATCACCTCCGCCCGCTCGTCGAAGAAGGCAAGGGCGTCTCGCGCACGGCGATCGCGCTTCTGAAGGCGGTCAAGCCTGGCTAGACCGTGCCGGCGGCGACGCCGGCCTGCCAGCTTGCCCACAGGCGGGCGTAGCGCTCGCCCTGCGCGACCAGCTCGTCGTGCGACGCCGTCTCCACGACACGGCCGTTGTGCATCACGACCACGCGGTCGGCCCGCTCGGCCGTCGAGAGGCGGTGGGCGATGATGATCACCGTCCGGCCTTCGACCACGGCGGCCAGCGCTTGCTCGACGGCAGCCTCCGTCGCGGGGTCGAGGCTCGACGTCGCTTCGTCGAGGACGATCACGGCGGGGTTGGCGAGCGCGACGCGGGCGATGCCGACGAGCTGGCGCTCCCCCGCGGAGAGGCGGACGCCGCGCGTCTGCACGTCGGTCTGGAGCCCGTCCGGAAGTGCGGCGAAGCGCTCGAGCGCGCCGATCTGCTCCAACGCGTAACGAACCTCGTCGTCGGACGCCTCCGGATCCGCAAGCCGAACGTTTTCGGCGAGGGTGCCGCTGAAGAGGTGCCCCTCCTGCGGCAGCATCACGATCCGGTGCCGCAGCGACTCGAGCGTCCCGTCGCGGAGGTCGACGCCGCCCAGCCGGATCGCCCCGTCCTGCGGGTCGTACTGGCGTGTGAGGAGCTTCGCGAGGGTCGACTT
>DATAOL010000224.1:0-1631 GCA_036265755.1 Gaiellaceae bacterium | reverse complement strand
AGTACCCGCCCTCGGGCCGGTTCCATCGCGAGCGGCCGTCGAGCTCACG
Source organism: Gaiellaceae bacterium (assembly GCA_036265755.1). Taxonomy (GTDB): domain Bacteria; phylum Actinomycetota; class Thermoleophilia; order Gaiellales; family Gaiellaceae; genus DATEOR01. Next base: position 1,582 of record DATAOL010000224.1, on the reverse strand, counting down.
GTCGAGCGCGTCGAGCATCGCGTCACGCCGAGCCCCGAGCAGATCCCGCACGCGCTCGAGGTTCGGTTCGAAGAGGCCCCGGCGCAGGAACTCGTAGACGGTCGCCTGCGAGAGCAGCGCCGGCGTGATGTAGGTCGAGGCAACGAGGTCCTCGAGCTCGGAGGCGAGCGCTTCCGGCACGATCGCGTACCCGACGCGAAGGCCAGGGGCAATCGTCTTCGAGAACGACGACGAGTACATGACGTCGAACCCGCCCTCGAGCTCGAACACCGACGGCAGTGGGTCGCCCTCGAAGCGAACGAGCCCGTACGGGTCGTCCTCCAGCACCGGCAGCCGGCGCGAGCGTACGAGCTCCGCGAGGCGACCGCGTCGCTCCGCGCTCAGGGTCGAGCCGGTCGGGTTCTGGAACGTCGGGATCGTGTACAGGAACGCGGCCGGCGTCCCCTCGACCGCCTGCTCGAGTGCGTCCACGTCGAGCCCTTCGGCGTCAACCGGGATCTCACCCAGCTCCACGCTCGCCGCGGCCAGGATCTTCCGTGGTCGGTCGTAGGTCGGCCGCTCGACCAGCACGCGGAGTCCCTCGCCGCCGAGCAACTCCAGCACGAAGTGGAACGCCTGGAGCGAGCCGTTCGTGACCAGCACGCGGCCTGGCTCGACGCCGTGCCGTTCCGCCAGCCACCCGCGCAGAGGCGCATACCCGAGGGTGCTGCCGTAGGAGAGCGCCACCGAGCCGTCGCGCTCGAGTGCCGCCTTCGCACAGTCCGCCAGCTCGGACACCGGGAGGCACTCCGGTGCCGGAATCCCGCGTGCGAACGAGATGGTCGCCACGCCGCCAGTCTAGGCGCAGCTTCGGCTTCTCCGGAAAGGCCCCGGCCGTCGCGGCCGAGGCCTTCCCGTGAACTCCGAGCTAGCGGGGGCAGTTCCCGATCGAGCCAGCACCGGTGAACGAGCCGCTGTAGAAGGCGTCACGCCAGTGATCGTCGCACGCGTTGTAGTAGTCGAACTCGTACGACGCCGTCGGAGCGGGATTGGCGGAGTTCGGATCGGCGGCTTCTTGACTGATGCCGAACACCTTGGTCAAGAAGCCGACCCACGACTCGTCGGCCGGTGCAGCATCCGGGTTGAAGTCGAAGCCGGCCAGGTCCGACGTGATGTGTCGTGTCCAGACGCCGTTGAAAGTCCCGTGATCAGCCGAGTCGAACGTGTTTGCGCAGTCGCCCGGGTGATGCATCCCGGGAATCGTCGTGAAGGTCCCGTGGGCGTCGTAGCGAGTGACGTAGTAGCCGTCGCCGCTCTGGGCGGGGTTGACGACGTAGAAGCGATCCTCGGTGTCGTGTGCCCAGACCTCGGTGCCGCCACAACCGGTGTCGTCACGACCCGCGATGCGGAAGGGGCCGAACGTCCCGAACGCCGACTCGCCCTTGTCTCCCTTGTCCCCCTTGTCTCCCTTGAGCCCCTGCGAGCCCGCAGGCCCGACCGGTCCCTGCGGCCCCCGGACGCCGCGCAATCCGCGCGCGCCCCTGCGGCCGCGAATGTTCCAGGACAGGCTCTCGGAGCCCTTGTGACAGTGGCTCAGCTTGAT
>DATAOL010000223.1:0-7784 GCA_036265755.1 Gaiellaceae bacterium | reverse complement strand
GCCGTCCTCTACCGGCAGGAGCTCGAGAGCCGCGGCGCGGCGATTCCACCGGACGGTGATCCTCGCCATGTCCCGTGGGCCCGTCACACCGCCGCGCTCGCGAAGGACTTCGGCCCCGCCGACGCCGCGGAGCCCATCTATCTGCGTGTCCCGGATGCAGAGAAGGCGCTCAACGGCTGATGGACATCCGGCGCCTCGGCCTGCACGACCTCGACGCGATCGTCGAGATCGAGAATGCGGTCTACCCGACTCCGTGGTCGCGCTCGATGTTCGCCGGCGAGCTGGCGAAGCCGTCCTCCTTCTCGCTCGGCGCCTTCGACCCGGACGACGGAGCCCTGATCGCCTACCTCATCGTCTCCCGGTATGTGGACGCGTGGCACATCATGAACGTGGCCGTCCACCCGGAGTCCCGGCGCCAGGGTGTCGCGAGCCGTCTGCTGGACGAGCTCTTCGACCTCACGGTCGGTGACCCGCGGCGCGGCTACACGCTCGAGGTCCGGGTCTCGAACACGACCGCGATCGCCCTGTACGAGCGCTTCGGCTTCGAGCCGAGCGGGATCAGGCGCGGCTATTACACGGACAACCGCGAGGACGCGCTGATCATGTGGAAGGACCCCATCCGCCAAGTCGCGGCCCGCGAGTATTGATCCTCGGGATCGAGACGTCTTGTGACGAGACCGCAGCGGCGCTCGTCACCGACGACGGCCGCGTGCTCGCGAACATCGTTGCGTCCCAGGCCGAGCTGCACGCGCGCTACGGAGGAGTCGTGCCCGAGGTCGCGTCGCGCCGCCACCTCGAGCTCGTCTCGCCTGTGGTCGAGGAAGCGCTTGCCCGCACGGGCGTCGGACTGGAGGAAGTCGACCGTGTCGCGGTGACGCGCGGGCCGGGGCTGATCGGCGCGCTCCTGATCGGAATCTCGGCCGCGAAGGCGATCGCCTGGTCGCGGCGCCTGCCGCTCGTCCCGGTCGACCACCTGCACGGGCATGTCGCCTCGCTTTTCCTGCAGCCGCAGGACTTCGAGCCCCCGTTCCTCTGCCTCCTGGCGAGCGGCGGCCACACCTTGCTCTTGGACGTCCAGGACCGGTTCGGTTTCACCGTCCTCGGGACGACGCTGGACGACGCGGCCGGCGAGGCTTTCGACAAGGGCGCACGCCTGCTCGGTCTCGGCTATCCGGGGGGCGCGGCGATCGACCGGCTCGCCCGCGAGGGCGACCCGGACGCGTATTCCTTTCCGGTGGCCCGGGCCGGGGGTCTCGATTTCTCGTTCTCCGGGCTGAAGACCGCGTTGCTCTACGCGGTCCGCGACCTCGAGCCCGAGGAGCTGGAGCGGCGCCGCGCCGACTTCGCGGCGAGCTATCAGCGGGCGATCGTCCGGGCGCTTGTCGAGCGAACGGAAGAAGCCGTGCGGCAGACCGGTCTGGAGAAGGTGGCCGTGGTCGGCGGAGTCGCAGCGAACTCGGAGCTCCGAGCCGCGCTTCCCGAGTCCGGGGCTGCTCCGCTGGAGCTCTGCACGGACAACGCCGCCATGATTGCGTCGGCGGCGCGGTATGCCACGCCCGTCCCCTTTCCGGAGTATCTTGCGCTCGATGCCTACGCGACGGCGGCCTGAGCTCGCGCGCGCCTCCGTGCTCGCGGCTGTTGCGATCGCCGCCGCCTTTCTGCTGGTCGGCACGGTTCACGGGGCTCGAACGACCGTTTCGGGCGCAGCGACCCGCGCCTGGCACTCGATCTTCGGAGACCGGCCTCACGCCGAGTTGAGATCGCGGATGATCGTCGTCCTCTCCTCCGCCTCGCTCGCGGAGCGCATCGAGGCGGCCTCGTCGCGGCCGAGCGTCGCGGTGCAGAAGCAGTGGAACGCTGAGATCCGCGCCGAGCAGGACTCGTTCCTCGAGTCCTTGCGGGCTCGCGGCGTCTCGATCGCGCGCGACGAGATCTTCACGCGGACGGTGAACGGCTTCTCTGCGCGGCTCGACCCTCGCGCGGTCGCCGAGCTCGACCGCAATCCATTGGTCATCGGTCTCTATCCGGTGCGCGCGGTGTATCCCGCCGAAGCCGAAGACCTCCGCGCTCCTGCCGTCGGCGCGCAGGCCGGCGTCTCGCTTCCCGGCTTCGACGGCGAGGGCGCGACTGTCGCGCTGCTCGACACCGGGGTCGACTTCAAGCAGGCCGCGCTCGCCGGCAGGACGCTCAAGGGCTTCGACCTGGTCGACCGTGACCGCGTCGCTTTGCCCGCGCGGGATCCCTCCGACCGCTCGCGGGTCGAGACCCACGGCACGAAGATGGCGGCGCTCTTGGCCGCAGTCGCACCGTCGGCGAAGATCCTGCCCGTCCGGGTACTTGGGTGGCAGCAAGGGGAGGATGGAAGCTTCGCGGTCGTCGGGCGCGGCGATCAGCTCATCGCCGGTCTCGAGCGCGCGGTCGACCCGAACGGAGACGGCGCCGTCCGCGACGCGGCGACGGTTGCGCTTGCGCCGCTGGTCGAGCCGTTCGCGGCGTTCACCGACAGCCCCGAAGCGCGCGCGGTCGCGGGCGCCACGAAGCTGGGCACGCTCGTCGTGGCGGCAGCGGGAAACGACGGCAGCTCGGAGATTGGCTTTGGGGGCATCGGAGCTCCCGGGGGTGCGCCAGACGCGCTCACCGTCGGCGCGGCCGACTCACGCAGCCGGGTCTTCGTCGCTCAGGCCTGGCTCCGCGTAGGCTCGGACACGATCGCGGCGCAACCCGTACGCGTCCTCGGGAAGACGTCGCCCGCGCGCGCGACGACCTTGGACGTGGCGGCACTGCTCGGGCCTTCGCTCGCGGACCCGTCGCAGGATCCGACCGTCCGAGCGTCGGGCTCTGCCATCGGCGACTTCTTCGACCCGGGCGGCGTGAGCCGCGTCGCGGGCCGCGCGGTCGTCGTCCCCGCGGACGGTGCGTCCCTCGAGGACGAGGCGCGCAACGCAAAGGCTGCAGGAGCGGCGGCTCTGCTCGTCTACGGTACGGCTCTTCCCGCGGGCGCGCTCGACGTCGACGACGGAACCGCGCTGCCCGTCCTCGCGTTGCCCGGGAAGGCCGGCGCATCCGTCATGTCCGCGCTTCGCCGCGGCCGGCAAGTGACCGCGGTCCTCGCGCCCGGGGGCGCCGTGACCAACGACGGCCTCGACTCCGTGGCGGGGTTCTCCTCCGGGGGACTGTCCTTCGACGGCCACGTGAAGCCCGACGTGGTCGCGCCGGGGGTCGGTCTCGCCACGCTCGACCCGAGCGGGAAGGGCCGTGTGCGCCGGGCGACGGTATCCGGCTCGAGTGCCGCCTCGGCGGTGGCAGCCGGCGCGGCCGCCCTGGTCGCCCAAGCACGGAGTGGGCTCGACGCCTCCGAGCTCCGCAGCGTCCTCGTCGGGACGGCCAGCCCGCTTGGAGGCTCCGAGGCGGTCACGCGGGAAGGTGCGGGCGGCATCGACCCGACGGCCGCTTCGACCGCCGAGCTCGCGGTCGAGCCCGCGACGATCGCGTTCGGCCGCTCGTCCGGGCCGAACTGGACGTCGACGCAGACCGTGACGGTGAAGAACATTTCCAGCCGCCCGCTCGAGGTGGGCTTCGGGCTCGTCCCCGACCAGGGAGGAGCCGCTCGCGTTTCCTTCACCGCCCAGCCCGCCCACCTGAGCCTCGGGCCCAGGGCTTCGGCGCGCGTGCAGCTCGGCGTCACCGCCACCTCGAGGCTGGGAGCGGGGACAAGCGGCATCGTCGTCGTCTCCGCGCACGGAGCGAAGGCCGTGCGCATCCCATGGGCCGTCGCAGCCAGGCCTGCCGACGCCGCGCTCGTCGACTCCGTCAGCCTTTCCAACTGGGAGTTCGCCCCGTCGAGAACTGCTCCGGCCGTCCTCGCGTTCCGCGCCGGACGCGCCGTCGCAGGAGCGTCCGGCGAGCAGATCGAGCCGGTGGGGCTGCTCGACCTCGAGCTCTGGACGCCGAAGGGCAAGCGGCTCGGGGTCATCACCCGCCTCCGGGATCTCCTGCCGGGCCGCTACGCCTTCGGGCTCACGGGGCGAGGCCCCGACGGGAAGGTGCTCGAGCCGGGCCTGTACGTCCTCCGTCTGCGCGCGCAGCCCGTCGACGCCGCAGACGGGACGCCGCCGTCCACAGCCGACACCGTCTTCCGGATCACCAACTAGGGAAAGGAGCTGCGGGTGACCACTGTCGAAGCCCCTTCTTCACATCTCAAAGAGAACCCCTGGGAGATGGCCCGAAGCCAGCTGCGCCAGACCGCACAGCTCATCGGGATGGAGGACAGCATGTTGAACGTCCTCATCGAGTGCAAGAAGTGCGTGGCGGTGTCCGTGCCGACCCGAATGGACGACGGGTCGGTGCGCGTGTTCGAGGCGTTCCGGTGCACCCACAACGTCGCCCGTGGGCCATCGAAGGGCGGCATCCGCTACCACCACGAGGTCACTCTCGAGGAGACCAAGGCGCTCGCGATGTGGATGACGTGGAAGTGCGCCCTCATGGGTCTCCCGTTCGGGGGGGCGAAGGGCGGCGTCGTCGTCAATCCGAAGGAACTCTCCGTCAGCGAGATAGAACGGATGACGCGCCGCTACACGACGGAGATCATCAACTTCATCGGGCCGGAAGCTGACATCCCGGCGCCCGACGTCGGCACGAGCCCGCGAGAGATGGCCTGGATCTTCGACACGTACTCCATGAACAAGGGCTACTCCGTGCTCGGCGTCGTCACCGGGAAGCCCCTCGAGGTGGGCGGCTCCGTCGGCCGCGTGGAGGCGACGGCCCGAGGAGCCGCGTTCTGCGTCCGCGAGGCGCTGCGCAAGCAGGACGTGTCCATCGAGGGCAGGAGAGTCGCCGTCCAGGGGTTCGGGAACGTCGGCTCGAACCTCGCGCTCATCCTCTCCGACCAGGGGGCGAAGATCGTCGCACTCTCAGACTCGACGGGCGGCATTCACAACGCTGACGGCATCGACGTGCGCGCGGCGCTCGAGCAAAAGCGCGAGACCGGTGTGCTCGAAGGGCTCTCGGGCAGCGAGTCGCTCACGAACGACGAGCTGCTCCTGGTGGACTGCGACGTGCTCGCGCCGTGCGCGCTCGAGCAGGTGATCACCGGCGACAACGCCGACCGGGTCAAGGCCGGGATCGTGTGCGAAGGCGCGAACGGGCCGGTGACCCCGGAAGCGGACGAGATCCTCGACGACCGGGGCGTGCTCGTCCTGCCCGACGTGCTCGCGAACGCGGGCGGCGTGGTCGTCTCCTACTTCGAGTGGGTGCAGGGCCTCCAGGAATACTTCTGGAAGGAGTCCGAGGTCAACGCGAAGCTGAACGACATCATCACGCGCGCGTTCGCCGAGACCTGGCGGACACACGAGGAGCGGTCGCTGCCGATGCGGCAAGCTGCCTACGCGCTGGCCGTCGGCCGGGTCGCGGAAGCGACCACGACTCGTGGCCTCTACCCGTAGCGCTCACGTCGTCACCCTCGTCCACGCGGACGGCTGTCACCTCTGTGAGAGCGCCCGGCGGGTGATCGAGGGGGTCCGCGCGGAGCTTCCGTTCGAGCTCGAGGAGGTCGACATCACCGGCGACGAAGGGCTCGAGGAGCAGTACCGGGAGCGCATCCCGGTCGTCCTCGTCGACGGCGAAGAGGCCTTCACCTACTTCGTGCACCCGGACGGGCTGCGCCGAAGGCTCGGGCCAGCCGGGTAGCACAAACTCCGCTCAATTCCACGCGTTTTCTCCCTCCGCAGCGGGCTTAGCCCTGTCGTTATGCTGTTACAAGCAATGGCCGTCGGGGTGATGAGAGAAAGCGAGGTTGCTGGGGGGGATCGCCTCACCGTCGGCGTCGCCTCGCGGCTCAGCCAGTACCTCCGAGTCCTCACCCAGGCGAAGAAGATGGGACAGGACCGCATCTCGTCCCAGGAGATGAGCGAGTACACGAACATCAACGCGACCCAGATCCGGCGCGATCTGTCCGCGTTCGGGAAGTTCGGCAAGCGAGGCGTCGGCTACAACATCGACGGTCTCATCTCCGAGATCCGCAAGATCCTACGGACTCAGGGGCAGCACAACATCGCGCTCTTCGGGGCGGGCCGCCTCGGCCAGGCAATCGCCAGCTCGACCGTCTTCGCCGACCACGGATTCAACATCGCGCTCGCCTTCGACACCGACCGGTCCAAGGTCGGCCAGCCGATCGGGGACTCGGTCATCCGCGACTACGGCGAGCTCAAGGACTCGATCCGTGAGAAAAACATCATCGTGGCGGTCCTTGCCGTGCCACCCGAGTCTGCCCAGCGCGTTGCGGACGACGTCGTCGGGGCGGGCGTGAAGATCATCTTCAACTACACCGACGCGCTCCTGCACGCTCCCGCGGACGTCACCGTCCACACGACGAGCCCCGCGGTCGAGCTCCTCTACGCGCTCTACTTCCACCTGACCTAGCCGTCCTGGACGAGCCGCTAGAGCGGCTTTTCGAACCAGTGGTGCGCGTAGCGCTCGTCGTTGAAGCGCGGAATCTCCGCGTAGCCGGACGAGCGGTACATCGAGATCGCCTCGGCGAGGTTGCGGTTCGTGTCCAGGCGGGCCGCGGTGGCGCCCGACTCGCGCGCGCATCGCTCCAGCTCCGCGAGCAGGCGGCGGCCGAGGCCGAGCCCCCGGACGGCCGGCGCGACCCACATGCGCTTGATCTCGGCCGGCGCGCCGGCAGGAAGGATGAGCCCGCCGCAGCCGACCGGCGCCCCCCGCAGGCGTGCGACGAGGAAGAGACCGGTGGGCGGTTCCATCTCGTCGGGGTCGGCCAGGCTGCTCCGGGCGGGATCGAAGCCTGCATCGAATCGCTCGTTCAGCTCCGCGAAGTACTGCTCCAGACACCAGCGTCCGGCCGGGCTGCGCGGGCTCTCGACGCCGACGGCGATCATGGAGGCGGTCAGCAGCCGCTCGACCGTCTCCATGGCGGAAACGAGCTCGCGCCCATGGCGCTCACTAAGGGGCTCCAGAACCGAGGCGGCGAGCGTCTCCGAACGGGATTCGAGCTCGTCCCACTCCCGCTCGCCGCGGGGGGTCAACGTCGCCCGGCGAACGCGGCCGTCCGCCGCATCGGGACGAACGGAGACGAGGCCGTCGGCTTCGAGGGCGCGGAGAAGGCGGCTGAGGTAGCCAGAATCGAGGCCGAGCCTCGCGCGAAGATCACGCACGTCTGCGCCCTCCCGACCGATCTCCCACAGGAGCCGCGCCTGGCCTACCGGCCGCTTGCGCCCGAGGAATCGGTCGCTCAGCGCGCCGGCGCGTTCCGTGGCGACGCGGTTGAATCTCCGCACCTGCGCGATCTGCATGGCATCCATTATCTGACCAAAGTCAGAAATACCATGAGAAAGGCGCCATGACAAGCGTTACGCGCAAGTCCCTCGAACGAGCTAAAGCCGCTCGAGCGCGGGCCGATAACTGAACCAACAGAGGGGGAGACAGGACATCCTCGGAGGAGGCCGCAACCTTCGAGGTGAGAGATCCTGTTTCCCCCTCTTTTCGTGCCCGCACGCCCGGGCGGCGCTGGCTTCGCCGGCGGGAGCCTCGGCTAGGAAAAGCGCCGCTGGAGCGCCATGACGTTTCTCACGAAGACGCGGGTCTGCCGGTAGAGCCCGTGCTTGCGGACGGCATGAGCCCCCTGGTGGTAGGCGCCCACGGCTCGCCGCATACGGAAGTGGAACTCGTGCACGAGCTGGCGCAGGTAGGCGACACCGACGTGGATGTTTCCGCTCATCGTGTGCGGGACCTGGCGGCCGAGGAGGACCATCTCCACGTACGACCACGTC
>DATAOL010000222.1:0-4957 GCA_036265755.1 Gaiellaceae bacterium | reverse complement strand
CGCGGCTAGCGGCTAGACGGCCTGCTGCTCGTCGGTGATTCCGGCGACCACGGACTCCTGAGAGCGCTCGTGGAGCCGCTCGCGCCCTCGACGCACGGCGCCCAGGAACTTGTCCAGGTTGACCTCGAGCGTGGAGAGAATCGAGTCGGCCCAGTCCTCCATCTCGAGGCGCGTCTCGCGCGCCTGGCGGCGGGCGTCCTCGACGATCTCCTGGGCCTGGCGCTCGGCCAGCTTGACGATCTCCGTCTGCGAAGCCTCGCGAACGGCCTGCTCGCGCGCTTCCCCGAGAATCCGGTCGCTCTCCCGCTTCGCCTCCGCGAGCATCTCCTGCCGCTCCTTGACGATCCAGCGAGCCTGCTTGATCTCCTCCGGAATCGTCGCGCGCATCTGGTCGAGGATGTCGTAGATCTCCTCGCGGTCGATACGCACCTGGTCGGTGAGCGGGACGGCCTTTGCGTTGTGAACGAGGTCGTCGAGCTTGTCGATGAGAACGAGTACGTCCATGTTGTCCGCGAAGTTTACTCTTGCGGCGAAACCGGCGCGCCACCCTTTGGCTGCGGGAACATCTCGCGAAAGCGCTTGGCCACTGGCTCAGGCACGAGGTCGTGGACGTCGCCGCCGAACGAGGCCACCTCCTTGACCCCGCTCGAGGAGAGAAAGCTGTACTGCGGGCTCGACATCAAGTACATCGTCTCGATCTCCGGGGCGAGGTTTCGGTTCAGGTGGTGCATCTGGAACTCCCACTCGAAGTCGGAGATCGCGCGCAGGCCCTTCACCATGGTCTTCGCCCCCCAGTGGCGTGCGAACTCCACCACGAGCTCCGCGAACACCTCGACCTCGACGTTGTCCTGGCCCGTCAGGGCGTCGCGGAGGAACTGGACGCGCTCCTCGACGGAGAACATCGCCCTCTTGTGCTGGGGGTCGCGCACCACTCCGACGACGACGCGGTCGAAGATTCCCGCGGCGCGCGAGATGATGTCCAGGTGCCCGTTGGTCACGGGGTCGTAGCTGCCCGGGCAGATGGCGGTCACGGGCTTGGAGTCGCTCATGGGCCGTCGAAGAGGGTGACCCGCGTCGAGCCATACTGCCGGCTCGTCCTCACGGGGAGTGGCAGCTCGGGCTCCTCCTTCGCCTCCGATTCGACCACGACGAGGCCGTCCGGGGAGACGACGGAGGGAAGGTTGGTGGCGAGCATTGGCAAGAACCTCGTGAGCATGCGGTACGGGGGATCGACCAGCACGAGATCGTAGCGCCTGCCCGCGGCCGCCTCGGTGGCCAGACGGCGCCCGGCGTCCTCGCGATAGACGCGCGCGCCTTCGAGGCCGAGCTTGTCGAGATTGCGGATGACGGTCTCTGCCGCCGTTCTGTCCGAGTCCACGAAGGTTGCTGTCGCGGCTCCGCGCGAGAGCGCCTCGAGGCCCATGGCCCCGGAGCCGGCGAACAGGTCGAGGACGTCGGCACCGTCCACCGGGCCGATGAGGTTGAAGACGGCCTCCCGGACGCGATCGCCCGTGGGCCGCACCTCGAACCCCTTCGGCGCGTAGATCCTCGCGCCCTTACGCGAACCCGCGATGATCCTCAACGCGCTGGGTCTCCTCGAGGAGCGGCGCGAGAACGTCCTGCTCCTCTTCGCTGGCGAGGCGCTCCGCCAGCTCGCGCGCGCGGACGATGAGGGCACGGTCGCGCGCGAGCCTGACGAACTTCAGGTCGCTCAGGCCGGACTGGCGCGTCCCGAGGAGCTGGCCCTCGCCGCGAAGCTCCAGGTCGACCTCGGCCAGCGCGAACCCGTCGTTCGTGTCGACGAGCGCCTGCAGGCGCCGCTGGGCCTCCTCGGTGAGCTTGTCTTTCGGCCGGGAGACGAGGAGGCAGTACGACTGTTCGGCGCCTCGACCGACCCGGCCGCGCAGCTGATGGAGCTGCGCGAGCCCGAACCGATCGGCTTCCTGGACGATCATGATCGTGGCGTTCGGGACGTCGACACCCACCTCGATGACCGTCGTCGCGACGAGCACGTCGAGGTCGCCGCGCTTGAACTCCTCCATGAGCGCTCTTCGCTCGGCGGGCCGGAGCCGTCCGTGCAGGGAGCACACGCGGTACCCGGAGAGCTCCTGCGAGCGGAGGCGCTCGGCCTCCTGCTCCGCGGCGCGCGCTTCAATGGTCTCGGACTCCGAGACGAGCGGGCAGACGACGTAGGCTTGGCGCCCGTCGTCGAGATGCCGCCGGAGGCGCGTGTAGGCCTCGGCGCTGCGCTCGTGCGAGACCCAGCTTGTGATCACGGGCTGCCGGCCGCGCGGCGGGCGGGCGATCTCGGTCACGTCGAGATCTCCGTAGACGGTCTGAGCCAGTGTGCGTGGGATCGGCGTCGCCGTCATGTGCAGCACGTGAGCGGACCGGCCCTCCGCGAGAGCGCGGCGCTGCTCGACTCCGAAGCGGTGCTGCTCGTCGATCACGGCAACCGCGAGGTCGTCCATGGAGACGCCCTCCTGAATGAGCGCGTGCGTTCCGACGAGGATCTGGGCGGCATCCACGTCGTGCTTCACTGAGCCCGTCTGCAGCGACACGCGCACGCCGAGCTCGGCGCAGATCGGCTCGACCGTGAGGAAATGCTGCTCGGCAAGCGTCTCCGTCGGTGCCATGAGCGCCCCCTGGCGGTCGCGCTCGACCGCGCGCAGGAGCGCATAGAGAGCAACGACCGTCTTCCCGGAGCCGACGTCGCCCTGCAGGAGCCGCTGCATCGGGCGGTCCTCGCGCAGATCGGCGTCGATCTGGGCGATCGCCTCCTCCTGCTCGGGAGTGAACCTGAACGGAAGAGCACGACGATAGCGGTCGAGCAGCTCGCCCGGCTCCCCTAGGGGCGTCGCGCGAGTCTCCTCCTCCAGCGCTCTTCGTCGCCGCTGGAAGCCGAGCTGGAGAAGGAGGAGCTCCTCCAGACCGAGCCGCTCCCGGGCGGTCTCCGCTTGCTCGGGGCTCTCGGGCCGGTGAGCGGCGGCGAGGGCGTCGGCGCGGAGCGGCAGCCCCTCCCGCACGCGGAGCTCGGCCGGAAGCGGGTCGTGAATCCGGCGCGCGAGCGGAAGCGCATCGTCGACGAGCGCGCGAATGCGATACGACGGCAACGCCTCCGTCGCCGGATACTCCGGGACGAGGCCGAGCGTGTGCACCCCGGCGCCGCCGAGCTCGTGCCTCGAGACCTTGAAACCGTTGTTGTCCCGGGTGCCGTGCAGGAGAAGCTCGGTTCCGGGCGGAAGCTTTGCGAGGTGGGCCTGGTTGAACCAGACGACTTTCTCCTCGACGCCGGCCGAGTCGACGACGACTCCCTCGACGACCTTGAGGTTGCGACGGCGGGTGGGACGCACGCGGATGCGCGCCAGCTTGCAGCGCACGGTCGCCTCCTGGCCGACCGCGAGGTCCGCGAAGCTCGCCGCTTCGTCCCAGTCGAGATAGGCGCGCGGGATGTGCTCGACGAGGTCCCGGAGGGTCTCGATCCCGAGTCCGGCGAGCCGATCCGCGATCCTTGGGCCCACGCCGGGGAGCGATTGCACCGGCCGCTCCTCCCCGCTCGCCCGTCTCGGTCTCGGCGCACCCTGGTCCATGCCAGCAAAGCCGGCCAGCGCGGGGCGCGAACTCACGGAGAGGGCCAGGGCTCGAGGAGCATACGCCCCGGTCCGGACGTCAGCCTCGCCTCACCGGGAGGGTGACGCCGACGCCCCGAAGCCTGATCTCCTCCGTCCGTGGGTAGAAGACGACGTCGTCGGGGACGCGGGTGCCATAGGCGAGGTAGACGAGCCCTTCGTCCCCTGCGCGAAAGGAGTGTGCGATGCGAGTTCCGGGCGGGCGCGAGACCACGCTCCCTCGCCACACGGCGGCCGCCTCGTCTCCGAGCGTGACCGTCCCGGCACCCTCGAGCACGACGAAGAGCTCCTCCTCGGCCGCATGACAGTGCGGGGGGTAGCCCTCCTGGCCGGGCGGGATCGTCATGTGGCTGAGGCCTGTTTCCGCAGAGCCGACGACATCGCCGAGGTTCAGGTCGATCGCACCGGTGTCCAGCTCCCATCGGATTCCCTGCGACAGGTTGGCGATCCGGCTCGGGCGAGGAGAGATCTCGCCGACTTCTGGTTCGCCGGCCGCGGCCTCCCGCTCCCAAGGGTGGGCTCCGCCCACGTCGACCCAGCTCGGTGACATCCACGCCACTCCCGCACGCGGCAGAACCGTGTTCCCCTGCGCCTTCCGCTGGCCGTATGCGAGCACCTCGAGGCCGTCTGGCCCTGCACGGAGGGTGTGCGTCTGCTCCATTGGCAGGTGCGCGAGCACGTCTCCCTCCGCCAGCTCGAAGACCTCGCCGTCTTGCCAGGACAGGCCCGAGCCTGCGAGCGCATAGAAGATCTCCTCCTCAGCGCCTTCGGAATGCGCGGGCGTCGACCACTTTCCGGGGTCGATCCGGATGCGCTTCAGGCCGACGGTGACACTTTCCGCCGCCGAGCCGAGGTCGTACCAGTCCCCCGCCAGATGCCCCTTCTCGCGCCTGTAGGGCTCGACTTCGTCCCAGTGCGCGACGTGCTTCATCCGAGAGAGGTCAGCGGCCGCTAGCCGGGCGTGGCTGACGCAACCTGGCCGGACGAGCGCTCTCGCTCGGCGGCGAGCAGATCGACGACGTGGCGGAGGAGCTTCCACGCGGTCTCCGGGCTCGACTTGACGAGCTCCTCCAAGTCCCACGTCGCCATGAAAAAACACGTGAGCGGAGTGACAGCCGTGACCGTCGCGGTGCGCTCGCGCTTTCCGATCAGCGCGAGCTCACCGAAGTGATCGCCTGGATGCAGCTTGCCGACCACGGCTCCCTCCGCGCTCACCTCGGCTTCTCCTTCGACGACGATGAAGAATCCGACCCCGCTCATCTTGCCCTCTCGTACCACCGTCGTCCCAGGCGCGAAGGTCTGCTCACGGACGTTCCGCGCCACGCGCT
>DATAOL010000221.1:0-15232 GCA_036265755.1 Gaiellaceae bacterium | reverse complement strand
CGGCAGGTCGTCCAGTGGCTCCTCGACCTCGGCGTCTCGACCGCGCACCCCGCTTCCGACCCATCGCTGGTGGTCGGCCGACTGCGGGCTCTCCTTGCTCGCTTCGAAGACCTCTACCGTCCCGACGGGGAGACGACGGCGCTCCTCGAGGCCCAGCTGGCCATGCTCGCCGCGAACGCCGACGACGTGCGCCTCGTCTTCCAGCATGGAGACCCGGGTCCCTGGAACGTCGTTGTGACGGCCGACGGGGAGCCGGGCTTCCTCGACTGGGAGGCGGCCGATCCCGACGGGATGCCACTCTGGGATCTCTTCCACTTCTTGCGCAGCTTCGGGCTCGCCGTTTCGCAGAAAGCGGGCACGCGTGACCCGAACGAGAGCTTCGCCGACCAGGTTCTCGCGACGTCGGGCCTCAACCGGCTCCTCGTCGAAACGGCGAGGCGCTTCTGCCACGAGACCGGCTTCTCCACCCGGCTCGTCGAGCCGCTCTTCTACCTCTGCTGGGTCCATCGCGCCGTGAAGGAGGCCTCCCGCCTGACGGAGGAGGAGCTCCAGTCGGGCCGCTACGTGAACCTGCTACGAGTTGCCGTCACCCGCAGAGACGCCCCCGGGCTGCAACGGCTCTTCTCGCCGCCCGCCGGCGTCTAGGCTTCGATGCGCGTCCTGATCTGCGCGTCGGAAGCCCCGCTTCCGCCCGTGAACGGTTTCCGGCTCATGCTCGCCGCCCTCGTGAGGGAGCTACGGCAGGAGCACGACGTGCGGGTCGTCGCCTTCCGGTCGCCCGAACAGCAAGGATCCCCTGCTGACGAAACCGACCTGCGCCTTCTTCCTTACCCGGAGGACGGGCTCCTCGGCGCGGCGTTACAGACGGCAGGCGCCCTTGCGCGGGGGCGACCGCTCAGGGCCGATCGGCTGGCCTCACCCCTGATCGACCCTCTGCGCGCAGAGCTGGAGGAGTTCGCGCCCGAGGTCGTCCACGTGACCTCGGGCAGGCTCGCCGGTCTCGGGCGCACACTCGCCGGCCGTCCTGCCGTGCTCGGAGCGCTCGACGCCATGCATCTCAATACCGAGGCGCGAGCGCGCGCCGCGTCGGGGTTGCGCAAGCGCCTCCTTCGCCTCGAAGTCGGCCGAGTCCGGAGGTTCGAGGCGACCGAGTACAGGCGGTTCGCCGGGGTCACCGTCGTGAGCGAGGCCGACCGAGCCGCCCTGCTGGAGATCGACCCGTCCCTCCGGATCGACGTCATTCCGAACGGCGTCGACGTCGAGTTTTTCGCGCCGGACCCCGACGCGCCTGTGGACCAGGGTCGCATCGTTTTCACCGGCGTAATGAGCTACGCACCCAACGTCCTCGCGGCCGAGTTCCTGGCGCGGGAGGTCTTCCCGCGGGTTCGGAGGGAGCGCCCAGAGGCCCGGCTCGCGATCGTCGGGCGGTCACCGGCGAGCGCCGTGCGGGCGCTGGGAGAACTGCCGGGAGTGGACGTCGCCGGGGAGGTGCCCGACATCCGTCCTTGGCTGCGCGAAAGCCGTGTCTACGCGTGCCCGATGACGAGCGGAACCGGGATCAAGAACAAGCTGCTCGAGGCGATGGCCTGCGGTGTCCCGTGTGTGGCGACGCCGCTCGCCCTGCAGGGGATCGGTGGAGCTCACGGGAATGACGTTCTCGTCGGCGCGGATGCGGATGAACTCGCGAACGAGATCGCACGCGTCCTCGGCGACGACGAGCTCGCATCGCGCCTTGGGGCCGCCGGACGCGCGTACGTCTGCTCAGCGCATGACTGGGGCGCCGTCGCGCGGAGCTACGTCAGGGTCTGGGAAAGGGCACGGGCGGCGGCGAGTCGAGCCAACGGCTCATAGGTCGCCTGGACGGCTCCGGCCGAGGCGCCTCCACTGGAGAAAGGCGAAGACCGAGAAGCCCAGGGCTAGACAGAGCTCTGCCCACTCCCCGGCTCTCGTAACGGTGAACCCCGACTCCCGGAAGAAGGACAAGCGGAGCGCCTTGTAGCCGAACATGACGAAGAAGGCCATGGTCAGAAAGATCGGCGGCAGCAGATAGTCGACGAGCCCCGAGCTCCGCCAGAGGCCCTTCGCGCGCACGATCCAGGCTCCGATCGACCCATAAAGGCCCGCGAGGAGGTAACTCACGTTCGTGAAGTGCTGCACGATGTCGATGTTGTGGACCGTCGTCTCCTCCTGCTCGTTGATCTCCTCGAGCGACTCCGGCGTGCCGTAACCGATGATCCTTTGACCCCACGCGATCTCCTCGCCCGCCACGAAGAAGCAGCCAATCCCAAAAGCGAGATAGGCAGCGGCGAGACCGAGTCGTTCCGAGCGGTAGAACCGCCAGGCGCAGAGGCACGCCAGCACCGAAGCGGCCGCGAAGCCGAAGAACTGGGGCCATTCGAGGACCGAGTCCTCGTCGGTGACGAAGCGATAGGAGGCGGAATCGGCACGCAGCAAGATGATCGCGACCGCCCCGACAAGAGGGAGCACGAAGAGCGCCTCCGCGAGCGCGGGTGCCACCCGCCAACGCGGCGCCTCCGCGCGCAGGTAGTTGTGAAGAGACCGCGCCCGCCCCCCCATCCCGGTGTCAGCCACGCTCGCCATACGGTTGTCAGCGACGCGGATCCTAACGACTCTCGGCCGCCCGGAGCGACTGGTGCGGCGCTCGACTCGTACCGATGCTATGACTCCCCCATGCCGACCGGGACGGGAGCTCACGACTCCAGGGCTGCGCGCGCGGTGGGGACGGAGACACCGTCGAACGGCGCCGGTCGAAAAGGTGCACTGCCTCCACGGCTCAAGGTTGCGTACGTCATGTCTCGGTTTCCGCGCCTGAGCGAGACCTTCGTTCTCTACGAGATGCTGGCTGTCGAGGAGCAGGGCGTGGAGGTCCAGCTCTACCCGCTCATTCGGGAACGGGCGCACGTCGTCCATCCCGAGGCCCTCGAGCTCTGCGAGCGTGCGAGGTTCCAGCCGTTCCTGTCCGCTGCCGTGCTCCGCAGCCAGCTGCACTTCCTCCGCCGCTCGCCCCGACGGTATCTGGGCACGCTGCGCGATCTGCTGGTCGGCACTTGGGGCAGCCTCAACTTCTTCGCGGGCGCGCTCGCGATCTTCCCCAAGGTGGCCCACAACGCAAGGCTCATGCAGGGCGAGGGAATCGACCACGTCCATTGCCACTTCTCCAACCACCCTGCGGCGGCGGGCTTCGTCATCCACCGGCTCACCGGCATTCCGTTCAGCTTCACGGCGCACGGATCCGATTTGCACGTCGACCGCCACATGCTCGGCGAGAAGCTCGCCGAAGCTGCGTTCGCCGTTCCCATCTCGCGCTACAACCGCGATCTCATGATCGAAGAGTGCGGCGAGAGCGTGCGCGAGAAGCTCGTCGTCATCCACTGCGGCGTCGACACCCAGGTGTTTCGGCCCGGGGCGCGAGAGCGACGTGAGGGGCGCTTCACCGTCCTCTCCGTCGGCACGCTGCACGAGGTCAAGGGGCAGGCGAATCTCGTCGAGGCTTGCCGCCTGCTGCAGGAGGAGGGAATCGACGTCGTGTGCGACCTCGTCGGCGACGGGCCAGATCGCAAGGCCCTGAGCCGTCAGATCGAGGCTGCCGGGCTCGGAGGCCGCGTCACGCTGCTCGGGCTCCGCGACCGCTCCGAAGTCGCGGAGCTCCTGCGCAAGGCCGACGTGCTGGCGGCCCCGAGCGTGCCGACCAGGCGCGGCAAGCGCGAGGGCATCCCGGTCGTGCTCATGGAGGCGATGGCCAGCGGAGTGCCGGTCGTCGCGAGCCGGGTCTCGGGCATTCCGGAGCTCGTCGAGGACGGCGTCTCCGGGCTCCTGGTCACGCCCGGTGACCCGCGGAGCCTCGCGGACGCGCTCGCCCGCATGCACGCCGACGCCGCCCTGCGTGAGGCGTTGGCGCGCGAGGCGCGCGCAAAGGTGGAGGCGGAGTTCGACGTCCGCCAGAACGCCAGGAAGCTCGTGCGCCAGTTCGAAGCCCACGCTAGAGTCCCGGCATGAAGCGGCGGATCGTCTTCTGGTCCGCCGTCGGGACCGTCGTCACCACCTACTTTCTGTTCCCGCTCGTCGTCCTCGCGCGCGCCCGGCTACGTCCCCGACCGCACTCGACAGCCGAGATCACGCCCTTCGTGACGCTCATTGTCGCCGCGCACAACGAGGCGGACGAGATAGGGACAAAGCTCGAAAACATCCTCTCCCTCGACTACCCAGTCGACCGGCTGCAGGTCGTGATCGCCTCGGACGGATGCGACGACGGCACCGAGGAGATCGTGCGCGGCTTCGCCGACCGTGGCGTCGAGTTGCTGTCCCTTCCCCGGGGGGGCAAGGCCGCCGCGCTCAACGCTGCCCTGGCGGCTGCCAGGGGGGAGATCCTGGTCTTCTCGGACGCCAACAGCATCTACGCCGAGAGCGCGCTGCGCGAGCTCGTCAGGCCCTTCGCGGATCCCGAGGTCGGCGGAGTCGCGGGCGACCAGCGCTACGTCGTCGACACGGCGTCCGAGGGGATTGCCGCGGGAGAGCGCGGGTACTGGGACTTCGACCGCATGATGAAGAGCGCAGAGAGCCAGGCAGGCAACGTGATCTCGGCGACCGGCGCGATCTACGCTGTGCGAGCGTCGCTCGTCGGTCGCGTGCCAGAAGGTGTCACGGACGACTTCTACACGTCCACTGGGGTGATCGCTCGAGGCTTCCGCCTCGTCTTCGCGCCCGATGCGGTGGCTTTCGAGCCCGTTGCCTCCAGCGCCGGCCTCGAGTTTGGCCGCAAGGTCAGGGTGATCACGCGCGGGCTGCGTGCGGTTGTCCTGCGGCGCGCACTCCTCGACCCGCGCGCGCACGGGCTCTACTCCTTGCAGTTCTTCGGGCACAAGGTGCTTCGCAGGCTCATGGTCTTTCCTCTGGCCGCCATCGCGGTCACGAGCCCGCTCCTCTGGCGGCGAGGGAAGCTCTACCAAGCTGCCACCGTGCTCCAGGCGGCGTTCTACGCGCTGGGCGCCCTCGGGATCGTGCTCGCCGGCCGGCCGGCCGGCCGGCGCAAGCTCCTCTCCTTGCCTGCATTCTTCTGCCTCGTGAACGCCGCCGCGTTCCGGGCGACCTGGAACCTCGTCAGCGGTCGTCGTATCGACCGCTGGGAGCCGCGCCGCGACCAGCGATCAGCCGGAAACGGCGATTCGCTCGATCCCGCCGGGTCACTACTCGGTGAAGAGCGATGACCGGACCGATGATCCGACTCGAACAATTGGAGACCGAGCTACGCCGACTCCGCGGGAACCCGGCCGAGGCACCAGCCGCCACCATCGTCGTTCCAGTGAACGCGCAGGCGGACCTCGAGAACGTCCTCGACATCGTCGGCGACATCTCGAGGTACGAGGGATCGCACACCTTCGAGGTCGTGCTCGTGATCAACAACTACCCCGCCGATGCGCCTCCACGGGAGCTTGAGACATACGCGGGCGTAGCCATGCGCACCGTCGGCATTCCGGCCGCCTGGCGAAAGGGAGAGGTCGTAAGCTTCACGGCCCGGATCCCCGGGGCCCGTGCCGCGGCCTCGCAGTGCCTCGTGAACTTCGACGCCGACTGTCGTGTGCGGAACGCGACGGCTCTGCTCGACTGGTACTTGACCAAACTCGATGAAGGCGCCGCCGCCGCGTACACGCGAGTGGGCTACTACGATCTTCGCCCTCTCTGGTCCGTTCGCGCCCGGATCGCCGCTCATCACGGAGCCCGCTGGATGAAGCGGAGCATCCTACGGATCCCGACCATACGCGGGAGCAACTACGCGATCGACCGCTCGCTCTTCCTGTCTCTCTACGACCGGGGCCTTCTCACGGACGACCTCAACGTCGGACCCGCAGTCAAGGCAAGCGGAGGTACGATCCCCTACGGAAGGGCGGACGACCTCCTCGTGCTCACATCGGGGCGCCGCTTCAGGGGCGGATGGCTGAGACTCGCGCGCTACCTCTGGTATCGGATTCTCTACAACGTTCGCGTCCTGCCGGTGCGAACTGTTGAGCCGGGAAAATCCCGCAATCCCTACCACCGAGAACCGATGCGATGACGAGCATCCCGGCCCCCACCCTCGGCTATCGGGCAGCCGCGGCCCCTTCGGTGAAAGCGGACGGGCACCGCGGAATCGTTCCCATCGTCGTCTTCTTCTTCCTCTTCTACACCAATACGGTCGTCGTCCTCTCCCAGGTACACGGCGTCCCGCAGATCGTCGGCTCGTCGATCGTCGCGCTTCTTCTGATCCCGATCGCACGGGCGCTCGTCGTCGAACGACAGCCCCTGGTCATCACGCCTGTCTTTCCCCTCGCGCTCATCTTCCTCGCCACCCTCTTCCTCTCCGGCATCTTCTCGCCCGAGCCGCTCGTCGTCCGGCACAACATCGGCCTCTACCTGACCGAAGGCCTGTTTCTCTATCTGGTCGTGTCGAACGCCGTCCGCACGCGCTATGCGCTCACCGCCGTCATCTGGACGCTGATCGCCTCCGGGGCGCTCCTGGGTGGCCTGTCCGTCTACCAAGAGCTGACCCACAGCTATGCGAACGAGTACGCCGGCTTCGCCCAGGTCGACAGGCTCGACAACGGTGGCGGCTTCAACATCGCACCCGCGGGGTCGACGCAGAAGGAGCTGAGACCGAGGCTCGGGGGGCCGTTCGGGAGCGAGAACCGCTACGCGCAGATCCTCGCCGTCGTCTTCCCGCTCGCGCTCATCCGTGCGTTCCGCGACCCGCGACGGAGCCACCGCCTTGCAGGCGGGCTCTGTTCGGTGCTGATCGCCGGCGGAATCTTCCTGACGTTTTCACGCGGGGCGGCCGTCGCGGTCGCGATCACGATCGTCCTGACCCTCCTCCTGCGCGAGCTCAAGCTGCGACACGTCGTGCCCACTCTCGCCGTCCTGACGGCGATCGTCGCCCTCGTCGTTCCGAGCTACATCATCCGGCTCAGCTCGCTCCAGGGCGTGACCAAGCTCTCGACGTCGAGCTCGACGAATTCCACGGACAGGCCGGACTCGGCGCTCGTCGGCCGCGAGACGGAGAACCTCGCGGCGCTGTACGTGTTCCTCGACCATCCCGTGACCGGAGTGGGGCCCGGCGTCTACTTCCACGACTACTCGCGCGATTACGGAAACCGGCTCGGACTGCGGTACCTCGGGAGCGAACGACGCGGTCACAGCCTCTACCTGGAGACGGCGGCTGACACGGGCATCATCGGGCTCACCGCGTTTTTGACCATGGTGACCGTTGCGCTCGTTCTCCTGTACCGGCAGGCGCGCTACTGGCGGAACAGAGATCCGGAGCGGGCGATCATCGCAAGCTCCTTCCTCTTCGGGCTCGTCGGCTATCTCGCAACCGCGCTCTTCCTCCAACTCTCCTATCAACGCTACTTCTGGGCCGTGCTCGCACTCGCGAGCGCAGCGATCTGGGTGCTCCGCCGAGACCAGGAAGAGGAGGCGCGGAACCGGGACATGGCGCCCGTTCGAAGCTAGCGGTGGGAACCGCGTCGGCCCGCAGTCGAGTGCCTCAGCCCCGCTTGCGCGCGGTGCGCTGAAGCGCCGCGCCGCCCGGCGCGTGAGTCCAGTCCGTGAACCCGAACGTCCTGCCGTTGCCGACGGGAAGCGAGCAGATGAAGTTGGTTCCGTAGGCGCGGTTCACGAGATAGATGCACTCGTTCGACCGTGACCCGTCGAACCAGTCGACGTTCCCAGTGGTCTGGCGCAGGAACCAGAGGTAGGCGAGCGCCCTCCGGATCGCGCCGTCCACGAGCTCCCAGGCGGGATAGCCGGATCGGGCGAAGACGAGCGCAGCCGGGACCGCTCCCTCCAGCCCGACCCAGGGGTACTGCGTCCACGTGGGCGAGCACACGTTGTCGCCGCCGCGAGACATGTCGTTGGCAATCGCTCCGTCCAGCCGGCACCCGTCCTTCCTCGCGCCCTTGTCCTGGATCCCGACCGGGTCGGAGGGGATCAGCTGCCAGGCATCGGAGTTCGAGGTCTCCGTGACGCCGCTCGAGCGATCGCCGCAGTAGCGGCGAAAACCGTCCCAGGAGCTGGCAAGGCGGGCAGAGTCCTTTGTATAGACCGAGAGCGCCGCGGTGACGAAGCCCATCTGGGCGACGGCGTTCGAACCGGAGCCCCAGTTGCCTGCCACGACCTGCTCGTCGGTGTTGTTGTCCCGCAACGTGCGCGTCAGGAAGCTCGCCAGCCAGTCGTGGATCGGGCCGGAGCGGATGTCGAGGACGTCCGCTGCGATGACGTACGCGCCGAGATTGCGTCCTATGGCGAGCCAACGGGCACCTTCCTCGGTGCCGATGGCTGACTCGAGTGCGTTCGTCGCCTTCTCCCGAAGATCGGATCTCTTCGTCCGGACAGCGGCAAGCGCGCACGCGAGCGTGCCGGTGTCGTGAGTGGAGTCCTGGTCGGACACGTTGGCCGTCCCGAGATCACCCTCGGCCACGGCCAGCAAGGCGTCCCAGGCTGGACCGCTCATGGGAATGCCTTTCAGCTCGGACCGCGAGATCCAGAGCCCGGGCCCGGGCGAATCGGGAGCGGGAGCCGGAGCCGGCGGCGGAGGCGGCGGCGGCTCGACGACCTCGACGCGGTCGGCCTCGCGTGCGATCCGATCCGGCCGCAGCAAGTAGACCCCGAGTCCCACCGCAGCGGCAAGCAGAGCGTGCCGTGTCATACGGAGGGGCTTGGCCGGGCGCGCTCTCCGAGGCTCGGCTCGGCCGGGCGGCTCGAGCTGCGATGGCGGGGTCTCCGTTTCGCGTTGGTCGTGTTCCACGGCTCGATCAGCCTCGGCCCGATGCGGGCTCGAGGGCATGCAGGCAAGGTACCGGCGGCCGTGCCGGCCCGGCGCAGGCAGGCGCCGGGTTCCAGGACGAGGACGTGATCGACGCACGCGGGCCTGCGAATTTGCGTTCGATGGGTCTCGTCAAGCCATACACGCAAGGCGCCGCGACAAAGCGGCGAAGCGTGGAGTGCCTTAGGGCAATGGGCCGTCTGGCGGTCCGGACGCCCCCGCGGTCACCGGGCCCTCGCTGCCAGCGCCCGGCGCCTCCACGCGCTGCGGCTCCCACATGTCGTCCAGCGCATTGTGCCCGCGGAGCTGCTCGGCGACGGCCACCGCCGCCGCCGCGTGGTTCAAGTCGAATGTGAGTGCGGCCTTCAACACCTTGAGGCGGCCGAGCCTCGTACCGCGCAGGAGGTATCCCGCGAGCGCTGCGCCGTGGAGGCCTCCCTGAGCCAGCCAGACTGCCCGGTAGAACGGCCCGGAGCGGCGGAGGAACGACCCGCTCGCCCCGAGCCCGAGGATCGGGACGAAAGCCAGCCGCCGGAGCAGCTTGTGCGATGCGAGCTGAACCGCATAGAACCCGTGCTCGACCGGGTTGAGCAGGTCGCGGCCGAGCCAGACGGCCCGGAACCACAGGCCGGTCATCCGGACCTTGCGCCCGAATGGGTCGGTGAGCACGGTGGCGCCGGCGAAGGGGTACGTACCGGCCTCGCGCTCGTAGACGAGGCGCCGGTGACCCGCTACGACGCGGGTGGAGATCCAGAAATCGTCGAGGACGGCGGGTGGGATGGGGCGAAAAAGCTCTCGCCGGAGCGCATGGAGTTGCCCCTCCGCGGACGTGAGGCTTCCCGAGCGGCTCAGGAGCCGCCGCATCGTGCGCTTGCCGGTGTTCAGGCGTCGCCGCCTGGAAAGGTTCCCGTGCCGCCGCTCGCCCGCGACGCCGCCTACGGATGGATCCGCGAAGGGCGCGACGAGGCGCCGAAGTGCGTCCTCGGTGAGCTTCACGTCGGCGTCTGTGAAGGCGATGATTTCGCCCCGGGCCGCCGCCGCCGCCTCATTGAGGGCCGCGTTCTTGCCAGCCCTCGGGAGGTCGAGCAGGCGCACGCCGTTGCCGAACGACCGCACGCGCTCGTTCGTGCGGTCGTCCGATCCGTCGGAGGCCACGATCACGTCGAGCCGGTCGCGCGGGTACCCGGCCGCGAGGGTGTTCTCGAGCTTCTCCGCGATGACCTCCTCCTCGTTGTACGCCGGGATGACGACGGTCAGGGTGGGAAGATCGTCACGTGCGAGGATCGGGCGTGGTCGTACGAGGGCCCGAGCCGCGGCGAGGAGAGGGAAGCCTGCGTACGCGTAGGCCAGGAGTCCGGCCGATCCCCAGAAGACCGTGCGGGATACCGTGCCGGATCTCAAACCCGGGTGCGCTGGACGAGGGTCGGATTCGGTCGAGGCGCGCGGTGCATGGAGGACCGCAGACGATACCCGGGTCGCCTCCGCGCGGTCGCTCGCGGGGCGTGGGGGATTGTCGCGCCTCCCACGGGCAGGGGACGGCTCATCGCTGGATGAACCAGCGGAGGAGCCGGAAGCGGGCCAGCTCCGGGAACGTGTCACCGGCCCGGAGGACGTTTCGGCTGAGCGCGAGGACCGCCACCGAGGCGATCGCGGCGAGCGGAACGGCGATCCAGATGGAGGGGTGGAGCAGCTCGTGCAGGACGAAGAGCGTGCCGGCGGCCACGGCTACGGCGGCGTAGGCGATCGCGTCCTCCCGTTGGAAGAGGCTGATTCCCGTACCGCGGCGAAGGCCCCATTGCTTCAAGACGTTGTGGACGATGAGCGTCGAGCTCGTCGCGATCGCCGCTCCGAGCGCACCGTAGGTGGGGACGAGCGCGAAGTTCAGCGCGAGGTTCGTGGCCGCGGCGACGATGCTGATGACGACGACGAAACCGACCTTCCCGAAGACCTTCAGCGTCAGGCCGTTGAACCCCAGCGCCGCATTGAAGTAGTAGGCGAGCGCGAAGAGCGTGAGGTACGTCGCCGAGCTCGAGTACCGCTCGCCGTAGAGCGTGGTCGTGACCGGCTCGGAGAGCGAGAAGGTCAGGGCGAAGATCGGGAACGTGAGCACGGCGATCCAGGTCGCGGTCTGCCAGTAGAGGTGGCTGATGCCCTCGGTGTCCGTGCGCGCGAAGAGCCGTGCGGCCGCAGGCGTGAAGAGGAGGGTGAAGCTCGAGAAAACGAGCAGGTTCAGCTGGGCGACCGGGAGGACGACGCGCAGCGCCCCGACCGCGTCCGTCCCGCGAAAGTGGCCCACGAGGACTGCGTCGGTCGTGTTCATGACCATGTAGAGGAGATCGGAGGCGAGCAGCGGAACCGTGAAGCCGAAGATCTCGCGCCCCGGCATCTGGAGGCTCCCCCAGTGAAAGTGGTCGAGGAGCCCCTCGTTCTTGACGGTGCGGTAGAGGAAGATCGAGTACAGCCCAACCGTGAGCGCGCCGGCGATGACGAAGCCGGCGGCGAGGAACATGACGCCTGCGCCCGAGAAGACCAGCAGGAGGACGACGGTCAGGCGAAGGAGAGGCCCGAGCACGTTCTTCCGGTAGAAGATGGCCCGCGGCTTCGCCATGACCGCGAAGAGCCCCATCGACAGGCCGTCCACGGCCTGGATCGGTACCGAGAACACCATGATGAGGAGGAGCGAGGTCGCCTGCTCGTTCGAGATCAGCGACCCGGTCGCGAGGTTGTGGAAGCCGTAGACGAGCAGGATGAGGCCGAGACTGATCGAGAGGATCGTCCCGGTGACCATGACGATCGTCCCCCAGAGCTTGTCGTACTCCTTCTCCTCGTCGTAGATCGGGATGAACCGCGTGATCGAGCGGTCGAGTCCGAAGGTCGCGATGCTCACGCCGAGGCTGACGAGGCTGAGTGCGTATGCGTACGCGCCGTAGTCCTCCTTCGAGAGGTAGCGAACGATGAGGACCTGGATCGCGAAGTTGATCCCGAGGGAGAGGAGCCTTCCCGAGAGCAGCAGGCTCGAACCGCGGAGCTGCTTCTTCGTCGTCTCGCGCCCGGAGGTCACGGCCGGGCCGGAGGACGCCGGCGCGGAAACCGTGTCGGCGTCCCTCACGCTGTTGACCGCAGGACGCAGCTCGCGGTGCGGACGGCTCGCCGACCCGCGTCTTCGACGCGTCCGCTGGCCATGCAGCCGCTGCGAGCGGACCGGCCGTCCGTGAAGAAAACCCCCACGAGGCGGACTTTAGCTCTGCGTCAGGACCAGCTGGGGCGGGTTGGCGCCCTCGCCGCTCGAGAACCAGGCGGCCGTGCTCGAGGCGCCGACGAGTGCGAGGCTAACCGTGCCGTTACCGCTGATGGCCGAGCCGAGATCGATCTCGATCCACGTCCCGAGGGGGGCGGGCCCGCCCTGGCCGATTCGTGTCGAGCCGATCGCGGGGCTCGTGGCCCATGTGATCGCTCCCTCGGTCCAGGAGGTGTCGCCGACCGGGAAGACATTGCCGGCATTCGGACTCTGCGCGACGACGAAGAGGCGGAGCTTCGCGGAGGTAACCGTCCCGGTCACGCCGCTGACGTCGAACTTGAGAAAGGAGTTCGTCTGTCCGCTCCCCTTCCACGTCCGCAGCGTGTCGGCGTTGCCGTTGTTCTCGTTTGGATTGTTCGAACGGACAAAGGCGTCGTCGGTCGGCGTGAACGACACGGTCGAGCCCGCGGCCGTCACCGTGATATAGCCGGTCCTGGTCTGGGTGTCGGAGCCCGAGGTGTTGGAAACCGTCAGCTTCACCGAATAGGTGCCCGTGCTCGTGTAGACGAAGGTGGGGTTCTGGTCCGTCGAGTCGACCGTTCCGTCGTTCTGGAAATCCCACTGCCAGGCGGTCGGGCCGCCGGTCGAGTGGTCCGTGAACTGAACCGTCAGCGGCGCTGTCCCGCTCGTGGGCGTGCCCGAGAAGTCGGCCGTCGGCCCACCTCCGCCGCCACCGGTGAGGGGGAAGTACTGGTGGAAGTAGAAGCGTTGCCCGCTGGATGCGAGGATGACGAGCCCTGTGGCGCCGCTGACGTTCTGTTTGGTCGAGCTGACGTTGTTGACCTTGCCATCGGCGTCCTTGATCACCTCCGTGCCCAGGCCGGCAGGAAAGGAGATCGAGCCCATGGGCGACGTCTTCTCGAAGATGGAGCCGCTGGACTCGGGTGAGGTGGCGAACATGTGCACGACGCCCTGCGACTCGTCGAGCTCCACGATCGCCCGCGTGTGGTGGTCGCGTTTGAGCCCGAACACGTTTCGTGTCCAGGTGCCTGTGGGGCTTCGGACGAGCAGATAGACGAGCGGGTCGGTCGAGCCGCTCAGAGACGTTTTGACGGCCGCGTAGACGCGCCCGGCGCTGTCGGTCTTCAAGTTCATGTGGTCGTCGGCCATGTTGGGACCAGTCAGCGCGGTTTCGCCGCTCCAGGTCGTGTCGGGATCCGAATCGGCGTGGACCGCGAAGTAATCGGTCCCGTTGGTCTGGTTGCTCCAGAACACGCCCACCTTCCCGGCGAAGGCGATCACCGCGGAGTTGTCGTCGCTGTCGAACGTCGCCTTCGTACCGGGCACGTTCGGCGTGAACGGGGTGCCCCAGGCCGCGTCGTTGCACGTGGGGTTGCAGATGCTCGCGTTGACGACGAACGTCGTCCCCTGTTTCCACGTCGCCCACAGCTGCCCGGTCGAGTCCTTGGCCAGCGTCAGCGCCTCCGTCTTGTAGGTTCCGATCGTGACCGGGAAGCCGGAGTCCAGCGAATACGCATCCGTGGCCGTGTCGTAGCTGTAGCGGTACAAGCGGGCCGGGTTCCCAGAGCTCGACCCGGTCGAGAAGACGTGCGAGGCCACGTACAACTTCCCCGAGGACGCGTCCCAGAGCGTGTCCGCCCGCGAGCTGGAACGGTTGTCCAACACCACCCCCGTATCGACCCAGCTCTGCGAGCCCAGGTTCAGACGGAAGATGTGGTATGCCGAGCTGGGCTGCGACCACATGCTCGCCCACCAAGAGCCGTCGTTCCACCACAGTTTGCTCTCGGGCTTCTCCCCTGTCAGCGCCGCCTGCGACCCCGTCGTCGATGGTCCCTGGTAGCCGATGTCGCCGACGGCTGCGCGCGCCGCCGATGGCGTCGCGGCCGCCCAGCCGGCTGCGGCCAGCGCGAGCGCGCACACGAGAAGCAGTCCCTTGACGGCGGGCAAGCCGACGAACGTACGCCTTCTCCTCGAGTTCCGGACCGCGATGACCCCTCCCGTGACGCCAACCGGAAACCTATTACCCAGCGTGTCGTAGGTCAAGGACGCTTCCCGCCTACGGCGCCGGCGCTGTACGATCGGTCCTGAGGGCAATGCTGCCGAACGTCGTCATCGCAGGCGCCCCGAAGTGCGGGACGACATCGCTCTTCGCCTGGCTCGCCGACCACCCGGATGTGTGCGGATCGAACGTCAAGGAGGCCCGGTACTTCCTCGATCCCGGCGACCCGCTCTTCAACGAGAAATCGAACTACCGCGACCACGGGCTCGCCGGGTACGAGGAGTACTTCCGGCAGTGCGAAGAAGCGAAGCCCAAGGTCGTCCTCGAGGCGACGCCGGTCTACCTCTATCAAGCAACCGCTCCCGAGGCGCTCGCCCGGATCGAGCCTCAGCCCCAGATCGTCTTCGTGTTCAGGAAGCCGTCTGCGCGCGTCTCCTCGCACTTCCATTTCGTGCGCGACAGCCTCGTTCGCATCGAGAGCGGCCTCACGTTCGGCGAGTTCGTCCGACTCGTCGAGGCCGGAGACCCGCGCATCCCCGACTACGCGCATGCGAACACGGCCCTCTCCCAGAGCAGGTACGCCGACTACCTCCCGGCCTGGCTCGCGCGCTTCCCCCGCTCGAGCATCCATTTCTTTCTCTTCGAGGACCTTCGGCGCGACCCATGTGCCTTTGCAAAGGCGGTGGCGGCCCGGGTCGGCCTCGACCCGGACTTCTACGACACGTATGCGTTCGGGCGGAAGAACACGACCTACCGGATCCGGCGCCCCTGGCTGCACCTGGCCCGTCGCGCGGTCGGCCGTCGCCTCTCGCCCGGAACGAGGCAACGGCTCAAGGCCGCGACGGCGGGCGCGTACGCCCGGATCAACGTCGAGCCCGTCCGCTTCGGCCAAGCGGGGGACGAGGCCGACGTCCTGCGCGACCTCGACCGGGCGTTCGCCCCGTACGACGAGAGGCTCGCGGAGCTCACGGGGCTCGACCTGTCCGCGTGGCGCTGAAGCAGCCGTCGAGAGCCGGAGCCGGCGGGGGTACGATCAGCGGTGGAGAACTGTGCTACCGAACGCCGTCCTCGCAGGTGCGCCGAAGAGTGGCACGAGCTCACTCTTCCGCTGGCTGGCCGACCACCCCGAAGTCTGCGGCTCGTCCGTCAAGGAGACGCGCTT